>NZ_JAKMZC010000005.1:0-345601 GCF_029890535.1 Vibrio sp. S/42/10 | reverse complement strand
AGCATTTTTATAACCGTTATAGACTGCACTCAAGTCTTGGATATCGAAGCCCGCATGAATATGAAGTCATGACGGGTTAAAGAAGATAGGGTGTCCATTTTATCGGGTGAAGATCATTCGCAACGCTCGGCGATTTCGGTTCTAGTCGGGTTTTGTGTTTAAGGCGCAATGGTTTAGGTTAGGTGGTTTGCGTCGCTCACTACTTAACGCGGCGTTAGAATTTTAAAGAGATAGTATGGAAGACAGTAAATTAATATATATAAATGATTGCTACCAAGATGGTGATTCTTTTGTGGTTAGCTATGAAGATGTCACTAGGGAAGTGGTAGAGAATATTCTCAATGTTGAGGGGGTTGAGGATATTGAGGAGCTAGAAGCTCGAATACCATTGAGCCGAATGTACGCAAGTCCGAAAGTGTATGTAGATAGGTTTATGCTCTTCGAAGAAGAGTTCGACATTAGTCAGAATGGTTTCCAAAATGCTGTTAAAGGTGGCAATGATCCTCGTGCTCGGTCATTGAGGAGTTCTCTTCAGTACCTTAATCAAAAAAATAAGACAAACTTGCTTGAGTTATCTGAAGCAAACGACGCTAATACTGGTTTAGGGAAAGATTGGTATGTGTGTATATTCAACGTTGGAAATGGTGAAAGTAACCTTTTAGTAGCTCCCGATGGAAAGCTATATCTTTTTGACGGAGGACGTCTAAATCAGGATGTTTGTTCAAAGATAAAGAAGGTTATAAATTATTTTGAAAAACAGAATATAAATGTCTCCAAAGAAATTAGCGGTTTTTTCATATCTCATTGTGATGGAGACCATTTTAGGGGGGTGATTGAGGCTATTGATAAGATAGACACAACTCAAGATTGTTTCTTGTACTACAACTATCTATCTTCATTTTCTAAACCTTCTTGGGTTAATGGTCTAGCTAGAATCGATAATCTAGCATGCGATGGTAAAATATCGAAGTATGTTCTAATTCCAGAAAAGAGCAATTTAAGGTATATGTCTTGTTTAATACCGTCATTACACATTACTTGGATGTGGCCTTATAATGACTCCCGAACTCAGTGCGTGACAAATAATATAAGCAGCAATGATTCTAGCCATTGTTTATATATTTCTAGTGAAGATGGAAAATACTCTATCAACTTCTTTGGTGATGCGGAAAATATTGCAGGAAGTAACATTGATTTTGATCCAGCTAAGTTAGATAAAGAATTTTTATTTAAGCCATCACATCATGGTAGAAATTCAGGAAATATTAACATTGGAGGTTATCAATCTGTAGATATGCATCAGCATTTTTACCAATGTTCAAAAGTAAAATTTTTCGTATCATCAACTAAAAAGAACAAGCATTTGTCGCCAATAGCAAGTAAAAGTTTACTCACAGAATCAGCTCAAACAGCTATGATTTTTAAGTTCTCTAGCTCTGGTTTATCGAAAACTGCAATATAAAATTCTAACAAGCAATTTAAGAGTGATTCCCCACGCTTGGCATTTTTGGTTTGGGTCTAGTTTAGTGTTTACGGCGTTCAAATTGGGTGTCGTGGTAGCGTGGCTCACACCTTAATTGGGCGTTATACATAAAGTTGTAATTTATGAGTTTATTGTAAATATGAGAAGAAAATGAGAATAAGCCAATTTCAAAAATACTCACAAAAAGAAAATACTGTTACGAACAATGTTTTATTGATGCTCTCTAGGTTGAATGACCTAAATGTAAGTTATTACAAATCAATAATTGAGCGTTCAAATGAAGGAAATATTCGGCAGGATTATTATCCTCAACCTATTTTCACACAACAGGTTGGTATGGGAAAAGGAATAATTGATGGTCATATTGAAGTAAAACCATCAAAGATAGTCATTGAAACTAAATTGAATAGTAAGGAATTGATCGGAAAGTTAATTAAATATGGAGAAGTGTTTAATGAAAATAGCCACAATCAACTATGGCATTTAAGTTCACTAAAATTCGATGAAGATGAAGTTATTAAAATAAATAGAGAGCTAAAAAAATCATATCCGAACTTAAAAATCCAATTTATTAATTTATTGTTTAATGATTTGATTGAGAATTTAGCAGGTATTTACGAAGAAAATACACATGATATGGAACTGCGCTTACTTCTTGATGATTTTAGTGGTTACTGTATTGGAAGTGATTTGATTTCTAATGAAGAATATAAATTATTATTCGCACCTACTGGTTTTTCATATACTTGGAACAAAAAACACAAAATATACTATTGTCCAACTAATTGGCACAGTCAGAAGTTTAAATACTTCGGTTTATATAACAGCAAGTCTGTAAGAACAATATCTGAAATCGAGACGATAATAATTGCAGATTATGATTCTAATACAGGCTCATTGGATATTCATAGTAAAGGGCATACAAATGAACAAAAAGAACGTCTTCAAAAGGGATTGTCTGAATTAGGCGAAGATCATTCTGGATTAAAATATTATCTCCTTCCTGAAAACAGTACTTATGAAACTGATTTTAAAAAAGCATCTCACGGAGGCATTCAAGGTTACAGATATAAAGATCTTAGAGATTACTTAACTATTAATGATTACAATGATCTGAAATTAATGGCTGAAGAATTAAGAAAAGTAACGTGGAAATAGAAAATGTATAACAAGTCATTTAAATGGAAAATTAACAGTTGGCCATCGCTACGCGATTATAGCCAACCATTAATTTCCACTTAATGAGGCGTTATATTTTCGGAGTGTATGATGAACGACTTTGATGTAAATCTGGATAAGCTGGGACAAATACGGGATTCTTTAGTAGCTCCAAAACCTATTTGGTCATTAGCAAGAAAACTGAAACAACAGAGCCGAACTTTAGCGTTAAATGCCCCAAATAGTGATCTGTCTTTACCATCAAATCCTGGGATTTATTACTTTGAAGCTAAATTTAACTTCAAAGATTATGAATATTTTGAAGACTTTGGTAATAGTTGGGGAGTAATTAGATCAAAAAACCTTCCTAAAGGGGTTTCTAGGTACTATCCGAGTCGAGCGAAGAACCATATCTACCGTTTAAAGCAAGGGAAATATATACCGTTATACCTCGGTAAGCGTGACAATTTGAGTGATAGGATTATCAATCATTTAGATGGAAGCGAAGAGTCGGGTACATATGCGTTAAAACTTAGAAGTCGCCCTGAATTACTTTCTGGTGTCGAATTAAGGTATATTTTTCATGAGTTTAATATAAATCCGAGAGCATTTTTTGGTGTCGAAGTTATAGAAAAAGCTCTCAGGGAAGTGTTTAATCCAATCATAGGCAAGCAATAAAAATATAACAAAGCGTTCAAGACAGATTCTGTAGTTGACCCGGTGTAATTGAGCACTGAATAAGTGTAGTAGATCCTCGGTAGGGGGAATCCATGTCATTCGTCAGCTTTAAAAACCATTCTGTAATTCTAGTTAATAAATGAACATCTCAAAATAAAGGGAGTTTTTATATGAAAGTCATTACCAATCTTTTCCTAGCATCAATTGCTTTATTTAGCCCATTACAAGTACACGCAACTGGCATTGATCAGCAGACAGTGTGTACGGCTGTTAGCTGGAAGGTGGCTGATAATGTTGGAAAGTGTAAGACGGGCCAAAAAATCGCATTTTTGCCCAACTCATTTGGAAACGAACAACTCCCAATTATGTTTATAGCAGTGAACTGTGACATGCGCTATAACGTGAGCTTAACTAATGGAGGTGCTGTGTGTTTATTCAAGCCAGTAGAAAATGTTGTTGTAGCATCAGAGTAAAAGCTAACAAGGCACTTAAACGTAGCTCAAATATTGGTTTATCTTTCGTTTCGCTAAACATTTTAAACCACTATTTTGGCTCGCTTAGTACGGTGTTATACCGATGAAAATAATTGAAGGAATCGACTTTGGCTAAAGCATGAAAATTAGAAGAAAATCCATATAATTCGCTATAAAGCAGGAAGCTAATCAGCTACCTGCCTTCTAATTAACTTAGCTGAAGCTTTTATCTGACGTTATCTTCGCTAAACCAGAGATTACCTTCCAAAGAGTGTAAATAGCAGCTGCCAATAGGAAAATATAACCGACTACAAATACAGCTGTAACAGCACCTAAGATTGTTAAAATGATAGAAACCCAAAAGGTTTTAGTAATATTGTCGTAGTGGTCTGCAAAAATTGTCCCTTGAGCATCGGACTTTTTGACTATTCCCCAGATACCGCCAATTAGAAAACTAATACCGGTAAAAAAGCCTAAGAGCATTAGCGCGTATGCGACAATAGCATGAGTTTTTGCGTTTTTGTCTACTTGAGTTAGTTCAGAATTGACTGGTTGTACATTTTCCATTTTTTTAGTCCTTTAAGTGAAATTGGATGCTATGTTACTGATTTAATATGTGTTTGGTAAGTCATTTTTATAAAAATGTGTTTGAATTCGCATTTTGTTGGGAAAGCTTTATAACAAAGCGTTGAAGATCGATTCGCAACGCTCGGTATGTCTACTGTGCGTTGGGTTTAGTGATTAAGGTGGTATGCGGCGGCGACATCGGTATTACGTTGATCACCCCTTAACAGGGCCACATGGACTCCCCTGGCAGTCAAACATCCGCTCACCTTGTGTTAATGGGGTTTGGACTGACGCTATACGTTCGGCCTATTTATCGACGATTCGCATACGTCGTGGCCTTGGCTACTTTTCGGCTGCAGTTGCCTTATTCGTTAAGGCAAATAGTGGAAATTACGCATTCTTCCTGTGAATGTAAGTGTTGTGTGAGCTAAAGTGCAGAAATGCAATAAGTTGAATATTTAGTTTTGGCTGTTCGTATTTTGTAAGTTATTGTTATAAATAATGTTTAGTGTCCATGTAACAAGGAAGTGAGAAATGAAGAAATTAGTGCTGTCTGCTATGCTAGTAGCCGCGCCTGTGGCTGCAGCGGAAATTAGCGTATTAGAGGACTTGAAGTCCACCCCCCTAACATCTTATGAGGCGGGAAGAAATCAACTGGCTACATTCACCGCAGCGATAAATCTGTTTACTAAACTTGAAGGTAAGCAAAAGTTTACATTCAATCTCCTTGAAGATGAATCAACTCTCGCTCTTGAGATCTCGGGTTTTCAGCCTGTAAAAAAAGTAACCAAGGATGAGTGTAACTCATTGTTTATTAAACTAGGTGCTTTGAATGTGGTTTCTGACTTACCTACTTTAATTTGGCCGGATTTATCTAAAGAACAAGCTAAAGACATTCAGAGTGAATTATTTATCCAAGCTAAAATTATCGCAAAAGAAAACCACGAATTCTCAATTACTTGTAAAAAGTCGCTAGCAGAAATTTAGCCTAGCTAGCTACTATAGCGTCAATAGCCAATTTTTGACGCTATTCTTATCCCACATTACACCGTCTCTTAGCATTGAATTAAGTATTACAGCTATCTTGTTCATGCAGGCAATTATCGCTACTTTGTAGATTTTCCTGTCGTAAGTAATGGTTCATAAGTAGCCTTAAAAACTGGGTTACATTGGATATCAGACACTATGCCAAGTATTCCTTACCCAATAATGTGCACCATCACACGCTTCAACGGCTATACGCATGAGTGGTATATTTGCTATTGTAGTCAGTAGCTTAGCTCTATTGCTGATTTATGAAGAATGACCTTAACATTTTGGCCTTCAACATGAAGATTGAGATAGGATTTAACTAGCTCGATTGTGTAGAAATAAGAATGATCAGATATGGTACCTGCGGTGAAATTAGGTACTACATACGTATGGTAGATCCTCGAAAGGTGGAGTCCATGTCATTTGCTAAATTACTTTCAAGCATCATAGTAAGGATTATATTTTGGAAGAAGTACAACAAAAATGGATTTGTGGTTTTTGGACGAGAATCGGAGCCTTGTTTATTGACACAATATTTTTAGGTGTATTGGGGTATGTTGTCGGCTTATTTCTAGAAGATGTTTTCGTCCAGCTTGGTGAGTGGGGAAGGTTGATTGGCTTTGTTGTGTCAATTACATATTTTGGTGTAATGAATAGCTCTTTATTAAATGGCCAGACAATAGGGAAAAAGCTTCTAAATATAAGAGTTGTTGACTCATGCAATTCAACTATCAGCCTACCAAAGTCCTTTTTGAGGTATAGCTTCCTTGCCGTTCCATTTTCTCTGAATGGAGCACAAATTACTAACGAAGCAGTAATCCCATATTTAATGTACCTGTTATCGTTTATCGTATTTGGTGGTTTATGCTCAATTACTTACTTATATATTTTTAATCGCGTAACTCGACAGTCATTACATGATCTTGCCGTAGGCACTTATGTCGTAAATGCAGAGGCTAGTTCTGAAAAGTTGCCATCAGTCTGGAGACCTCACTTAGTAGTGGTTACCGGCTTATTTGTTACAGCGGTCCTTGTCCCCGTTCTTACTTCTGACTTAACGCAATCAGAATCGTTCAAGGGACTGTTAGTAACACAGAAAGCAATCAATAATAATGAGTCAGTAAAATATGCAGGGGTCACAGAAGGTGCAACAACTTTCACTTCATCAAACTCTGGGAGTAAAACAACGACATATGTGAAAGCTCAAGCTTTTCTTTATAAAGATAGTGTTCGAGATTCAGAGATCGCAAAGCAACTAGTCCAAACTATAATTTATACTTACCCAGAGTCGCTAAATAAAAACTTGATTAAAGTAACTCTTACCTACGGTTATGATATTGGTATTGCTTCAAAATGGAATAGTTACAACTACAAGTTTAATCCGCAAGAGCTCAAAATTTCGGAGTGATCGTCATCTAACAAGACTTTAAATTTTGTTCAAATGATAGCTTCGGTGCAATTAGCTATTACACAAGTGTGGCAGATCCTTGGAAAGGGGATCCCTGTCATTCGTTATAGCTTATCGATAGTCTAAGGATTTAGATGTACAAAATGCAAATAGGTTTAGTCATGGCCTGCATGACCGCCCTTGGTTATATGATGGGGAGTGACTTTAGCTCAATGGAACAACACACAACGTTTCCAGGTGAAGGACTCTCTTTATTTGCAGTTGAAGTAGCTAAACCTTTCCCAGTCGAACCTTTGAAAAACTTCAATATTGCCACTGATAGTCCAATTACTAATTTTCGAGTGCCTCTAGATCTAGATACTGACTCAAAGCTTAGTTTTATATCTGACTACGAAGTTACAATTGACAATGGCTCTGGATTGGTGGGGCGAGTTAAAATCGAGCGGGGTTTTATCAGTAAGAGCGAATGTATTTCAGCTTTAGGCTATTTGGTTGACAAGTTTCAGGAGTATTATCCAGAATTCCAATTTGAAGTTGGTAAATCAAGCTACTCGAAAACCGTTGGAGATTTACGAGTTGGTGCTTCATGTTCAGTTTATGAAAGCTCCCCATACGTTTCGTTAGAGTATTACTTAGAAAGTAACTCTGTAGCAGGTAACGTTCTTAAAGCTTTCACCCGCAGATAAAGAGTTATTACAAACGTTTAAGAATCAAGACAATCAACGAGGGCGCCGATAGCCGGCGCCCTTTGTGTTAGTTGGTAACGCTGTAAGTGTCGTAATCGCGAAGTAAGAAGAGTGCGATACAGGCTGCGAACATTGGCCAAGAGGCAAAGAACAGTAGGTTATTGAACGGGTCCATGTATTTTCCAAAAGAGGCGAAAGTTGAACCTGCGTGCAGGACTAAAATCGCGCCGTAGGTGTACTTTTTCCACATGCCGACAACAAACGCGCCTAAGAATCCTAGCTGCGCGACACCCATAGCCATTATTGCGTTGTCCGAGATGTCGATGCCGTAAAAGCCAGACAGTACTTTTGTTGCATGCTCAGGTACAAGGATCTTATCCAAGCCCCAGAACAAGAAGACGATAAAAATGCCGATTCTCAGCAGCAGTAGGCTAGTCGCCAGTTTGGTTTGAAGTTTCTTTTCCATGATATCCCTTGTGATGCACTCAACGATGCGATGAAATTAAATGTTCTTCAAAGAAGACCCATCGTATTCGCGTTTTCTTTCGTTATTTTTTAGTGCCTTATGTAACAAGGAGTGTCTGCTTAGTGGGTTTGATGGTGGGTAACGTTAATGCAGACTTAGGTAGAGCTTATATGCGACGAGAAGTCAGGCTTAGATTCTCGATCTTAATGTACTTGGCCGTGTATATAAGTTACTGGCGCAGCATAAGCCATTATCATTCGTTGAGCCTGATGTTCATTGACTAAGATGCGGTTGATGAGCTTTTGAAGTTGATCTATTTCTGGCAACTGCTGATGCTTTATTTGCTTTTCTAGAGCGGTCAATTGGTGTGCCAACATGTTTAGCCCGAGGTTCAAAGCCATCCCTTTTACTGAGTGTAAAGTATTCTTTATAGATTTAAGGTCCTGCTGAATGTAAGCCTCGATGAGTTGATCGATGGACTCTTCAAGTTCTCTCGATGTTGATTTCAAAAGCACGATCAGGTCGTGGTGGTTTTCTTTAAACGATTGAATAACCTCTGATTGGCTAATCTCTTCTTCTGTTAGGCTTAGTTTATCAATGGGCTCTCTGTGAAGTTCGATAACATTGCTTGTTATATCAGTCGTGGATTCGCTATTAGCGTGTTTAGGCAGCCGTGAAGAAAACTGCTGTAGGGCATCGAAGAAACTCTCTTGTTGCAACGGCTTTGTTAAAACGTGGTCTGCACCCGCTTCAATAAAGCTGTCGTGAGCCTCGCGAAACACATCGGCGGTGTAAGCAAATATCAGAGTGTTTAAGCCAAGCTGTTGTCTAATAAATTGTGTTGCTTCAACTCCATTCATTTCAGGCATGTGATTGTCCATTAAGATGAGGTCATATTTTGCTGTTTTCAGGTATTCCGTCGCGATTCTTCCGTTTTCTGCCAGTTCAACATGATATCCGAAGTTTTCACAAAAGCCTTTAGCAACAATGGCGTTAATGCGGTTGTCTTCTACTAGCAGCACGTTCAGTGGATTATTGAATGGTTCGTCCGTGCTGATCAGATCTGAGTTGGTTTCTGTTGCTTTGTGTACTTGCCAGGTGATAGGTAATGATACGTGGAACTTGGTTCCAAGCCCTACGGCACTGTTTAGAGTTATCTCACCTCCCATTAACTCCACGAGCTTTTTAACGATAGCTAACCCAAGCCCTGTGCCTCCAAATTTTCTTGTTGTGGATGCATCCGCTTGTTCGAACGAGTTGAATATATGCTGGTGCTTATCTTTCGGGATCCCGACGCCAGTATCCGTTATGGTCAGAAGGAGCTTGTTGTCCTGATGATTAAGGGCTAACTGGAACAATACGTGGCCTTCATTGGTAAACTTGACCGCGTTGCCCCCTAAATTAAACAAGATTTGGCGCAACCTCGCGCAATCCCCAATAAGGTCTATGTTGTTAGGCACCTCGTTATCGACGATTAAACGGATACTCTTTTCGTCTGCCATCGGTTTAATTGCACTGCAGACCGGTCGAATAACTTGTTCAAAGTTAAACGGAGCAATATCCAATTCGAGTTTGTTTTCCTCCACTTTAGAGAAATCTAGGATGTCGTTGAGTATTGTCATCAGGTGTTGGCCTGAATCGAGAATGACTTCGATGTTCTCTTTGGTAGCCGGTTCTTTAGTCTGGGAAGCTATGATCTGCGATATGCCAAGCACACCATTCATAGGGGTGCGTATTTCATGGCTCATCGTTGAAAGGAATTCACTTTTCGCTTTAGCGGCGGCTTCGGCTTTTTTACGTTCAGCGATAAGATCACGGTTTGAGGCATGCATTTGATTGTTGCTTTTAACCAGAGTCGTCGCCATTTTCTGAAAACTGTGGGTGAGTTGAGCAACTTCATCGTTACCACTCATCGAGGGGCTTCGGTCAAGCATGGAAGCGACTTGCTTTAAATGACCAGCCGCCACTTGATTCGCCGCGTTAAGGAGTAGGTGAATACGTTTCTTGATGCGATTGGATGACCATGCTGCTACGAGCAGAGAAATGAACGTTGAAAATAGCGTTCCTAGAAATAGCACATAACTGGTTTGATTGGCGGAGTGATCGGATTCTTTCACTCGAATTTGAATAAGCTTTTGTTCGATTGAAATAAACTCGGCTATCTCGTTACGAATTTTATCAATAAGTTGTTTGCCCGTTTGTTTCTGAGTTAAAGCAATCACATTTTGCATCGTAGTTGTGCCATTGCCTACTAAACTACGTTGGGCGATTTCTTTTTCACCTGCTTCCTTAAGCCATTGCTTATGAAGCGCATCTATCTTTCGGAGACGCTCGACTTGTTTAGGGCTATCGCTTACTTGTTCACAAAGGGTATGAACTTTTTGGTTCCAAACATCAAGTGCAAGGTGATAAGGCTCAAGAAATACAGGGTCACCCGTAATGAGGTAGCCCCTTTGACCCGTTTCCATATCAATGGCTAGGTTTAACAGTTCTTGAGCTCGAGCAATTGCTTTGTGAGTGTGGACCACCCAATGGTTATCTTCGACCATAGATTGGGTGTTTTTATGGACAGAGAATGAAACAAGAACCATCAATGCGATTGGAATTGAAAAGCTAACTAAGAGCTTTCTCTGCAGAGAAATATCATCAAACCAACTCGCAAACATAAAGTCACGTATTCCACACTATAAAAACCTATAGTTATTGTAGATTAGATTGTTAGGTGTACAAATGCATAGTGTGTGGTTGAGCGATTTTTGGACCTAAAAAGGTAGTCAGAGCTCTAAAAATAGAGCTCTGACTACCTTGGTATACGAATGAAGGTAAGAACAGAGTGGCACAAAACGTATCAGTCTGATTTAAGAATGGCCTAACTCTGATGAAGAAGGAGCCGGCGCTTGATAGCCACGACTAAGCTCGAAATGCTGCTGCTTGAGTAAGCTTAGCGCTAGGTTTATCGGCATTGGCTTATAAAAATAGAAGCCTTGAATGTAGTCGACGCCCAGTTTAGAGAGGATTTTTGTTTGTGATTCGTATTCGACTCCTTCAACGATGACTTGCATCCCTAACGTGTGAGCAAGCTGCAACATAGACTCAAGTAAAGGCAAGCCAAAGCTGGACTCGTCAGATATGTTTTTTACGAACACACGGTCAATTTTAAGAATGCTAAACGGAAACTGTCTCACAAAATCTAAGCCCGCATAGCCTGTCCCAAAATCATCAATTGCAACTCTCACACCTAACTCAGACAGTTTGGTTAGGTTACTTCTTATCTTGACCATATCGGCGTCAGAACATTCGCCGTCTTCAGTAACCTCAAAAACCACACGTTTTAGAATGTCTGGGTGTTTCTTGTAGATGTTCATCACTTTATTCGCGAAGTTACTATTGGAAACGACATTTCGGCTTATATTGACGCTAATATATTTTGAATCAAATAACTCTTGATTATGTTTTATCGTGTTGAGTACTTCGCGCAACACAAAGTAAGTCAGGTCCTCAATCAATCCTAAGCTTTCTGCAAGTGGAATGAATATGGCAGGGGACACGTTACCCTCAACAGGGTCGCTCCACCTAAGGAGTGACTCACAGCCCACTATTTCAGTGGTATGTTGGTTAACGACTGGTTGCAGGTGTACATGGAGGTGTTTGTTTTTTAACGCACTAGAAAGTGAGTACTCTAAGCTATGTTGGCTCTGTTTTTTATACTTGATCGAGATAAGGCTGATAGTAATGATTCCAGCCATCAGAAACCCAAACCATGAGTAGCTCAATAAGAAGTTTAAGTAATACTGATACCCAATGTATGACGTGATAGTGAGTGGGTAAGTATTTGAGTGTATTTGCACTTTGGCAATGTGTGCCCCAGTGTCTGATGGGTAAATATCCCTTTTTATCACTTCAACTTTGGCTTGAATTCCATAATTGCTCAGGTTTTTTTCTACGAGATCATAGATGAAGTGGGGCGGTATCATCAGGCTTACCCCTACATCTTCCTTATTTGAGAAAATGAGCATGATGGATTGAACCTGAGTAATGGCTGAATTTGAATACGATAGCGTGGTTAAATTCGGACTGTCATTGAGTCGCTGCCTAATCGTTTTGTACAAGCGAAACGAAACCTCACCATCGGTGGTTGAACAGTAAAACTGGTCGTCCTTGTTAAAAGCCGCCGCTTCTTTTACCCAATCTGCATCAAAAACGTTTTGACGAAGCTGCATAACAATCGAGTCACAAGGTTGGTCTGGCGAAATTTCTGAGAGAAAAAGGTCAAACCTTGATTGTATTCCCGCAAGCCTTGTTTCAACTAATTTCGATGAGTCTTCGGTTAACGTTTGATAATGAAGCGGCGTAAAAGGAATAAGCAAAGCCATAGAAAAAAAGAACGAAATGGCAAAGTAGAATGATGTTTTAGCGAAGTGTTGATACTTAATGTCCATAATTGGAAAAGTATTGCCGATTATCGTGAGTATTCAATTTAATTTATAAATTTAACGATAATAACGCAAGCTTATTCATAAATATTGTGAATAAACGCATGAGTTATTTATTGAAATAGAGGTTTTTCTAATCTTAGTATAAAAATCAGAGTGTTAGATGCGCCTTTAGGGTTAGATGTGATGACTTTTTGTTCAATGGTTTTTGGGGTTTCTGAGGTAGTACATTGTGCATTTTTCTATCATTAGATTTTGATATGAGGCTTTAGAAGTAATGCGAAGTAAGCGGACTTGGTAACAATGATAAGAAAATTAATGTGGATGTTATTACGAATTTAAATCGTCTATTTGATGAGCAGTAAGACAACCAATCTAATCGATTAATACCAAAAGGTAATAGACTGGAACGAAAAGGGTAAGGTGACTAACCTTGCCCTTTGTTATTGGGGTCTGTTGTTTGGATTGTTGCTTTAGCGAGTTAATTTACACTGTTTCTGTGCTTTACGGCTTTGCTTTAGTCTGAAGGCGCACTAAATCACTTTTACGCTGCTTCGTTCAACTAACGTTGGTTCTAACTCAACAACTTGAGGAGACGCGTCAGGTGTTTTTAGTCGGTTAAGTAACGTGTCTACAGCAGCTTTACCTAAACGGTGTTTTGGCTGGTGGACCGTACTTAACGCTGGCGTCATGTATTTAGAAAGATGAATATCATCGTAGCCAATAATGGAAAGATCGTTTGGAATCGATGTGCCATCTTGCGCCGCAGCGTGAATTACACCCATCGCCATCATATCGTTACTGACGAACAAGGCTGACGGCATTCCGCCACGAGTTTTTAGTGTTTGATAAGAATCAAAGCCACCATCACATTCAAAGTTTGATTCAACAATCCATTGAGGATTGATCGTTAAATTGGCTTCTTCCATTGCTTGTTGGAAGCCTTGATAACGAGAAGAAGCTTGATTGCGATGCAGTGGACCTGTGATACAACCGATTTGAGAGTGCCCATTATCAATCAAGTGCTTAGTTGCCATGTAACCACCTTGATGGGAGTTATCTTGAATTTTGTCACTCGCAAATAACATAGGGCCCCAGTCCATGACTACGACAGGCAACTCAGGGTAACGCTCGAAGACATCGATGTGTTGACCCTCAAGAGTTGAACACATCAGCATTAAGCCATCGACTCGCTTTTGTAGCAAAGTGTCAATGGATGACTTCATACGCTCACTGTCGCCTTCCGTGTTACACAAGATTAGGTTGTAGCCTTTTTCATAGCAACGACGTTCCACACCTTTCACTACTTCACCGAAGAATGGGTTAGTAGACGTGGTAACCAACATACCTAGGGTTTTGGTTTGCTTCATTTTCAAACTACGAGCCAGTGCAGAAGGCGCGTAGTTGAGTTCTTTAGCCGCACTGTTAACACGCTCAGCGATTTCTTCACTGACAAAACGTGACTTGTTGATCACATGACTCACGGTCGATGTAGAAACCTTTGCGAGCCGTGCGATGTCTTTCATTGTTGCCATAAAAAAATCCTTGTGGGAATAACTTGTCCACGTTGCGCAATATTCTGCCTGAAAACAGGGGCTTATGCTTGGGTATTTGTGCGGTCTAATTACAGACCAAACAATACACTAAGCCGAAACCTGCTCGGCTAGGAAAGCATCCGTTTCAGCACGGCTTGGAATAGATGTTTGGGCGCCAAAGCGAGTTACTGAAATGGCAGCCGCGGCGTGAGCAAACTTAATCGCGCGTTGTAATGGCATGTCTTCAAGTAAGCCTGTCACTAATGCACCATTAAATGTGTCGCCAGCAGCGGTAGTATCCGTTGCATCAACACGAAAACCGGCAATTAATTCGCCTTCGTTAGCTTCATTACCTTGACCGTGATGACTAACCCAAACGCCTTTCGCGCCAAGTGTGATCATCACAGTCTCAATGCCTTTCGCATGCAGAACTAAAGCCGCCTGGTGAGCGGACTGGTTGTCAGTTACAGTCACACCTGTTAGGACTTCCGCTTCGGTCTCGTTGGGTGTTATCACATCGACACAAGCAAGCAGTGAATCCGATAATGGACGAGCAGGAGCCGGGTTAAGAATCACTTGCGTGCCGCTCTCTTTGGCCACTTTTGCAGCGAACTCAATGCCTTCAATTGGCGTTTCAAGTTGAGTCAGCAGGTACTTAGCATTGCGAATCTTCTCTAGGTGCGGCTTGATTTGGTCGCAAGTCAGCTTGTTGTTTGCTTCCGCAGAAAGACAGATGCTGTTTTCGCCTGTTGCGGATACTTGGATCATCGCGATGCCAGTCGGGGTGTTGTTTGCAACGATAACGCCGTCGATGTTGATGCCGTCCTTAGCAAAATCTTGACGAATGTTGATACCAAATGGGTCGTCACCAACACAGGCGATAAAGCCGATATCTGCGTTTAATCGCGCAGCAGCCACCGCTTGGTTTGCACCTTTGCCGCCAGGAATGACCTGATAATTACCGCCAATCAAGGTTTCACCCGGACGAGGGAACGAAGGAACTTGCAATACGTGGTCAGCGTTAACGCTACCTAAAACAATCAGTTGAGTCATGATACGAGCCTTATGATATATCGTATTTGAAAATGCATGGGTCTTTCTCATTACGTTAATTACACGCCTTTTTAGACGACTTATTGAGAAACAGCGATGCACTGTCTGGGTTGGGTAAATAAGGCAGGGATAGGGGAATCCCTGCCTATGTGTCGCTCTATTTTTTGCTTTATTTAATCGATGTTGGATTTAATTACTTAGCAACAATTTTTAGAGGTACTGGTACGTACTCGTCTACTGTTTCGCCTTTCAGTACTTTGTCTGCCATTTCGATACCCAGAGAACCGATTAGGTCAGGCTGTTGTGCTACCGTTGCACCAAGTAGGCCACGATTAACAGCAGCAATACCGTCGTCAGTGCCATCAAAGCCAACGATCATTACGTCTTTGCCTGAAGCTTGAACTGCGCGCAGTGCGCCTAGCGCCATTTCATCGTTCTGAGCGAATACTGCTTGTACGTCTGGGTTTGCAGCAAGTAAGTTTTCCATTACGTTCAGACCTTTAGTACGGTCAAAATCAGCAGGTTGACTTGCAAGAAGCTCAAGGTCGCTGCCGTTTACTGCGTTCATGAAGCCTTCGCCACGTTCACGAGCTGCTGATGTACCAGCAATACCTTCAAGTTGTATTACTTTTGCTTTTTCGCCCACTTTTTCCATGATGTAGTGACCCGCCATTTCACCGCCGATTACGTTATCAGAAGCAATGTGGCTCACTACGTCGCCACGGCTTGCACCACGGTCTAGCGTTAATACGGGGATGTCTGAGCGGTTAGCAATACGAATAGCGTTAGACACAGCGTCTGAATCCGTTGGGTTAATCAGGATTGCTTTAACACCACGAATGGTTAGATCTTCAATGTTCGAAAGCTCTTTGCTTGGGTCGTTTTGAGAATCAAGAACGATAAGCTTGTAGCCTAGCTCTTCCGCTTTCGCTTCTGCGCCATCTTTCATGGTTACGAAGAATGGGTTGTTCAATGTAGACAGAACGATTGCCATTGTATCTTGCGCCTGTGCAGATACAGATACCGTTGTAGAAAGAAGAGCAGCAGAAATAAGAGTCGCTAATTTTTTCATGGTGTAAGTCCTTTATGTAGGGTGAGCTAGGTTGGATAACCCTAGCTCGTTATTACATTATTTATAGATTTAATGTTTATAGGTTTGTTACTGATAGATATTTTTAATATAAAACAGAGTTTTACTTGTTTTTGTTGTCGACTAATACCGCCAGAAGAATAACCACTGCTTTTGCAATCATCTGGTAGTAAGAAGATACGTCTAATAGATTTAAGGCGTTGTTTAGGAAGCCGATAATCAGTGCACCAATCAATGTGCCCATGATACGACCACGACCGCCGGCTAAGCTTGTGCCGCCAAGAACTACGGCTGCGATGGCGTCTAATTCATAACCCATACCTGCTGTTGGTTGAGCTGATGACAATCGAGATGCCACGATGATGCCAGCTACCGCTGCTAACAGACCACAGATTGCGTAAACGCCGATTTTCACTTTGTCTACGTCGATGCCTGATAGGCGAGTTGCTGATTCGTTGCCACCTAGTGCGTAAACATAGCGACCAAAGCGTGTGTGGTTAAGTAGGTACCATACCGCTGCGAACACTACGACCATGATCCATACTGGAACTGGGATGCCCATTGCGTAGCCTGTACCGAACCAAGCGAAGGCGTCTGCTGTGTCAGTGAAACCAGTAGAGATAGGACGACCGTCGGTGTAAACCATGGTTACGCCGCGAAGTAGTGTCATAGTCACAAGAGTTGCTATGAAGGCTTGAACCTTACCCTTGGCAATAATCACACCACTGATAGCACCTAATGCTGCACCTGCTACTAGAGCGGTTGGCACTGCGATCATCACTGGGATTTCCATGCCAATCATGCTGGCTGCGAATGCACCACAAAGTGCCAGTACAGAGCCGACACTCAAGTCGATACCTGCGGTTAAGATAACCAGCGTCATGCCTACAGCGATAATTGCGTTAACTGAGGTTTGGCGCAGAATGTTTAGGATGTTGTCGACAGTAAAAAAGTTTGGGTTTAAGAAAGAAACGACAACAATCAGGAAGATCAAAGCAATCAATGACTTTTGGTCAATCAGCCACTCTTTGCTGATTAACGGTTTTTTCTTTGGCGCTTCAGTTTCAGTTGTTTTGCTCATGGTTTTAGTACTCATGCTGCGTCCTCGTTGATCTTTTTACCGACCGCACACGCCAGTAATAATTCTTGGTTTGCTTCTTTAGCATCAAATTCACCGCTTACACGGCCTTCATGCATCACCATGATGCGGTCACTCATTCCTAACACTTCTGGCATTTCAGATGAGACCAAAATAATGCTCATACCGTCAGCTTTGAATTTATTAATGAGTTGGTAAATTTCTTTTTTAGCACCGACATCGACACCACGCGTTGGCTCATCGAGAATCAGTACTTTTGGTTTGGTCATCAAGCCTTTCGCGATAGCTACTTTCTGTTGGTTACCACCAGAAAGGTTGCCAATAATTTGTTCGCGAGTCGGGGTTTTGATGTTGAATAGTTTGATGAAGTCATCAACCGCCATCACTTCATCTTTATGTTGGATTTGACCGCTTTTAGTCAATTGATCCAATGAACATAAAGACATGTTTTCTTTAACAGAAAGCCCTAGAACTAAGCCATCGCCTTTACGGTCTTCAGAGATGTAAGCGATGCCATTTGCTAAGCCATCTTTCGGACTTACAGGGTTAATGGTTTTGTTTTCTAGGTTGATGACACCGCGCTCACTCGGAAGGGCACCGTAAATCACTTTCATCAGTTCAGTACGACCAGCACCCATCAAGCCAGACACACCCAAAATCTCGCCACGCTTTAGAGTAAAGCTCACGTCATGAACACCAGAACCCGTCAGGCCAATCACTTCAAGGCAGGTTTCACCGTGGCTCTGCCCTATACGTGGATATTGCTCGTCCAACTTACGGCCCACCATCATTTCGATCAGGCCATCTTCGTCGGTGTCTTTTACTTCACATTGGCCAATGAACTTACCGTCACGAAGTACGGTGATGTCATCACAAATTTCGAAGATCTCTTTCAAGCGGTGAGAGATGTAAACAATGCCGCAGCCTTCAGCACGAAGTTCGTTAATCACCTTAAACAGAGACTCAGTTTCGGTATCGGTTAATGCATCAGTTGGTTCATCCATGATGATGACCTTAGACTCAAACGATAGGGCTTTTGCGATCTCTACCATTTGTTGCTCACCAAGGCTCAACTGGCCTAAAGGTGTTTTTGAGCTGTGTTTCACGTTAAGGCGTTTAAGTAGCTTGTCGGCTTCTTGGTACATCTCGTTCCACAAGATGCGCCCCATAGTCCCTGTGATTTCACGACCTAAGAAGATGTTCTCGGCGATGGTAAGCTCTGGTATTAGGTTCAACTCTTGGTGAATGATACTAATACCGGCTTGTTGTGAATCACGCGGTCCTTTAAATGCCGCCGGCTTACCTTGGTAGGCGATAGTTCCGCTGTCCAAGTGATAGATACCCGTAAGCACTTTCATAAGCGTTGATTTACCTGCACCGTTTTCACCCATTAACGCCATGACGCGTCCTGGATAAACGTTGAGGCTTGCCTTATCCAGTGCTTTCACACCAGGGAAGGCCTTCTCAATTGAGCTAAGTTCTAAAATGGCTTGAGTCATGTCGGTTCCTTTACTCGGGGCCAGTTGTGTTTGATTGTTCTGTATATGTATTGTTTTTGGTTCAGTGATGACACTGGACTGTCGTTGCGTTTTGCTTGAGCTAAAACGTTACGCCAGCTTGGAAAATGACATTTGCGTATGGGGTGCATTCACCTGTACGGATAACCGCGCGGCTTTCATGCGTTCGCTGTTTAAATTCTTCATGAGGGATGTAAGTAATCGAAAGCGGTTTGCCGCAACGCGCTTCTTCTGTCTTGATTAAATCAATCAGTGCGGCGTGATGCTCTGGGCTTACTTTCGCAAATTCTTCTGCAATCACAACGCCTTCAATTTGAGATTCATCCAGCATGGTTTTTACCGTTTGTTGAAAGCTTGGTACACCGTGAGTCAGAGCAAGATCAATGCGAGTTACCTGGTCTGGAATCGGTAAGCCCGCGTCACAAATCGTGATTTCATCTGTATGGCCAAGAGTGGCCACTAGGTAAGAGAGTTCAGAATTAATTAGAGTACTTTTTTTCATATCACGACCTATCGAAAAATAACGTTTAATGGGTTGAGAACAACTCAAGAAAAGCCATCGAAACGTTTCGATAGTGATAATAGTGTTTGATTTATCATTTGCACCCATCGCTTTCTTAGAGTGTGATGATGATCATCGAAACGTTTCGATGGGGCGTTTTTTGGTGATCGTAATCACTTTCGTCGGCACAAAAAATTAAGACAAGGTGAGCGAAGGTTTACTCGCCTGAATGTGCTGAGCTAAGTTGTTGTGTTGAGGCTTTCGGGTGTTTTTCTGAAGCTAAGCGATCACGCTCATCAGTATTGGGTATGATGAACAGCGTATAGCCATATCGAGGGATAGTAACAATTTTGATGTTAGAAACTCTCAAGCGGATAAAGACATTTCTTAGGTAATAGACGATATTGGTTAGTGCTTGTGTAGGCATAGGTTGGTTGTCCCAGCATACGCTTACAATATCTTTTCTAGGGACCGGTTGACCGGGGTTTTCTAGCAACAGACAAAGCACTGCAAATAGGTGCGGACGTAAATGGATTTTGTTTCCTTGTTTGTTCGTAATATTTCGAGTTTCCGTATCCAGAGTTAGATCACCAAGGTAGATTTCATTATTCATTGCGTTTCTATCTGTCTCATTCTTCATTTGGGAGGTAATGGGGTGCCAACTAGAGCGAACAGATTATGCAAAATAACTCGACTCTTGAAAGTAAGCCTTCGTAAGCCCGTGCGATAAAAGTATAAAAGCCGGATGGTTTGAATAGGAATGAGAGGATAGGTTTGTCAGTTGGTCGTTTTTTTATTTACCTATTATTCATCAGCTTATTTTGTTCTAACTGATTGCGTTGTTATGGCGAGAGCGGGTGAGACGTCTGTTTTAAAGCAAATCTTAATTTTAAAGCAAATCTTAATCGGACAGTTAAGCTTCGCGGATATGAGCGGTTACAGCAACGATGGCATGGTCCGTACTGAATTGGTCATGCTCGAAGCTTGGATTAATCAGGTGATGGTCTAACACTGTGTAGCTAGAGATCTCCATTAAACTTGAAGAGTTCTGACAATCGAACTCATTCGACATTAAAATATAGTCCAGTACAGACCCAGAGGCGCCGTAGTAATGGGTTGGTTTACGCAGTTCAAGCAAGTCTTCTTCATGCAGTTGATGGTAAAGATCCCAACTGTCTTTTAATCGAAAATGGGACAGCCAATGCTTGCTGTTTTCATCTCGGTTGATTGAGTAACTCAACAGCCCTTTAAACTCATCATTAAACAAAGGCTTATTAAAATCACCCATCAACACAACGGGTTGATCGGTTTGGTAGCGCTGATTGGTAATGTATTGATGAAGCATCTGAGCTTCTAAACCACGCTGAACGCTCGATAACCAAGATCCGAGTTGTTCTTGATGAAGCTTAACTAACGTGTCGCTTTTGGGCTTTTGGTTGTCTGAAATTTGAGAGACTTTAGATCTATCAGCATTATCTAGAATGTGACTTTTGGGCTCGGTTGGTCGCTGAGATTTAAAGTGCACCACATAACAGTCGGTTGAGCCCAAATGGGGTAAGGTAATTGTGGCGTGTACTGGCGTTCGGTTGAATGAAAAACTGTCACTAAGATTGAAGGCTGAAAGCAACTCTAAATCGGGTTTAACCGGCTGCACTTTTTCAATCGGGTAGCGAGAGGCGATACCCACGACAGGCGAGGTATACAGGTAATCATCTTCAACATGCGCGCTATCGACCACAGCAAAGTAAGGATAACCAAGTTCATTCATTAACTGCTCTAAAGACTGCGGGCTAAATATTTCTTGGAAGCCAATCACATCACAATCTAATGATTTAATCGCTTGAGCCATCCAGTGTTGCTTCTTCTTCCATTCCTCGAAGCTGTAAATGTTCTCAAAATCATAGTAAGCATTCGGTGGTTCGAGGTAGTTCAAAAGATTGAACGTTGCGAATGTTATTTGGTTTGGTTTGTTCAAAGTGTCATCCCATTTAGACCAGGTAATAATGATACTCCACTAACGCACTGATTGTTGGACAATTCGTGGGCTACGTATCATCTGTAGGTATGGTTTGTTCAATTGAATGTCCTATAACAATGGAACTTTATGCCGTAACAGGTAGACAAATTATAGCGTTCTTTTCTTAGACCGTGCACCCACTAGCTCCGCGTGAACCGAGTAATTTGTAAATAAACGGTAAGAGATAGAGTGCTGATGGTTTTATTAGTTATTACATGATGTTAGATTTGAACCTATACTTGTTTTAACGGCCTACATTAAAGCCGATTAATCAATGTGAATATAGAATTCATGACATTTGAAGGGAGAGTCAAATGGGAACAGTTTTTCGACACAAAGCCTCGCAGCGCACTCAGTTTTTCAGGTTTAACTTAGCCAAATGTGCAGTCATGCTGCCGCTTATTGCTTTACAACCCTCTATCACTTTCGCTTCTGATACCGATTCAACTCCCGACATCACCGTTATTGAAACCACGCAACTGGTTGGTTTTGGTGAAGCAAAATATCCTACCGATTTTACTCATTTCGATTACGTTAATCCTGATGCGCCAAAGCAGGGTAAAGTGACCTATGGCAGCATAGGTACTTACGATAGCTTCAATCGATTCGGTTCCCGCGGCGTTGCTGCGAGTTACACAGGGGAAATTTACGATACATTGATGTTTTCTCCGAGCGACGAGATTGATGCGTATTATCCGTTAATTGCTTCAAAAGTTCGCTACGCCAGTGATTTCACTTGGATGGAAATCGATATCAACCCAAATGCTAAATTCCAAGATGGCGAGCCTATCACCGCGCACGATGTTGCATTCACTTTTGATAAGTTTTCAAAAGAGGGCGTGCCTCAATATCGCGTGTATTACAAAGAGATCGAATCAGTAACGGCAGTCTCTGATTTGGTTGTTCGTATTGAGATGAGCAAGCCAAATCGTGAGAAGCTGTTTAGCTTTGCACAAAGCACTCGCGTATTACCCCAACATTTTTGGAAAGACAGAAAGTTGTCTGAGCCGCTGAGTGAGCCGCCAGTCGGCAGTGGTCCATACAAAATCATCAGCTATAAATCGGGTCAAAGTGTTACCTACGGCCTAGATGAAAATTACTGGGCTGCAGATCTGCCAGTTAACGTGGGTCGCAATAATTTCAAGCAAGTGCAATACGATTACTACCGTGATGACACCGTAATGCTGGAAGCTTTCAAAGCAGGGGAGTTCGATCTTCGAACCGAAAATTCAGCTAAGTTCTGGGCCAACTCTTACACGGGCTCAAACTTCGATAAAGGCTATATCATTAAAGAAGAGATTAACCACGAGAAGCCTGAAACGACTCAAGGTTTTGTCTTCAATATTCAGTCTCCTGTGTTTTCTGACCCTAAAGTTCGTGAAGCATTAACGTACGCGATGGACTTTGAGTGGATGAACAAGAACATGTTTTATGGCCAGTACAAACGTACTCGTAGTTACTTCCAAAATACAGATTATGAAGCGAAAGGTTTACCAAGCGAAGCTGAAGTCGAGTTGTTGTCTCAATATAAAGACCAAATTCCAGCGAGAGTGTTCACAGAAGAATTCCAACCGCCAGTCACCGATGGCAGCGGCCGTATTCGTAGCCAAATGCGTACCGCTTTCAAACTGCTGAAAGAAGCGGGTTGGGTATTGAAAGACAAAGTGATGACCAACGAAAAGACCGGCAAGCCGATGTCGTTTGAGTTGCTGATTTACAGCCCAACCACAGAACGTATCGCAACACCTGTTCAAAAGAACCTGAAACGCATGGGTATCGAAATGAAGATTCGTACTATCGATACCACTCAGTACATTAAGCGCTTGCGTGATCGCGATTTCGATATGGTGTCGTCTTCATTTTCCGCAAACCCTTATCCTAGCCCGAACTTAATGATTGTTTGGAACTCTAACTACATTGATTCTACTTACAATACTGCTGGTGTAATGGATCCGGTGGTTGACGCGTTAACAGAAGAAATTGCGCGTAACCAACAACATCCTGAAAAGCTTCTTACGCTAGGTCGTTCACTTGACCGTGTATTGCAGTGGAATTTCTACAATATCCCGCAATGGCACGTTGGTGAGTACCGCGTAGCAATGTGGGACAAGTTTGAGCGTCCAGATGTATTGCCTAAATACGATTTAGGTATCGATACATGGTGGATTTCAGAAGAGAAGGCGGCTTTGCTTCCTGAAAAACGTCGCTAGGAGTTAGTTAATGGCCGCGTATATATTTCGACGCTTATTATTGGTGATCCCCACGCTGTGGGCGATCATCACCATCAACTTTTTCATTATTCAGATCGCGCCTGGTGGTCCCGTAGAGCAAGCCGTTGCACAATTAGAAGGGCATAACTCCGGAATCATGGAACGCTTTTCTGGCGGTGGGCAAGAAGTTGATTTAAGCGAAAGTGACCAAGCATCTGCCAGTGGTTATAAAGGCTCTCGCGGGCTTGATCCTGAAGTGGTTGAAGAGATCAAAAAGCAGTTTGGTTTTGATAAGCCAATTCACGTTCGCTACTTCGATATGTTGAAAAACTACGCGACCTTTAACTTTGGTGAAAGCTTGTTTAAGGGCGGTAACGTCATTGATCTCATCATCGATCGGCTGCCAGTCTCCATTTCTTTAGGGTTGTGGAGTACCTTAATCATTTATGTGATTTCGATACCTTTAGGCATCATGAAGGCGATACATCACGGATCTCGCTTTGATATTTGGTCGAGTGCGGTGGTGATTGTCGGCTACGCGGTTCCGGGCTTCCTATTTGCGATCATTCTGATTATTTTGTTCGCCAGTGGTAACTACTTCAGTTGGTTCCCATTGAGAGGGTTAGTGTCGAGTAACTTCGACCAACTGAATTGGTATCAACAAATTGGCGATTACTTCTGGCATTTGGCTTTGCCTATTTTCGCTATGGTCATCGGCGGTTTCGCGACACTCAGTATGCTGACCAAAAACTCCTTCCTTGATGAAATCAACAAGCAATATGTGGTGACGGCGCGAGCAAAAGGTTTGGACGAGAGCAGTATTCTCTACAAGCACGTTTTCCGTAACGCTATGTTGATTATTATTGCGGGTTTCCCTAGTGCATTTATTAGTATTTTCTTCACGGGTTCTATGTTGATTGAAGTGATGTTTTCACTCGAAGGTATTGGCCTGCTTGGCTTTGAATCGACCATTCAGCGAGATTACCCGGTGGTGTTCAGCTCTCTCTATATCATGACCTTGCTTGGCTTGGTGCTGAGCATTATCTCCGACCTGACTTATACCTGGGTTGATCCTCGAATTGATTTTGAAGCGCGTTAATGGCGAATGAATAACAAGGTATTGATAATAAATGTTTAACAACCCTTTAGCTGAAGCTCGTTGGTTACGTTTTAAAGCAAACAAGCGTGGTTTTATCTCCCTTTGGATATTTACCATTTTGTTTGGATTGAGCCTGTTCGCAGAGATCATTGCCAACGATAAACCACTTTTGGTTTCTTATGATAATCAGTGGTTTGTACCCGTTATCAATGAATATTCTGAGACTGAATTTGGTGGTGAATTCGAAACCGAAGCCGATTATAAAGACCCATATGTTATCGAACTCATTGAAGACAATGGATACATCGTGTGGCCAATCATTCCGTTTAGTTACGACACGATAAACTTCGACATTTCAGGTGCGGTGCCATCGGAACCTGATTCGGTGAACTGGTTAGGAACCGATGATAAAGGGCGGGATGTATTAGCTCGTATTATTTATGGGTTCCGTATCTCTGTTCTGTTTGGTTTTATTCTGACGATTGTATCGAGCGTGGTCGGCGTAGTCGTCGGTGCGACCCAAGGTTACTACGGTGGTTGGGTCGACTTGTTCGGGCAGCGTTTTATTGAAGTCTGGTCTGGTATGCCGACTCTGTTCTTACTGATTATCCTTTCTAGCTTTATCGAGCCTAATTTCTGGTGGCTGTTGGGTATTATGGTGCTCTTCAGTTGGATGAGTTTGGTTGGGATTGTTCGAGCCGAGTTTTTACGCTGTCGAAACTTTGATTATGTGCGTGCTGCGCAAGCCATGGGCGTTGATGATAAACGTATTATGCTTCGTCATATGTTGCCCAACGCAATGGTGGCTTCGTTAACCATGATGCCGTTCATTCTTTCAGGTTCGGTTACCACGTTAACCTCATTAGATTTCTTGGGTTTTGGTTTGCCTGCGGGCTCGCCTTCGTTGGGTGAGTTGTTAGCGCAAGGTAAAGCTAACTTACAAGCGCCTTGGCTTGGCATTTCTGCCTTTGTCGTGCTTTCTTTGATGCTTACATTACTTGTCTTCGTTGGTGAAGCAGTACGTGATGCCTTCGATCCACATCAACAGAAGTAAGGATAAGTTATGACTTCAAATACAGTTCCTACTTCAGGGTCAACAATGGAGGCTGCTAATGCATCTCCAGTTCTGACCATAGATAAATTATCAGTCGGTTTTGGGAGAAAAGATTCGATAGAACAAGTGACGCAAGATGTCTCTTTAGAAATATACAAAGGTGAGACACTCGCGCTGGTGGGCGAGAGTGGTTCCGGTAAATCGGTTACAGCTAACTCCGTGTTGAAGTTGCTGCCTAAAGGCTCGTCGCATTACTTGAACGGTAAGATCAATTTCTCTGGCACCGATATTCTGAGTTGTTCTGAAAGACAATTGCGTGGGATTCGTGGTGGCCGCATTGGTATGATCTTTCAAGAACCTATGGTTTCGCTTAATCCGCTTCATAGAGTCGGTAAACAGCTGGTTGAAACTCTCTCTATTCACCGAGGAATGCGAACTAACAAAGCGCAAGCCTTGGCTATAGAGTGGCTTTCAAAGGTGGGTATTCGTTACCCCGAGCAAAAAATTTCAGCGTACCCACATGAGTTATCTGGTGGCGAACGTCAGCGTGTGATGATTGCGATGGCGCTGATTAATGAACCAGAGTTGCTTATCGCTGATGAGCCAACAACGGCATTAGATGTGTCGGTGCAAGCGCAAATTCTAGACCTTTTAAAAGACCTGCAACAAGAGCTTGGTATGGCGATGCTTTTTATCACCCATGACTTAAGTATTGTTCGTCAAATTGCCGACAGAGTCGCGGTAATGAAAGATGGTCGCTTAGTCGAAAGCAACGACTGTCATACTCTGTTTAATGCGCCAGCTCATCCTTACACCCAAAAGCTTATTAACTCTGATCCGAAAGGCTTGCCCGTTCCAGTTTCTCCGGAAAGTGAACCTCTGCTCGATGTTAATCAACTTCGTGTTTGGTTCCCGATTACGGGCGGTTTATTCAAGCGTACGATTTCACATGTTAAAGCTGTCACCGACATGGAATTCACCTTGAAAAAGGGGCACTCAATAGGCCTCGTGGGAGAGAGTGGCTCTGGCAAATCAACAACCGGTATGGCGATATTGAAGTTGGTGGAGAGTGAAGGTTCAATAACTTACGCTGACGAACAAATTCAAGGCTTAAACCGCCAGCAGATGCTACCGTTTCGAAGTCGTATGCAAGTCGTCTTTCAAGACCCGTTTTCTGCATTGAATCCTAGAATGTCGGTTGCGCAAGTGATTGGTGAAGGTCTATTGGTTCATCAACAACTGGATGACACTGAACTCGACCAACGTATCTGTGACGTAATGAAAGAGGTCGACTTAGACCCAGAAACTCGCCACCGTTACCCGAATGAGTTTTCTGGCGGGCAGAGGCAACGTATCGCCATTGCACGAGCTCTGATCCTTAAGCCAGAGTTTATCTTGCTAGATGAACCAACATCGTCATTAGACAGAACGGTACAAGCGCAAGTGTTAGATCTACTCAAGTCACTTCAAGAAAAGTACGGTCTGACCTATTTGTTTATCAGTCATGATTTGAATGTCGTGAAATCCTTGTGTCATTACACCATTGTAATGAAAGCTGGCGAGGTGATTGAGAAGGGTGACACTGAGACTTTGTTTGGTAATCCGCAACATGAATATACCAAGCAGCTTGTCAGCCTCTCCAATGTGGGTGGTTTGTAGCCAAGTCGGTGCGTAACGAGAACAAATGGGCGCTGGATGAATTCAACATGGTCATTTTGTTGTTTTACGATTACACTGCGCCCAATATTTCAGAAGTACATATTTAGGTAGAGGTCACCATGGACCAAGAACATTACGAAGACGCTGACTACGAAGGCCAAGAGCTGGGCGAAGAAGGCGAAGAGATTGAAATTGAAGCAATTGGTATCGATGTTTCATCACAGCCAATCGAGCTCTACAAAGTGTTTAAAATAGCTAACCTAGTGAGTGGTGGCGGTGAAGCTAAACACATCATATCTGAAGGCTACGTAGCAGTAAATGGTGAGCTTGAAACTCGAAAACGCCGCAAAATGTACGATGGCGATTTCTTTGAATTCAATCAAGAATACTATGTAGTGGTGTGTGACCAGCCAGTACAGGAAGAATCAGACAAGCCGAAAAAGAAAGATGCGCCTAAAAAAAACAGCAAGGCGAAGAAAGGTCAGTCTAAAAAATCTCAGGCTAAAAAAGATCAGCCAAGCAAAGACTCAAAAAAGAAAGAGTCTAAGAAAAGCATGTCTGAAATGCTAAGTGCAAAGGCAGAACCTAAGAAAGAGAAAAAAGAAAAGAAGAAAGATAACAAAGCGAAAAAGAAAGCGGATACGCCTAAGCCACAACGTGACGACAAAAGCGGCCGTAACTCGATTGAATTCTTCTAAACTACAGATCTAAAACTATTCTTTTGAAATTCGAGCAACGTTAAACTTCGGTTTTGCGTTAAGCAGATAGTAAAAGGCTCACTATTCAGTGAGCCTTTTTTGTATTTGTTTGCTAGCACAGCTAATGGCAAATAACGCTTCTTCTCAGTGACGAGTGCGAGAAGATGTCAATTCTGATGCACGAAGCTGAGCGACAGCTTTCGCCAGCTCCAGTTGAGCTTGTGCAAAGTTGATGTCGACATTGCCTTTGTTGATGTTCTCTAGGGCTGCGTATTTCGCTTCTTCCGCGCGAGCACGGTCAATGTCTTTACCATGCAAGGCCGTATCGGCTAACACGGTTACCACATCTGGTTGCACTTCGACCATACCACCAGAGATGTACAGTACTTGCTCCTCGGCTTTAAGGTCGGTAACGAACACAGACACGCCCGGTTTTATCTTACTCAGAAGAGGGGAGTGGCCTGGGCGAATCCCCAGTTCACCGTCTGCTCCAGAAATAGCTAGGGCATGTGCCGGCCCTGAAAACAGTGTACCTTCCGCACTTACGATATTAAGTTGAAATGTATTGCCTGTAACTCCAATAGCCATGATGCACCTACCTTTTTAGAGTGATTTTGCTTTGTTAAGCACTTCGTCGATAGAACCACAGTACAAGAATGCTTGTTCTGGAATATCGTCGTATTCGCCGCCTAGCAGGCCTTTAAAGCCTCTCAGTGTTTCACTTAGCGGTACAAATACACCTTTCTGACCAGTAAATACTTCTGCTACGTGGTAAGGCTGAGTTAAGAAACGTTCAATCTTACGAGCGCGAGATACCGTCTGCTTATCTTCAGTCGATAGCTCGTCCATACCAAGAATCGCGATGATGTCTTTTAGCTCTTTGTAGCGTTGTAGCGTGGTTTGTACTTTTTGTGCAATGTCGTAGTGCTCTTGGCCAACCACAAGTGGGTCCAACTGGCGAGAGGTTGAATCCAATGGATCAATCGCAGGGTAGAGGCCCAATGCCGCGATGTTACGAGACAGTACAACGGTCGCATCTAAGTGAGCAAAGGTTGTTGCTGGCGATGGATCGGTCAAGTCATCCGCAGGTACGTATACCGCTTGAATAGACGTGATCGAACCTTGTCTGGTTGATGTGATACGTTCTTGAAGCACACCCATCTCTTCAGCCAGCGTTGGTTGGTAACCTACTGCTGATGGCATACGACCTAGCAGTGCTGATACTTCTGTGCCCGCAAGCGTGTAACGGTAGATGTTATCAATGAACAAGAGTACGTCACGACCTTCATCACGGAAGCGCTCAGCCATAGTCAGGCCTGTCAGTGCAACACGTAGACGGTTTCCCGGTGGCTCGTTCATCTGGCCGTAAACCATGGCAACTTTGTCTAATACGCCAGCTTCTTTCATCTCGTAGTAGAAGTCGTTACCTTCACGAGTACGTTCACCAACACCGGTAAATACAGAGAGACCTGAGTGGGCTTTAGCGATGTTGTTGATAAGCTCCATCATGTTGACGGTTTTACCTACGCCAGCGCCACCGAACAGACCAATTTTACCGCCCTTCGCGAACGGACAAATAAGGTCGATAACCTTAACGCCTGTTTCTAGAAGCTCAGTGCTGTTAGCTTGCTCTTCATAAGAGGGCGCTTCACGGTGAATTTCGTAGCTTTCTTTCTGGCCGATTTCACCACATTCATCAATAGGCTGACCAAGCACGTTCATGATACGGCCTAAGGTTTCTTCGCCCACAGGAACCGTGATCGGAGAGCCTGTGTTTTCAACAGTGAGGCCGCGGCGCAAGCCATCTGACGTACCCATTGCAATACAACGAACGATGCTGCCACCCAGTTGTTGCTGAACTTCCAATACGAGAGAGCTTGCTTCCTCGCTCGTCACTTTCAATGCATCATAAACGCGTGGGCTGTTGCCGCCGCTGAACTCGACGTCTACCACCGCGCCGATAACTTTAACTATTTTTCCAACACTCATCTCTAAATCCTCAAATTCTATTCTTAACCCACTCTTTTCTGCCCTTAGACAGCTTGAGCACCTGAGACTATTTCACTCAGTTCTTGGGTAATGGCAGCCTGTCGCGCTTTGTTGTATACCAACTGCAAATCATCGATGAGTTGGCCCGCGTTATCGGTCGCCGCTTTCATGGCCACCATTCGAGCTGCTTGCTCACAGGCAATGCTCTCTACGATGCCTTGATACACTTGTGATTCAATGTATCGATGTAACAGCTCAGAGAGGATGTCTCTTGGTGCCTGTTCGTAGATGTAGTCCCAACGACGTGCTTTTTTCGCGCCTCCATCGGCCTCAGAATCTGAAGGGTGGGGCAGCAACTGCAAGGTCGTTGGTTCTTGAACCATGGTGTTGATGAACTGGTTATAAACGAGATACAAACTGTCGATTTTTTCGTCGTCGTAATGCCCTAGCATCGCGTTAACTGTACCTAAGATGTCTTCTAATTTAGGTGCGTCACCAAGACCTGACGTCTGCGCGATAACATTGCCGCTGCGTTGGAAAAATGAGATAGCTTTTGAACCAATTAAGGTGGTCTCTACCTCAACACCTTTGGTACGCCACTGTTCCATTTCTTCTAGCACTTTCTTGAACAAGTTCGAGTTCAAGCCACCACATAAGCCCCGATCGGACGAAATAATGATGTAAGCAACACGTTTTGGTTCACGCTGTTGAAGATAGGGGTGCTGGTATTCAAGCGACCCTGATGCGACATGAGAGATAACTTTGCGCATGTTCTCGGCATATGGACGTGTTAGCGTCATATTGTCTTGAACCTTACGCATCTTACTTGCCGCAACCATCTCCATTGCACTGGTGATTTTCTGAGTGTTACTAACACTGCCTATCTTGGTGCGAATTTCTTTAGTATTTGCCATTATCTGCTCCTAATTTGTTTTGATTTCCAGCCAACAAACCGGAGCGTTTACCAAGCTTTCAACGCTACAAAGTCACCGAGAAGCTTTGCAAGAGCGCCATCAATTTCATCGTTGTAGTCACCGTTAGCGTTAATGGTGTCGAACAACTCTGGGTTTTGACCTTTTGCGTAAGCAATTAACTCTTCTTCAAAACGCGCAACTTTGTGCAACTCTACGTCAGCCAAATAGCCTTTTTCTGCTGCGTAGATAACTGTTGCTTGCTCAGCGACAGACATTGGAGAGTATTGTTTTTGCTTCATCAGTTCGGTTACACGCTCACCATGGTCAAGCTGCTTACGCGTCATGTCATCTAAGTCAGAAGAGAACTGAGCAAATGCGGCTAATTCGCGGTATTGAGCTAACGATGTACGGATACCACCAGACAGTTTCTTGATGATCTTGCACTGAGCTGCGCCACCTACACGAGATACCGAGATACCTGGGTCAACAGCAGGGCGTAGGCCTGAGTTAAACAGTTGGGTTTGTAGGAAAACCTGACCATCAGTAATTGAGATTACGTTGGTTGGTACAAACGCAGATACGTCACCCGCTTGAGTTTCAATGATAGGAAGTGCTGTCAGTGAGCCTGTTTGGCCTTTCACTTCACCGTTTGTAAACTTCTCTACATATTCCGCATTCACTCGTGCAGCACGTTCTAGTAGGCGTGAGTGAAGGTAAAATACGTCGCCAGGGAAGGCTTCACGACCCGGTGGGCGTTTCAGTAGCAATGAGATTTGACGGTAAGCAACGGCTTGTTTTGATAGGTCATCGTAGATGATCAGTGCATCTTCGCCGCGGTCACGGAAGTATTCACCCATGGTGCAACCCGCATAAGGAGCTAGGTATTGAAGCGCGGCAGACTCTGAAGCTGATGCCACAACAACAATGGTGTTTTTAAGTGCATCGTGGTCTTCGAGTTTACGAACAACGTTTGCGATAGTAGATGCTTTCTGGCCAATAGCCACATACACACATTTGATGCCAGAATCTTTCTGATTGATGATCGCATCGATAGCTAACGCTGTTTTACCAGTCTGACGGTCACCGATGATAAGTTCACGTTGACCACGACCGATAGGCACCATGGTATCAACGGCTTTATAACCGGTTTGAATTGGCTGATCGACGGACTTACGCTCGATTACGCCGGGCGCAATTACTTCTACAGGGTCGAGTCGGTCACAACTCACTGGGCCTTTGCCATCGATTGGCTCACCGAGTGTGTTCACTACACGGCCAAGCAGTCCGTTACCTACGGGTACTTCCAAGATACGACCTGTCCCTTTCACTTTCATACCTTCAGATAGGTCAGTGTAGGGACCCATAACCACGGCACCGACTGAGTGCGTGTCAAGGTTAAGAGCAAGAGCGTATTTGCCACCAGGAAGCTCGATCATCTCACCCTGCATGACATCCGCAAGGCCGTTAATGGTAATGATGCCGTCACGAACCGAGACGATAGTGCCTTCGTTGCGAGCTTCGGTGCTCACATTAAATTTCGAGATGCGATCTTTAATCAGGTCGCTGATTTCATTTGAATTTAATTGCATAATTGTTACCTATCTCGCGTGAAGTTGATGAGCTAATCGGTTAATTGATGTGTTCAAAGAACCATCGATGACGGTTTCACCCGCCTTGATTACGATCCCGCCAACCAGCGAGTCATCAATAACCTGTTCCATTTCAACCTGACGCTCTAATTTCTTCTCAAGTGCAGCTGTGAGTGATGTCACTTGATCTTGTGTAAGCAATTCTGAACTGGTGACAGTGACAGGGATTACACGTTCATGTTCGTCCTTTAGGTCGCTGAACAAGTTAAACAAGTCTCTGATCACTGCAAGACGGCCATTCTCAGCCAAGACTTTAATGAGATTAATGACGTGGTCATCAACGAGTCCTTGGCATACGTGAATGATGAGATTGACCAGTTCTTCAGATTGCTGTGTGTGAACACCTTCTGCTGATGAAATCTGCTTAGCGATCGTTTCTTCTTCCGCTACCGTCACAAGAATGGACAGCATTGAGTGCCACTCTTGTAACTTGTTTTCACCTAAAGCAAAGTCGAACGATGCTTTAGCGTAGGGATGAGCAATATTGGTGTAATCTGACATATTGCCTCCGTTTAGAGTTCGCTTATCATTTGATCAACTAACGCTCGGTTCGTTTCAGAATCTAGGTTCTTGCTAATCAATTTCTGTGCACTTTGAATAACAGCATCTGCCATATCCGCCTGAAGTTCACGGCGTAACTTTTGACGTTCGCCTTCTAGCTCAGCTCTACCTTGTTCTAAGATGCGTGCCTTTTCTTGCTCACCTTCTTGGTGAGCTAAAGTGATGATTTCGTTGCGGCGTTTCTTGCCTTGCTCAATCAGTTCGGTCACATTCTTTTTCGCATCTGCGACGAGTTGTGCGCCATTTGATTTTGCTAGTTCTAGCTCTTTCGCTGCATTCTCTGAGTGGCGTAAACCATCAGCGATTTCTTTTTGGCGCTCGTCTAACATCGCGGTGAGAGGGGGCCATACATATTTCATGCATAGCCAAACAAAAATCACGAATGAGATTGCTTGACCAAACATGCTGGCATTTAAATTCATACCTTCCTCACTAAATCTTGATTATTTACAAATCGATCTTTTCAAAGCTTTTAATTAAGCAACGGCAAAGATGATGTATAGACCGATACCAACACCGATCATCGGTACAGCATCAACAAGGCCCATCATGATGAAGAATTGAGTACGAAGCATTGGAGTAAGGTCTGGTTGACGAGCAACACCTTCAAGGTATTTACCTGCTAAGTTACCAATACCAGATGCTGCACCCGCTGCACCTAAACCGATCAGTAATGCACCTGCTACATATAAAACTGCGCTTACGATATCCATTTGTATCTCCGATAAATAATTTGTTAGTTAATTTTTAGTTATTAATTAATGGTGTTCTTCTGTTGCCATTGCTAAATAAACAACGGTCAGTACCATAAATATAAATGCTTGCAAGAATACGATTAATATGTGGAATAAGGCCCATGGAACACTTAGTGCCCATTGCATCCACCAAGGCATTAGTGCGATAAGGATGAATATCATCTCGCCTGCATACATATTTCCGAATAATCGTAAGCCTAGTGATATTGGCTTTGAAATTAATGTTATTAATTCAAGAACGAAGTTAACAGGATATAAAAGAGGGTTATCAAATGGCTGAGTAGTGAGCTCTTTGATAAAGCCTTTCAAACCTTTATTTTTTAACGTATAAGTTAACAGTAGAATAAACACACCGAGTGCCATCGACATTGGGATATTTACATCCGCTGTCGGTAGGTCTCTAAAGTGTTCTAAACCCATTACACGAGTTAACCCCGGTATTAAATCAATAGGTAATAGGTCGACTGCATTCATTAACAACACCCAAACAAACGTGGTTAATGCCAGTGGCCCTATTAATTTATCCTCCGCTTGAAAAATTTCTTTGACGAGATTGTTAACAAAATCAAAGATAAGCTCGATAAAACATTGAAAACGACCAGGTACACCGCTAGTGCCTCGCGTGACGACATATCTAAACGCGCCTATAAACAGTAAACCTGTGATCCAAGATACCAACATTGAGTCAATGTTGAATGCCCAGAAACCATCCCCTGTAGTTAAGAAGGTTAAGTGATGCTCTATATACTCATGAGCGGTAGTGACTTGATCCATACTACACGTACTCCGATCTATTAGAGGCGGTAATAAATGGTGTTAAGAAATATCCAACCATAGTTAAAATGTACGCATATAATATTACAGGGTTATCCAATTTGAAGAATTGGAACGCCAAGATAAACATTAAAAACGTATATGTTATTTTTACGACACGACTCATTTGCATTAAGTCACGTAAACTATAATTAGGGTTCTTACGCACCTTTAGGCTTGCATATATAAATCCAAACAGCGGGGGTAGCATCGCGATGACGATCCCTAAAGCTGATGATTCCATATCTACTTTATTACCAAAAAACACTTCATATAAAACCACACCGATGGCTAATACTATTTGGCAGAGAACAACTCTTTTAGCGGCAACAAGGATGTCGCTACTTATCCCATTAAGCCTCATAATAAAACCTTATGTTAAACAGTGTAAGTAAATATAAAACACAGTTTAAATTTAACTTGTTACGACATTTCAGTTGTTGATAACACTTGACTTGCTTTAAAGAAAAACCCTTTCTGGTTTTATATCGCTTGAAGAAATTAAACGGATATAAACTAATTCGCTATCGTTTCGACAAAATATAAATTACGCCTAAAATTATGTGATCAAAACGACAAATATCGACATCAATAATTCCATTTTTGAAAGATGTATTTTTCATTTATGAAAGTAATAGTTCTATTAGTATATTCATGAAAATTTCAGATGCTTTATTTTCAATGGTAAGAGGGGGATTTTAGTAGAATTTAGAGAGTTATTTTGGCCGATTACGAGCTTATCAATTATTATTATTCAAACACTTAGCGTCATTTATAAGTTGATTATTGAGTGCCATTTTACAAGTGGATAAAGCCAGTTTTAGTCAGCGATGAAAGCCTTCGTGCATTGAGTGATTTATCTATACGGCGTTCTCTATCTAGAAGTGATTATTTTTCAAAATAGTTTGTCACGACTTCATTCTTAACGTCTTTCAAACTATTCGAAACGGATAAATCGGCGTTTAAGATGAATATTATGGAAGAAATTCAGCTCCTCACATGGATGTAAGGAGCTGAAGATAGGGCAAAAATCTGAAGGTTAGGGCACTAAGCTCAAGATAGAAAGGTCAAAAGTCTGGAGATTCGAACTGGAATTTCTTGATGTGTTGCTCTATCAACCGCTTTTTAAGCAAACAAATTCAATCATGTCCCTCTATTAGTCCTCATAACTTAGATATTGAATACATAAGTCATGAAAAGCTTGCGCTTGTGGCGAGATCGTACGATCAGACAATCTGAAAATACCGATTTGACGCTGTAAAGGCGGGTCAATCAATGGAATCCACACCAAGCGGGTTTCATTGGTCGGGAAAGCCAGTCTAGGCAGCGTGGTCACGCCTATTCCGAGCTCTAACACCGAAAACAGGGAAGTGATGTTCTCTACTGAATACAGGGCTTGTTCGCTGAGCATTCGCGCAGGTGTTGGGTCGAGCAGGGTACAAGTTCCGTTACGAATGAAGGGCTGTTTTAACAACGTTTGCCATTCGATTCCTTCCTGTTGAGAGGCAATAGGGTTGTCTTTGAGGCACACCACACCGATAGGATCGGAAAGTAAAGGCGTGAAATCGATGCTCTCTTCTTCTAAATGGGAGCTATTTCCTAAGGCAACGTCCACTTCTCCAGACAATAATCTCGCTTCCACACCTGCCGCATTATCATCAATCAAGCTGACTTCTACATTAGGGTACTGCTCACAAAAGGCCCCTAAAACGCTAGGTATTAATTTCGCCGCTACTGATGGCACGCTTGCTATTCTAACTCTTCCTTGTTGTCCTGCCGCGGCTGCGCGTAAGTCGTTGTCTAATGCTTTGTAAACATTAAGGAATTGAATGATTTTTGGCAGGCATATTTCGCCGAAAGGTGTCAGGGTTGATTTGTTGCCTGTTTCAAACAGTGGCTGACCGAGTATTTTTTCTAGCTCTTTTATCGATGTAGAAAGTGCCGCTTGCGAGCGATTTGCTCGGTGAGATGCCGCTCGAAATCCGCCTTCTTCGACCACTAAAACAAAATGTTTTAACTGTTGTAGCTTAATACTCATGGCACTGATCCTTCTCTAGCCCTTGCTATACCTTACTTTTCGCAAGGTGATAGATTTTATTTATCAAATGCACAAAATTTACCGTTAGATTTATCAGTCGTCAAGGTGCAGTATTTAACTATCTTGAAACATAGTTGTTACAAAGTTGGATGGAATCGTGAACGCACAAACTAAAAAACACCCAGTAAAAACCGAGCTTTTCGCTTCAAAAGCACCACTAGAGTGGGCAATCGTTAATAACGGCACTCTATACACAGCGCAGATTCCAATTGATGAAACTGGCGCAGTAGTAGACGGCGGTATCGAAGCGCAAACGCGTCAGACTTTTAACAACCTTGTTCATACGTTGGAGTGTGCAGGCGAATCTATGGATTCAGTGCTGCAAGTTCTGATTTACGTGACAGACCGTGAATATCTAAAAACGGTAAATAGCGTATACGGAGAATACTTCAATGCACCTTATCCAAACCGTGCTGCGGTTGTCGTAGCAGGGTTAGCAAGAGAAGAAATGTTGGTTGAATTCGTTGTTTATGCATCGGCGTCTCAACCTGAATAATCGGACTGTGAACTAAGGCTATTTGCAGGTCAAAACTCTTTTGAATTGAAGTGTTTTATTGATACAAGCGAACGGGTTCACTCTAGATACAAAATGTACGACTTATTTTAGCAATTAATTACCTGAATATTAACAGTTTATTAATTAACCAGATGGTTGCCAGACTCAACCGCAACCTAACCGTTACAAGGACAGAATGATGATTCAATTACAGAATGTTCAAGCAGAAAACGCACTTTACATTGGCGGCGAATGGCAAGCGGGTGTAAGCACCGTCGCGAACATTAACCCATCAGATATTTCTGAAAACATTGGTAACTTTGCACAAGCAAGCGCAGAGCAAGTGCAACAAGCGATTTCAGCGGCAAAACACGCTCAACCAGAGTGGGAAAAAACGCCAATTGAACGTAAACAAGCGGTACTACAAGCAATTGGTAATGAGCTAATTGCGCGTTGTGATGAACTGGGTACGTTGCTTTCTCGTGAAGAGGGTAAACCTTTTGCTGAAGGTCGTGGCGAAATTTACCGTGCTGGTCAGTTCTTCCAATACTTCGCCGCAGAAGTACTTCGTCAAATTGGCGACAACGCTGAATCTGTGCGCCCTGGTGTTTCTGTTGAAGTGACTCGTGAAGCGGTAGGTGTTATCGGCATCATCTCTCCTTGGAACTTCCCGACAGCAACGGCTGCTTGGAAAATTGCTCCAGCACTGGCTTTCGGTAACAGCGTTATCTGGAAACCAGCAAACCTAACACCAGCAAGTGCGGTTGCGCTTACTGAGATCATCCACCGCCAAGGCATGCCAGCAGGCACGTTTAACCTTGTTCTAGGTAGTGGTTCGAAAGTAGGCGATGCACTGATCAACTCTAAAGAAGTGAACGGTGTGAGCTTTACTGGTTCTGTTGATACAGGTCGTAAGGTTGCGGCTGCTACAGCGCCAAACTTCGTTCGTTGCCAACTAGAAATGGGCAGTAAGAACGCACTTGTTATTGCTGACGATGCAGACATCCAAACTGCGGTTGACGCAACGATTGCAGGTTCGTTCTCGGGTGCTGGTCAAAAATGTACAGCATCTTCTCGTCTAGTGGTTATGGATAGCATTCACGACCAGTACGTTGAAGCACTGATTAAGCGTATGAGTGAGCTGAAAGTGGGTCACGCACTGGAAGAGGGCGTGTTCATGGGCCCTGTTGTGGACGGAAACCAACTTGAAGCAAACCTAGGTTGGGTTGAGAAAGCACGTCAAAGCGGCGGTGAGCTGGCATTTGGTGGCGAGCGCCTAAGCATGAAACACGAAGGTTTCTACATGTCTCCAACGCTGTTCTTGAATACTAAGAACGATTGGGAAGTGAACCAAGAAGAAGTGTTTGCACCCATGGCAAGCGTGATTCGTGTCGCTGACCTAGAAGAAGCTATCGCGACAACCAACGATACTCGCTTTGGTCTAACGGGCGGCATCATTACTCAAAGCCTACGTACTAGCGCAATGTTCAAGCAACAAGCGCAAACAGGTTGTGTGATGGTGAACCTACCAACAGCAGGCACAGATTACCACGTACCGTTTGGTGGTCGTAAAGAGTCTAGCTTCGGTCCTCGCGAGCAAGGTCAATACGCGAAAGAGTTCTACACAGTGGTTAAGACGGCTTACCAGCGTCCTTACTAGCCAGCTTTCCATATAAGAATTGGATAGCTGAGGATATTAAGTACCAAGCTATCCAGCTATCGAATTGGCCTGATTCACAGAGTCAGGCCAACATCCAAACCAAAGTAGCAAACGAACTTAGACAAGTGATTTAACCCATTTTTGAAAACATGTTATTTGAGTGTGTTTTCAAAACCGAGCTAGAACACTGAGCTTTCAATAGGAGTGGTTATGTACCAGCAACGGATTGTTATAGATGGATTGCAATACTGCAATTGGAACAGAGAATATTTCCAAACACTAAAGGCGAGCGGCATTACAGCAGTTCACGCTACCGCGGTTTACCACGAGACAGCTCGTGAAACCTTATCTCGCTTTGCAGAATGGAACTTAAGATTCGAGCAAAATGCAGACATTATCATGCCGATTCATTCAATGGCTGATGTTGAAACTGCAAAAGCGACCGGCAAAGTCGGCATTTTCCTTGGTGCTCAAAACTGTTCTCCAATCGATGATGAGATTGGTCTTATCGAAGTGATGCGTAAGCAAGGCCTTCTGATCATGCAATTGACGTACAACAACCAGAGCTTATTAGCGACGGGTTGCTACGAGAAGAACGATACGGGTATTACTCGATTTGGTAAGCAAGCTATCGAAGAGATGAACCGAGTGGGCATGATCATCGATATGTCTCACAGTGCCGAGTGTTCAACGCTTGAGGCGATAGACCTATCTTCTCGTCCTATTTGTATCAGCCACGCGAACCCGACGTTTGCTCATGATGCACTACGAAACAAATCAAACGATGTGATTAAAGCCTTAACTGCACGCGGTGGTTTAATCGGATTCAGTTTATACCCATTCCACCTACCAAACGGCAGTCAATGTACTTTGGAAGACTTCTGCCAAATGGTTGCGACGACAGCTGATATGGTCGGCGTAGAGCACCTGGGAATTGGTAGTGACCTTTGTTTAAACCAACCTCAAGCTGTTCTTGAATGGATGAGAAATGGTCGTTGGTCTAAAGCAATGGATTACGGCGAAGGCTCTGCAAACAACTCAGGTTGGCCAGATGCGTTGCCTTGGTTTTGTGGTAGTGCGGGTATGGAAAATATTTATAACGGATTGATGCGTCATGGTTTCAGCGAGTCTGAAGCTGGGCAAGTCTTGGGAGAAAACTGGTTTAATTTCTTGAAAGATGGCCTAGAGCCTCAAAGCAAGGGTTAAGCGCTCTCTTAAGCCATCATCGAATTAGCAGACTTCTAATTAACGTTCATTTGGAAATGCTGTTTTAACCAATTTCACTATTTAAAAGGAACAACGGTCTATTTCGCAACGCGGTAACCCAAACATGGATTAGCCTGCCCAACACAAAAAACAATAGGGCAGGTGTTAAATACACCCTTGTAGTCATCATTCAAATGACAGCTGCAAAGAAACCTCTGGAGTCAGAGTATGTCTGATTTAACCAATAGCGTGAAACCTTCAAGCTTAAATGCGGGTCAAGTACACACAGCAAGTAGCAAAACAAGCAACACCAAACAGTCTGAATCTACGTCAGACAAATTGGGATTAACCAACCCAGCACTTTGGTACAGCGGCGGTTTTATCGCTCTGTTCGTTGCACTTGCTCTATTTGACGGTGAGCTGTTATCAAGCCTTGTAAATACGGGCTTTGCATGGTCTGTAAAAGTATTCGGGCCTTACTGGCAAATGCTTCTTCTTCTGACTTTTCTTATTGGTCTTGGCCTAGCGGCAGGGCGAACAGGCAAGGTTATCCTAGGTGGCATTGCTAAACCTGAGATGGATGGTTTCCGTTGGATGGCTATCATCTTCTGTACGTTACTTGCAGGCGGCGGTGTATTTTGGGCAGCAGCAGAACCTATCGCTCACTACGTTAGCCCACCACCATTGTATGGCGCACAAGAAAACGCACAACAAGGCGCGGTGAATGCTCTATCACAATCATTCATGCACTGGGGTTTCCTTGCATGGGCTATCGTTGGCAGTTTAACGTCTATCGTGGTTATGCACCTTCACTACGACAAAGGCTTGCCTCTTAAACCTCGTATTTTGCTTTACCCAGTTTTGGGTGAAAGAGCACTGAAAGGTCACACTGGTGCGCTGATTGATGCATGTTGTATTGTCGCTGTAGCGGCGGGTACTATCGGTCCGATCGGTTTCTTAGGCTTGCAAGTCAGCTATGCTCTGAATGAACTGTTTGGTATTCCTGATGGCTTCACGACACAGTTGATCATCATCTTGTTCGCTATCGTTCTTTACACATTGTCTGCATTAAGTGGTCTTAACCGCGGGATGCAAATGCTAAGCCGTTACAACGTAATTTTAGCAATGGCATTGATGGTCTATATCCTGATCTTCGGCCCAACAAACTTCATTTTCAATGGCTACATCCAAGGTGTAGGCAGCATGATAGATAACTTCATCCCAATGGCAACATACCGTGGTGACGAAGGTTGGTTAAGCTGGTGGACAGTATTCTTCTGGGGTTGGTTCTTAGGTTACGGCCCAATGATGGCAATCTTCATCGCACGTATTTCACGTGGTCGTAGTATTCGCCAGTTGGTATCAACCATCAGTCTTATTGCGCCGTTTGTAACATGTTTCTGGTTCACGATTGTTGGTGGCTCTGGCCTTGCGTTCGAAATCGCAGACCCAGGCAGCGTAAGTAAAGCATTCGAAGGCTTCAACTTACCCGGTGCGCTACTGGCTGTAACTCAGCAACTACCAATGCCAATGCTTATCTCGATTTTGTTCTTGATCTTAACCACGATCTTCATCGTAACAACCGGTGACTCGATGACTTACACCATCAGTGTGGTCGTTAGTGGAGAGACTGAGCCTAACGCAATTATTCGTACTTTCTGGGGGGTGATGATGGGGGTAACAGCATTAATTCTGATTTCCCTAGGTTCTGGCGGTATTTCAGCGCTGCAATCGTTCATCGTAATCACAGCGGTACCAGTGTCCATAATCTTACTGCCATCGCTCTGGAATGCGCCTCAAATCGCAATCAAGATGGCAAAAGAACAGGGTTTATAAAAAGCCTAAGTCTATAAAAGATAATGTTCAATAAAGATATGGCTCTGTAAGACAAGAGCTCTGTAAAACAAGAAACGGATTAAATAAGAACAAATCAGCCTTTGAAAGAAGGCTGATGCAAATTCCGAAAAGAACAGCAAACCCGAACTGGTGAAAATACACCGGACGGCAAAGTATTTAGGTCAATCGATCTAGTCAGGACAAATAATAAGGGGCGAGATCGCTTGCCCCACATAACGTGAAAGCTAACCAGCATACTGTAACAACGAATGCTTCAAATGATGGCAACGATCGGTTCTGAATGGCTAGCAAAATCCTATAACTATAAGGTGGTGAGCAAAATGGATGCACATCGTTCTACCTACACTGAATCAGCACTACGTGATGCGACTGTCGTCATGGCACCGGAAAGGCTAGGTGCAATGCACCAAACACGTATCAGCTTCGTTAGAACTCTGATTCGTAAAATGGCGCAGCAAGAATGGAAAGTGACGAAACATGAGTGGCAATTAGACGCTCGAGGTTTTGGTCACGTTATCTATAAGCTATTGACGCCAAACCATGTCTATCATTTGGTTGTTTTTTGCGATGAAATTGCAGACGACGAACGAAATGACCGTGTAATTGCTGAAAAGTGGGACGTAACGTTTGCGCTTGTTCTTGGTGATGTTGATGTCACCCTACTTGAAAGACTTCGTGCGAATGTACCGCTTCAAGAAGCGGGACGTAATCCTAACAATGTGCTTGTTTTAGCGCGTGCAAATAAAAGTGTGCGTGTGTTTGAACATATCGTTAGTCACTTGGCTAAAGGTGTTCAACCAACACCCAAAGAACTGGCTGAAGTGGGCTACATCCTACGAACTACTGCAGTTTACGGTAATGGCAAATTTGGCATTGCTGACTTTAAAATCTTAGAGAAAAATGAAGATTTCAATCAGTCGTTTAGCGCTCAAATGTGTGCGGTGTATATGCTGCGAGAGTTCAGCCTAGATTGGGTTCATTATCTAGCAGAGCAACAAGGTGGCGAACAAGCGATTTCTTTACATCGTGGATTACAACGCTACCTAGGCGTTGGTAATGCGACAGGTTTAGGCATGGCGCCATACCTGATTAACCACCCAAGTATTGTCGATCAGTGGATGACGACCCGTGAGCATGCATTAGCTGAAGTGTTAGCGAGTCAGACTGATACGGCGTTGATCGAGCCACTACGTACATTAGTTAAAAAAGCGATTTGTCATTTAGAACAAGTTGTTACCATCAATGAAACACAGCAAGAGCTGAACAAAGCCGCTGTTGATGATTTGAAGGAAACAGAGCAATCGCTAGAAACGTCTGTCAGCCAGTGTGATACATGGTCGCAGTTAGTCGAGCAATCTAAGCAAATGAGTATGGAAGCCCAAGAAATCCTTATCTCATGTTTGATGGAATTGTACCCAGAATTAGTGGACGCCCATCAAGAGCAAATGAATTGCAGCGAAACACTGTCGCTTCCTAGCGGCAAAAAGATTCAAGACCTTCTTGTTGTACTAGAAGAAAAGTACCGTTGGGCGATCACGACCGACTTTACTAAAGCAGAAAACAACTACTGGTTCTGGTATCGCTCTCAAGACAAAGAAGAGCCAAGACTCGGTGTTAGAGGCGAAGAGCTAGGTGAGGAGCGTGAACTGCCGTTGGATATTGGCCGTCAAGCTTATCGTTTGTACCATGCTTTATTGCAATTCGCGCCAGAGCTTTCATTGGCTGAATTCCTTGTTAAACAGCCGCAGCATCGTGCAATTGCGCGCCGTGTGTGGACGCTGGGTAACAAAGCGATGGGTGACATTCAAATGAATGTGCTTCACCAAGATTCACCCCCAATGCACTTGTTGCGCTGTAAGCTTGCGATGTTTGGTGCAACAAAATTTGATCCTCGCTCAGATCGCTGGGTACGAGTGACGTTTTTCCAAGGTGCGCCACTGCTTGATGAGATTCATCAGGACGAATGGGTGTTCCCTGTATTACCAAGTGAAGCTGAACTGTCTGTTTCTCAAAATGTTTCAATTCACAGCACATCTACTCACGGCACACTAACTCACAGTACAAATGCGAAAGGCCAACATGGAGGTAAATCGTTATGATCGTTTCTCACAATGAACTGGTAGCGGCCGTCAATAAAGCCTTTTTAGGCATGCGTCGTACATGTGGTGAAGCTGATGTGATAGCGAACATGGTGGCAGATTTACAAATGGTCGGTTTGGATGGTGTTCGTCATTTTAACAGTGCGAGCAACTTCATCGGGCTAGAGGACGACCGCCCTGTAGATATTCAACTGCGCAGTGATAATACGGTTGAAGTCGACCTGCACAAGGCTAGTTTGGCTTGTCATCTTCCTGTGATTATGGACTATTCGATTGAAAAAATGGTTGGTAAGAAGACGCTGAAAATTGAGCTAAATAACTGCCACAACCGTTGGTTAGCGTACAGCGAGCTTGTAAAACTGGCTGCGAAAGGTATCGCGTGCATGGCACGTTGGGATAACGGCTCTAGCCCTAAGAGCACTTTGTATGTGCTTAATCGTGGTTGCGTTGCTCCAGAACTGTTTTTATCAGATTTGCCACTGACATCGTACGAACATATCCACAATATGACCATCGAACTTTCCGTCCAGGATTTCGATATCGAACGTTTGTCAGATGGCTACCAAACACACATTGAGTCAGAAGCACTTTTTAAAACTCAAGAGAAAGCGTGGAACGATGGCATTGAAGTTGATGAGGCAGAGTGGGGCGTGTTGAAAGAAACCGCAACGGCCATTCTTGTCGAAAGCAGCCAACGCTCGATTCAAGGTGCAGGGGAGCTAACGACTTCATAATTTAGTGCTTAGTGCTTAGTGCTTAGTGCATTGATAGCATTATTGATAACACCCGCTATAACAGATAAAACCAAAGAGCTTAACGTATCCTCACCTCGTTAAGCTCTTTTTATTTGTCTCCCGTTTTCATTCTTCCTCTCAATAGACCGCCCCTTAAACCTTCTGTTTTGAAACAAGTTGTTACGCGTATAAAGCTAATTGGGCGATTTAATGAAGTACCTTCACATTCAGGTTCAACAAACGGTTTCATTTACAAGCTAGTATGCGTATCTTGCTAACTAGGGTGCCAAAGGGCACCGTTTTTATTCGTACCGATGACTTTAGAATCAGATAAAAAAGGAATGAAGCGTGCAAGCTAACTTTATTGATGGAACCACCCTGTATCGTCAGCACTCATTTGAGTTGCCACTCGACTATCAAGCAAAAGATGGACAACAGATCCAAGTCTTCGCACGTGAGCTGGTTGATCTCGCTAAAGATGCGCAAGAGCTGCCGTGGCTGATCTACTTTCAGGGCGGCCCAGGCTTTCCTTCTCCACGTGTTAGCGGGCAATCGGGTTGGTTAAAGCGTGCATTGCAAAACTACCGTGTTCTGCTTCTAGACCAACGTGGTACTGGCAACAGCACGGTTATCAGCCATGAAACTTTGGCGCATTTGTCTCCAGAGCAACAAGTTGAGTACTTAACGCATTTCAGAGCCGACAATATCGTTCGTGACGCTGAAGCGATTCGTGAACAGTTTGGTATTAAACAATGGTCGACAATTGGTCAAAGCTTTGGTGGCTTCTGTACACTGAGCTATTTGTCGCTGTTCCCACAGAGCTTGCAGCGTTGTTATGTGACGGGCGGCATTCCTTCTATTGAACGCGAAGCTGACGATGTTTATCGTGCGACTTACAAGCGTGTAGAAGACAAAAACAGAGCCTTTTTTGCTCAGTTCCCACAAGCTCAAGCTATGTGTCGTGAAATCTCTGATTACTTGCTTAGCAATGATGTGAGGCTGCCAAACGGTCAGGTGTTTACCGTTGAACAGTTCCAGTTGATCGGTATTAATCTAGGTGGCGGCGAAGCAAACCTTCCTATGTACTTCACACTGGAGAGTGCGTTTGTTGAAGTGAACGGAAATAAGCAGCTGAGCTACAGCTTCTTAAATCAAATGCAGCAAGAGCAGGGCTACCTGACGAATCCAATCTACGCGATTTTGCATGAATCTATTTACTGCCAAGGTGCAGCGTCTAACTGGTCTGCACACCGAGTACGCGAGCAGTACCCACACTTTAACTACCAATCAGGTGGTGAGTTCTGGTTTACCGGAGAAATGGTGTACCCATGGATGTTCGACCAACTAGAAACGCTGAAACCATTACGTGAAGCGGCAAACATGTTGGCCGAGAAGTCGGACTGGGGCACTTTGTACAACGCAGAGCAGCTGAGTAAGAATACCGTTCCAATGGCATGCGCAGTTTACGCTGACGACATGTACGTGGAGCTGGATTACAGCCGTGAAACGCTTGCCAACATTCCAAACTCGAAAGCGTGGATTACCAACGAGTATGAGCACAATGGTTTGAGAGTGGATGGTGAACGAATTGTCGATAAGCTAATGATGATGGTTGAAGCATTAGAAAATTTGCCAAAATAATCAAATTATTAGCGTAGATTATCTACGTTAGAAGCTATCTAAGTTAGAAGCTATCTATGTTAGAAGCTCTTACGTTAGAGACAATATACGTCAAAAACAAGAAAACGCTGCATCCGTGCAGCGTTTTTTTTATGTCATCGAACTATTCGATTTAAGGAACTAGGAGGGGTAGCCCTTGAAGCCATTAAGGTTGGATGACGATATCTTGATTTTCAGTGGTCGATAAGCTGGCGCGGTTCTGTTCGATAAGTTGAGCTGCATAAGAAGGAGTCACAGCTTGAATTTCGCCTTTTGAACGTATCGTCAATGCTTCCCACGCATGATCACGATATTTGCCTGTTTGTGTATATTCAATAAGTACTCTCATGATTCTTCTATCCGGTGTGTGGTTAACGTGCTACTAACATTAGCGACTTTGTTTTGGTTGCACACCTGTTAATTATGAAACATAAGATTAACTAAATGAGGTGAAGTGCCGCTTGAAAATAAGACTAACTTACACATATAACAAACGATGAACATAAAAAAACGCTGCACAATGGCAGCGTTAAAGTTGAGATATGTTGGAGATTGCTTAGCTGTTTTCTAAGCCAACAATCTTGCGTGCAGACATCACCGCACTATCCAAGTCTGTCAATCTACCAGCACTCGCTGGACCAAGAACTGATGAATACAAAGCCAACTGTTTCTCAAATGATAAATCTAATTGGTTATATAGATTTTGGCGGATTTGAGCGTGTTGCTGTGGCTTTGCGCTCGACAGGCCTTCCAACGTATCGTAAATGAGTGTAGTTGTGTCCATATCTGTCCTTAGTACATCTTTATAAAATTTTGTATATTATGCACTTGGTATCATCTTTGTTCTGCGAGATTGATCGCATTATGTGCAGCTCTGCTCAACTGTGTAACCAGATGGTTGCGATTGTGTTGTCTTTAAACGGTTTCGTTGTGACGGTCACATAGAAGAAAGGAGGCTCGCTCGCCTCCTTTCGATTTGGTAAACAGTGATAAAAATCACATTTGTCGCGTTGCTTTTGGGGCTAATCGACTAAGTACACAGCTTCTATTTTATGTTGATCGTATTGTCTCTACGGTCATACATATCTGGGGTGGTATGCAAGCCGCCCGCATAACCTGCTGCTTCTAGTGTTTCTCTTACCTCTCGAACATGCTCAGCCGTGACGGGATCGTTTCTATCCCCAAGGTTAGAGCGTACAAAGGTAATTAACTCAGCCAAACGTTGATCCGACAACACATCTTCAAAACTTGCCATTGGCATGAAGTTTCGGTCTTTGTCGAGATAGGTGGGTTGTAAACCTCTCACCGTCACGGCAATGGTATTGAATGGGTCGCTGTGCATGATAATGCCGTTATTCAACAGAGTAGGGGCGATAGGGGCGCGACCTTTACCATCGTCACCATGACACGCTCCGCAGGTTTGACGATACGTGGTGTAGATTTCACTGCCATACGCGGCTTCATCAAACCCTTTAGGCTGTAACTGAACTGCGCCACTGGCAATGGTGTTGTTGATGTCACCACTGAGTAGGTAATAGGACATCGACTCGATATCTTCACGCGTCATCAAACTCAGGCTGTTTTTCACTACGTCAGCCATCCCTGCAAAAGCGGTGCCTTTGTCAGAGTGACCTGTGTGTAGGAAATCGGTGAGTGTTGCTTCATCCCAACCATCGATATAAAGCTCATTGGCTGTGATATCTGGCGCATTCCAACCGTCAATCAAGTTACCTTGGAAAATACGTTCAGGTATCAGAGCTTGAGCAATGTTTCGTGGTGTGTGGCACTCAGAGCAGTGGCCAAGACCAGTGACCCAATATTTCCCTTGTTGCCATTTATCAACGTTGTCTACTTTGTCTTTTAACTCTTCAGGTACTTGATAATCAACGGGATCGGTATCCATGAACACAATGTTCCAACCAAGCAAACCTAAGCGAATGTTCGATGGAAACATCATGCTGTTGTCATCATTACGTCGTGGTACGGCGGTGATTGACTGCATGTATTCCCACAAATCCACCATATCTTGGTCGGTCAGATATTGATATGAGGTGTAAGGCATAGCAGGGTATAGATAGCCCTCCTTACCCTTGCCAGCGACTAACGCGGCTCGAAAGTCTTCAAAGTTGTATGTTCCAATCCCTTCTGTTGTGTGTGGGGTAATGTTGGTTGAGTACACAGTACCAAAAGGGGTAACGAATGGTAGGCCGCCAGCAAAAGGTTCGCCACCTTCCGCACTATGACAAGCCACACAGTCACCGGCGTACGCTAGGTATTCGCCGCGCTCAACAGATGAAGCTTTCAAACTCGCGAGCCTTTGTTGTTCCACCTCACCAGCGTGACGAATATAAGCCCCAAGAGCGAGTATTTCATTTTCGGTAAGCTGCTTATCAAACGCTGGCATTACGTTGTTCAAACCGTGATTTATGGTGTGCTGAATTTCTTCAATGCTTCCGCCGTGTAGCCAGATATCGTCAGAAAGATCCGGTACACCTATTAACGGGTTTGCAACTGAACCATCGGCGTGACAAGACGAGCAGTATTTCGTGAATAAGGTTTTACCGAGTTCGACTTTAATCTCGGGCACATCAGTATGACGTTGGTTGAGAGACGCTAGATAGTACGACATCTTAGCCACTTCATCAGGACGTACTATTTCGCTCCAACCTGGCATTGCACCGTTGCGACCTTTGACGATGGAATGAATAATGGCTTCGTCGCTGCCGCCATATAACCATTCTTGATCTATTAGGTTAGGGAAATGCTTTTGCCCTTGAGCATTATCTCGATGGCAGGCTGCACAATGAGTTTGGAACAAGATCTGACCACTGTTAACGATCTCTGGTACTGCAGATAATCCTTCTAAAGTGGTTTCACTGGTTTGAGAGAATTGTTCATTCAGGCTGGTGGTCGGCGAGCTTAGCTTATCGTCGCTTTGTTTCCAATCGACTAACCCTTCCCATTCGCCAAGACCAGGGTAAAGTACCAAATAACCCGCAGACAATAGAAATGCCACTGCATAACTGACAAACAGTAATTTGGGTGGAGGTGCATCTTTCTCTTCTATGCCATCAAAGGTACCAAGGGTGTGGTCGTGATCGGCTTTGTGATTGCTACGCCAATATTTAACAACAACGGACACCATAAGAGCGAAAAAAATTAAGGTTAAAATTACCGCCCATAGATTCCAAAATGTGCTCATTGTGATACCTCCTGTGACGTATCTTTACCAAGGCTTTGTAAGTAGCGAATCAAAGCTTCACCTTTGGTTTTGCCTCTTACTTGCAATCGGGCGTCACCAATTTCTTGATCGGTATAAGGCACACCTAAGGTACGTAACACTTCCATTTTGGCGCTAATATCGTCGCCAGTGAGAGTCTGCTCAAACAACCATGGGTAAGACGGCATGATAGATGTCGGTACAACTTGTCGAGGGTTGATTAGGTGAATAACATGCCATTGGTCAGAATACTTTCTGCCTAAGTTGGTTAAGTCGGGACCCGTACGTTTGGAACCCCACAAGTTAGGAAACTCATAGATATCGTCTGCTTCTTTATTCGGACGACCATTACGTTTCACTTCTGGTTCTAGAGGGCGAACCATCTGAGTGTGACATACATGACAGCCTTCACTGATATAGATGTCTCGTCCTACTAATTCGATAGGTGTCAGCGGCATCGCTAAGCTGTCTTTCGCAATATCGTCTCCACGGACAATGCTTGGCACTACCCAGACCAGTAAAGAGAAAGAGGCGACAATAACGGTAGTCAAAATTAAAATGATAATTGAATGTGTAAAGTCTTTACTCATCATTTAAGCTCCCTCATTAACGGCATGTTTAGCGTCATGCATGACTGGCATACGAACCGTTTTAAACAAATTAAATGCCATAAGGAATAAACCCAGAACAAACAATGCACCACCAAAGAATCGTAAGAACAACCAAGGTGCTTTGAAGTCCATAGCTTCAACAAAGCTATAAATCAGCTCTCCATTTTCATTTTGAGCGAGCCACATATAGCCCTCACCGATACCCGCGACCCAAAGCGCTATGGCATAGATGGCGACACCTGCATGAGCGAGCCAGAAGTGCCATTTAATCAGTTGTCGTGACCAAAGACCGGTTTGGCCCCATAAGCGTGGGATGAAGTAGTAAAAAACCGCAATCCCTGACATTCCAACCCATCCAAGTGCAGCAGAATGTACGTGACCGATGATCCATTCGGTGTTGTGTGCCACCATGTTGAACCAGCGAATGGCAAGTAGAGGACCTTCGAACGTCGCCAAACAGTAGTAAAGAATTGCTGAGAAAAAGAATAATAGAATGTAGTCGGACTTCAACTTTTCTTTGTTTTGCAGCAGGGTCATTGCGCTATTGAAAGCACCGGCCCAAGAAGGGAGCCACAGGATCAATGACATCACGATGCCGATGTTCTGAATCCAGATGGGAACGGACGAGTAAACTAGATGGTGCGTTCCGGCCCACGTATAAAAGCCGACCAAGCCCCAGAAATGGATCACAGACAAACGGTACGAGTAGATAGGGCGTTCTGCGGCCTTGGGGATGAAGTAGTAATTCATTCCAATCACACCGGCTGTTAGCAAGAAACCGACGGCGTTATGTCCCCACCACCATTGAACTATTGCATCTTGAGCTCCTGCAAACACAGAGTAGGACTTCATGGCCGAGACTGGCATCGCGAGATTGTTCACGATGAAGATCATTGCGACAACAATAATGAAAGCGGCGAAGAACCAGTTAGCCACGAAGATATGACTCACTTTACGCTTAGCAAGGGTGCCAAAGAACAGTACCGCATAGAGCACCCAAACCAACACAATCAATAAATCGATTGGCCATTCAAGCTCCGCATATTCTTTTGAACTGGTGTGGCCGGCAGGCAAGGAAATCACAGCGAGTAACAAAATGAATTGCCAGCCCCAAAATACCATCCATGACAGGCTTTTATTGAACAGATCGCAATGACCAGTTCGCTGGGCAATATAAAGTGATGTCCCCATTAGAATGTTGACCACAAACCCATAGATTACACCTGAGGTATGAAGAGGGCGAAGACGACCAAATTGAAAATATTGAGAGTCGAAATTTAACACTGGCCAATACAGTTGCGCGGCGAGAATTACGCCGATGATCATGCCTACAATAGCCCAGACTAAGGAGGCGATAATAAAGCATTTCACTACCTTGATACTGTATTGCGTTGTCACGTTTTCCATAACAAGGCTCCTTGCCTAAAATTTTAAATCGTCTATTTATTATTTTATTGCCGGTCTGCATATCTCTATTTAGAAGCTTGGCTTGCTTGAGAGTCGTTGCTTTGCTGGAAGCCATTATCCATCTGTGCTTCGTGACCCAATTGAGAATAAAAATAGGAAATGTCACGGATGTCCTGATCGGAAAGCGTGTCAGCTTGTTGCTGCATCAATATCGCCAGGCCGCTCGTTCTTTCTCTCGTTTGGTAATCTTTCAAAGAAGAAATGAGATATCCCACCTTTTGTCCACGAAGGTTAGGGTAGGGATCTTGTGTTGAAATACCATCAGCACCATGACAGGTCATACATACCTTGGCTTTTTTCTTACCTAATTCGAACTGCTCATCATCGATTCCTGCATAAACTGGGTACGTTACGAGCATCATTAAAACGGTGGAAAGTGCGGCTATGGAGTTAAACTTATGTTTATTCAAACTCATTACTGATTCCCTTGATTCTAAAGTTAACAAGCGTTTCGTGATTATAGAACGGTGATATTTGGCTACGACTACCTGACCTAAAGCGATTAAAAAATCGTAAAAAACGAATTACGTTCGATTAAAGGTTATGCAGCGTTGCACATTCTCGCTACTTGTTGAGCCATATTTATTAGTAATTTCGTATCTTAATACGTACTTACCTAGTCGATTGGTTTACTTATCGAGCTTAAAAAGTAGAGTTTTAATCGCCATCGTTATGAAATGATACCTATCTTAATGGTAGCAATTCAGTCAATGAGCTTTAAATTCGGAGGAGGAGCGAAGAGGGATAGATAACTTGTAAATCAGGGTGAGATCGTGAGTGTTTCTTAGACAAAATTACGGTCGATTTGACGAGCACATTTAGCTATGACCATATGCTTCCTTTTTAGGAGGGGGAATCATGCACATTAACCACTTGAAAGAACACCGACCAACGTTAAGGTGCCGTTAAACTAGATACAGCGATGGTGTTCTTACCCGTGTTTTTAGCTTTATAGAGTGCCTCATCTGCATGGGAAAGTAATTGGTTTGAAAGGTCTTTGTGAAAGTGGTGAGTCGTATCAACACCTGTTAGGCCAAAGGAGCAAGTCGCGTGAAATTGATAAGGCGGTAGTCCAAAAGTGTATCTGGATACTTGTTCTTTGATTGATTTTAGTCTTTGTACTACTTGTTCTTCCTCCTGCCCCGAAAACAGTATAACGAATTCATCCCCACCGAACCGGGCAAAGCAATCCTCAGAGCCAATAAAACGTTGAGTTATAGTCGACACTGTCTTTAAAAGCTCATCACCACTCGAATGTCCATATTGGTCGTTAACGGACTTGAAGTCGTCAATATCGAACATACATAAATGAAGTCGAGGCGCTCTATTAGCCGAAAAGGCTTCAAGGGCATCAGAATACCGAACTTCAAAGTAACTGCGTGAAAACGCCTTCGTCAAATAGTCATACATCAAATGGCTATTTAACTGATTTCTTTCCTGATACAGCTCGTCGATATGAAGTACTAAAATCCATGCAATGCAAAAAGTGACGAGGAAAGATCCAATCCATGTCAGTGGTGGAAGGTCGATAACCTGAATTCCGGTTAGGGCATCCAAAACCCCGGTTACTGCCCAAAAGATGGTTGTAAGTAAAAGCAGTAGCACTATGCCAACACGTTGATTTATCTTGCACTGATGTTGGTAAATTCGAGCCAGAATGAGAACGCAATATCCTAATAATAATATTGCCCCAGCTCCCCATAATTGAAAGAGTGGTCCAAAAGACAGCCCGGTATAGTAAGTGGACGTCGGGTAAAGCTCTTTAGCTAAGAAGTACTCGTTAGGAAATAAAGCGATCACTGCGAACAGAGTACAAATGGTGTAACAGCGCTTTAAGTAAACAGGAGCGTCATACTCAAAGAATGAAACGTAGAAATGTAAACCCAATACAACAGTGAACATTGCAGTAATAACCGTCACACGATTAGCAATATCAAGATAATCGAGGTTATCGCTACTGTTAATGAGAATAAAAAAGGCGGCCAGAAACACGCCGCTAACGAAAGCGAATAAAGAAAAAATTAGATAGTACTGTATTTTTTCTTCATGGCGAGAATGTAAATGGTGGTAAAGCACGTTAAAGAACAGACCCGCTATGAGGCTGATACTAGAAGCAACGATCAGGGGAACCGAGTACAGTGATACCATTATTTTCCTGTAAGATTGACAGCGATGTTTGAGAGGTAATAAGAATCGTTATCTGGCTAATCATGGCCTCGTCGTGGAGACGTTTATTTATTACGTGAATAGATGCGATCTATATAATGGAAATTATCAACTATTTCTTTTAAAAACAAGTTTCCAGTGCTTCATTAGAGTTAAAATCACTACCAACAAAAACCTAGAACTAGGTTAGCTATCGAATGGTGTAGAGTTCATTGTTGCAAAGCTCGCGGTTACAGACAAATAGTGTTTAACATCAAGTGAGTGGATACCGCTTACTCAAGCCGAGTGTAGTTCGCTTTACCTCATTCAGCGATAATGATGCCTAATTGGGCCTGTGACAGTTTACCGCTCATACGACATGTTGTTGCCCATCATAAAACCGATCAATGATACTAAGTCGGCTTGATATGACAGTTTCTAAACCCCAGCAAATTATCAGTTAAAGGGGGAGACGACTTCCCTCGGCTTGTCACCCCTAACGGCTGCCTTTGGGTGTATGTATGGCTCAAAATATGGCATCCTCAAGCCTATCATTTAAAAAGGACACACGGAGCGTCGGATATGGATACCAACTCGCATCAACTCTCTTTACGCACTATTGAGCCATCGGATTACACCGAATTGGCGGCATTAATGAATCTCGTGTTCCCCGATGTGGGAGGTGCATGGCCCCGCTTGACTATCTTGGATCTAATCCATCAGTTTCCTGATGGTCAAATTTGTATTGAAGATAACGGCAAGATCATCGGCGCGGCTTTGACGATAAAAGTGAACTACAACCGCTTCTCACTGCCTCACCTTTACACGGACATCATCACGGAAAATAACGTGATTCAGAATCAAGTGACAGGCGATGCCATGTATGGCTTGGATGTTTTTGTACACCCTGATTATAGAGGCCTCCGTTTAGGTCGCCGTTTGTATAATGCCCGCAAAGAACTGTGCCGGAGCAAAAACTTCAAAGCGATATTGGCAGGGGGGCGCATCCCTCTTTACCATGAGCATGCAGATGACCTGAGTGTTGCGGAATACATCGACAAGGTAAAACGTCGCGAACTGCATGATCCTATTTTGTCGTTTCAGTTGGCCAACGACTTCGATGTCAAACGAATCATGCGCGGTTACCTGCCTGAAGACGATGCGTCTAAAGGGTATGCAACGCTTCTGGAGTGGGACAACTTTTTTTATGAGGAAGACATTCAATCGGTGCACGATGTCGAGAAAAACCTGATCCGTATTGGCGTAGTGCAATGGCAAATGCGTGCCATGAACGATTTAGAAGATCTGCTCGATCAAGCGGAGTTCTTTATTTCCTCTCTGGCCAACTATCAAGCTGACTTTGCACTTTTCCCTGAGTTTTTTAACGCGCCGTTGATGGGGCTAAAAAAGGAACAAAACTCTGTTGAGGCGATCCGTTTTCTTGCTAGTTTCACTGAAGAGATTAAATCACGCTTTTCCCAATTGGCCGTTACTTACAACATCAATATCATCGCAGGTAGCATGCCGATTATTGAAGAGGATGGGAAACTGTATAACGTCGCTTACCTATTGCAGCGTGACGGGAGCATTAACGCTCAGTACAAAATACACATCACGCCTCATGAGCAAAAGGATTGGGTGATTGATGGGGGCGACAAGGTACAAGTATTTGATACGGACGCAGGTAAAGTGGGAATACTCATTTGTTACGACAGTGAGTTTCCGGAGTTGGGTCGAATGATGGCAGAGCAAGGCGCACAAATTGTGTTTGTGCCATTTTGGACCGATACCAAAAATGGCTATCAGCGCGTTCGTATTTGCTCTCAAGCGCGAGCTATTGAGAATGAGTGTTACGTGGCGATTGGTGGCAGTGTGGGCAATCTCCCACGTGTCGATAATGTCGATATTCAATATGCGCAGTCAGCGGTGTTCTCACCCTCAGATATTTATTTCCCGCACGATGCCACGTTGACGGAAGCCAGTGCCAATACCGAAATGATCATTTTTGCGGATGTCGATTTAACCAAGCTTAAGCAGCTCAATATGGAAGGTTCGGTCACCAACTTACGCCACCGTCGACTTGACTTGTACGGAGGCTTTACCAAAAACAACAAGTCTTAATAAGGCGGAGAATGTTGATATTGGGTGTTGCGAGTGACTGAGGGGAGGCTACATTGCGTTGACTGTACTATCGATAATTCACTTGAGTTGTTCATTTCACCTATCGTCTATTTGCTACCTTATTAGAGGGGGTTGTTACGCTTTGAAGTGGTACCGTCAATGTGTAGATTGATGCGCAACATACGGCAATGATGTACGCCGTGATAACCTAGGTATCAATTTATAAACCTATCTAGAGTGTCGCTATTACATTAGATCTAAAGTGCTAAGCCCAGAGCAAAAGCGCTTCATGATGAATATAGCCGCTTTTACTTAGGTGGTAAAAATAGGCATTCATACGGTCTCCCTGACTTATAAATTAGGTGGCAGTGAGGTGATTAAGTCGAAAGCTATATGATTGAAAAATTAGACAATCACTAGTTAAGTTAAATGGTCAATTTGGTCTAGACTCAATTTAGTGACTTTTTAAAATGGAGTTTAAAATGAGAACTGTATTTCTGTTTATAATTTTTCTTTTTTCGTTTTCTAATCTTGCCGCCTCTGAACTCACTGTGTTTGATCACTTAGGGCAAAAGCACAAGTTAAGTACGGAGCAGCTTTTATCTTTGCCTCAAAAAGAAATCGAGACTTCGCTTCCTTGGGTTGATGGACTGTCGGTATACAGCGGAGTGACGTTGCAGACTGTTCTTGAAACGCTAGATAAGCCAATCCCCTCTCAAGTAACATTTGTGGCGTTAAATGACTACAAGATTGCCGTGCCCAAAGAAGATTTCTTGGACTATCAACCAATTATCGCGATCAAGCAAAATGGAAAGCTTATGTCGGTAAGAGATAAAGGCCCTTACTGGTTGGTTTATCCATTATCTTCGAACCCAGAGATCGATAGTACGGATTTCCATGCAAAGATGATTTGGCAGATAAGAGATATTCACCTTTAGAGGAGCGATTATGAAAAAGCTGTTGTCTTTGGCTGTCGTGAAAGTCGTTGTGTTGTCTTTAGCGGTAGCCGTTCTTACTATCAATATCTATAGTGTTACTCGGATAAATGATATCAACAAGAGTTTTTCTAATCGGCAAAATGAAGCTACATGGTTTGTTTTTCAATTAGTAAAGGAATACGCCAACTTTTTGATGATCAGCCAATCTGATAAAATTGATTACGAAAAGTTGTGGCTCGCTTATGATATCACTTGGAGCCGGTTTGATATTTTAATCAACAGTACAGAATCTTCGAATTTCATTAAATCCGCTAACTTTAAGCCATACTTTACGACAGAGTTTGATAAATTTAAGGCGTTGGAGCCATCAATTAAATTAGTGAACGAAGGCATCCTAGCTCAAGAGTCTTTACAAAAAAAGATTGATATTTGTTACCATACATTAGTTGGTTTTATTAACGAAAAATTCCGGTTACAAAGTCCCGTTATCGAAGAAAATACTTTCATGGTCGATAAATTAGTCATGACTCATCAAATAAGTAGTATATTTCTTACCCTGATATTGATGCTTACAGGTATTATTTTCTATGTCGACTTTACCACTAAGCGAAGACTACTCTCGACTGATGTCACCACTGGCTTTCGTAATCGAGCTTCGTTAATGAAGTTTGTTAAAAATAATTACCTAAAGGATAATAATTTCGATCTGTACTTCGTGCGAATCCGAAATCTTAGTGAGATTAATCAAAAATATGGACTCGAATATGGTGATTTAGTTGTTAGCTCGGCAGCTAAGTCTCTGATAGCAAAGATTCCTGAAAATACCATGTCGTTTCGTAGCAGCGGTAGTCAGTTTTTGTTCTTCATTCCAGACCATGAGTGCACGAGTGATGAAATATTGGAGAAATTTAACGATGTGCTCAGTGACTATATAGCGGCAGGTAACTTAGAGTTGATGATTGATGCGGTCGTGAGGCATAAAAAGAACATCAGTTTTCAAGATATGATGGAGCTATTAACTAATATGCAAGGTTAATACTCTTTTATCTGAGCGAATACTGACCTCTATTATTTAACTCATCTTTCTCCCTATCCCTACACTCAATCAAATCGGCGGCTGTCAGTTTGGCAATCGTAACTGTAATTTCCCACGTTTACCTTCTAGCCGAATCATATTTTTTCGTCCTGATTCATCTGTTTATCTGTTCATCTGTTTATCTGTTCATCTGTTTGATGTGAAGTCGCAAAAGTCGATAAAGTTGGTTTGCATAGATCTAATCTAGATAAGGTTAATAGCTAGGGCAGATTAAGACAGATAGGATGATTTGAAAATAGAAAGGGGCAGTAGTCGTTATAGATTAGGACCTTGCTACTTCATAGTGGTCGCCGTAAGCATTCAAAAAACAACAACAGATGAATATCTACGTTATTTTTTCTGAGTTAATGAGACTATTCGTTCACTAGAACTAGATTTGAGATGGCGTTGAGCGTCTAAAATAGCTTGGGGGTCGTGGTCTCTGACAAACTCGATGAATTGCAGGTAGGTTCGCGGTTGACTAAATAGGTAGCCTTGTATCAAATCACAGTTTGCCTCTTTGAGGTATTGATACTGCTCTATTGATTCTACCCCTTCACCGACAACTAACGTGTCACAAGAGTGGCCTAAGTTAACCATTGATTCAACCATTTTACGGCCTGCTTTGTCGTTGACTATATTGTCGATAAAGCTCTTATCAACTTTTAGTTCATCTACTGGGTAATGAAGAAGTTGGTTAAATGCAGTATAACCGGTACCAAAATCATCGAGGGATACTTTTAACCCCAAGCTTCTGAGGCTCTCAATGGTTTGAACGGTAAGTTTGGTGCTTTTTACATAACTGGTTTCTGTGATTTCTATAATTATGTTACCTGGAGTGACCTGATATCGTTCAAGAACTTTACGTATATTATCGGCAAAGTTACGATTATAGAGCTCCATAGCTGAAATGTTGATCGATAAGGTGCCTTGATAATTGTGAACTTCTGCGAGTTCTTTATAGCACTTGATTGCTGTTTTAATTACCCACATGTCAAGTTTGGAGATTAGATTACTCTTTTCCGCGACAGGAATGAACTCGTCGGGCCCAGCGTTAATATCAAACAACGCAGGGCAGCGTATGAGGCATTCAGCACCATCGATGTGAAGTGTTTGAGCGTTGAATATGGGCATAAAGCGAAGTTCGAAATTGTCGCTCTCACAACATTCTAATAGCCTTTTCTCGAGCGTGTCATGTCGCTCTAATGTATGCAGCAACTCTTCACCGTACATGATGCGACTTTCTCCATCACTGTGAGACTTAGCATTGATCAGCATTTCATCAACACATCTATGCCATATCTCTTCGAATTTTGGAGTGTCCACAGGCAAGACAGCTGTAGCGATTGAGAGCCTAAATCCATAATAATCAAGGAATGTAGTTCCAGTCAGGGTGTTATTGATGTTCTCAATTTCTTCGTTTATCGATTTGCGTTCATCCATCTCTAGTATGGCAATAAATTGGTTCCCGCCAAGTCTTGCCAAAGAATAATCACTGCAGCTAAACCCTAAAGAGGACTGTTGGTGTTGCAGCGTTTCTCTCAATGCCTTAGCTAAGCTCACCAATACATTGTCACCGACTTTTGCTCCATATAAGTCGTTGATCTTTCTGAAATCAATAATGTCCCAACAAACCAAATAACAATGTGGGCTCATTGAGCTTTTTAGGCGGACATCTAAGTGGCGAATGAATGAGCGTCGGTTGGCTAATTTAGTGAGTTGGTCGAATTCGGCTTCGAACTTCAATTCCGTCAAGGAGTCAATGTACGCATTCTTCAAACCATCGATTTCGCTTTGCCCAGATGAGCGTTTGAAATATCGCAGCTTTAATCCACCAATAGAGATCTCGTGAAGTAAGTCTTTGAGTGGGCGAACGAGCTGGTAACGTACCACCATATGTATGATTAGCATGATTGCAAAAAGGGTCGTAAAGCAACCAACCAGAGTCTGTCTGACGATGATTGCCTTTTCCTCGTTGAACTTTTGCTCGCGAATATTCACTTGAGCTATAAAGTGTCGGCTTGTCATCTGTACATTGATGCTTTCTTTCGTTTGTTCAATGGACTTAATCACAAACTGTGTATTTTCAATGTTAGCAACGTTTGATGATGGCTCTATTAAGAGCTGCATATTGTCGTCATCATTATACTTAATCAGTAATCTAGAGAGCTGTTTTAAAGAGCCGTCTGCGATTAATATGTATCGATTTAAACTGTTACCCGAACGCTTATCTTGAGGCAGTAAGTACGGGTCAATTGCAGCGACATAAGCATATCTGAGCTCACCACTGACTGATATATAAGAGAAGCCTTTTGGAGATAGCTCTTTTTTGTTGACCAGTGACGTGTATAAATCGAAAACCTTTTCATAAATATTATCAGGAATTTTTAGCCTTTCAAATGGGTCGGCTCTTAACGTCGATAGCGTTAGATTGAACTTGGGATCTACTATATAGACATTACGCTGTCCAAATTGATTGACGTGATTCTGATTGAGGACACGAAGAACCCGTTTCTCTAGTAGAGATAAGGTAGTGTAGTCATCGGGAGTTTGGATGTAACGGAGAAACTGTAATGAAGAACCAATATCTTTAACGAGCAACGACAAACCGAGTTGTTCGTATTCTGCTGCAACTAGAGCCGTATTCACGTCAGATTGAACTTTGTCTAAGTACATACGCTTAGCATGGTGTGATGCAAAATTATATGTCACCACCCCTGCTATTGTAGCGACAAGGAGCAAGGTTGGTATGAGTACTAAATACAACTTTCTTAATATTGGCATTAACTATCTCAAACTGTCGACAATTCGGTTTCGAATTTGAAGGCTACTGGGTTCTAATTGTTGATAAAGGTAACTACGATCTAATACTTCATTACTTGGGAACAGCTCCGGATCATTTTGATATTCTTGAGATGTCAGCTCTTTTGCTTTTGTACTTGGGGTAGCAAACCATGCATCCATCGCATTTTGAGCGGCAATATTGGGTTGAGACAGGAATGATATGGCAGTAACTGACTGAGTAGATAGTTCTCCATTATTAATTGCAGCAATGCATTCTAACCATAAGGTTGTTCCTTCTTGAGGGACAATGTAAGCCCATGTGCTTTCAGGTTCTAAATCGTTGAGTACGTATGTATCGCCTGAATATCCATATGCGAGATTGATGTTGGATAGGCGCTCTGGATGGTTGAGATAATCAAGGATGTACTCGTTACTTTCAAGGTGTGGTTTTTGTTCTTTTAGAGTTTTGTACGCTACTCGCAGTTCTTGTTCATTATTCGTAAAAGGGGCAAATTGATTCATTAGCAAGGCAGCACCAACAAGGTCTGTGGGATCGTAATACATGCTGATTTTGCCGCTGTTTTCTGGTTCCGGGGCAAGCAAGGCTTTCCAAGACTGAGGTTCGGCAACTTTGTCGCTTCGATATAGAATTCCTGATGTTCCCCAAGCATAGGGGATGCCATATTCACCACACCCTTCAACCCATCTTTGATCAAGGTGACCGGCAATGGAATCTTGCAAGTCGCGAAGATTATGGAACAGCTTTTGTTTTGCTAAGGCTTTAAGTTTTACGCTTTCTACAATTACGAGTTCAAACGCACTTCGACGCTCGCTCAACAATACTTCATCTCTTATTGATTCATCAGAGAAGTACTGTTGTTTTAGGGATATATCGTAAGTATCTAGGAGTTGTTCAACAACGCGTTCAGACAGAAATGCATCCCAATTATAGATATAAATATCATGGTGTTGGCCAAAAGCAGAGCCAGTTATAAAGGATGTTGATGCAAGTAATGATATATAAAATATTTTCACCGACGGATTCCTTTCGTACTGTGATTAATTAAATCGTAGCCCAAAATTTGGGACATGTTTCAAATTTAGGTATCTAATTATAATTAAACTCGTTGCACAGTATTAAAATGCTCTGTTAGTCCTTGTTAATTCCATATGACTGATCTGGGTCTGATGTAATGCCTTGAATTAATTAAAGGTTCTTTGTGCCCACTCGTTAGTGAAAAAATTATTTTTGATCTTTTACCTTAAGTGGGGTTTTGGGTCAGATTTAACCTGATGTTATAGATTAATATTCAACATAGTGGGGGTTTATGCAACTATTTATGCAATTTTAATGCATTTAATGACGGCTTGGTTTGTGTTTAGACTAACGGGAAGTTATGTGTTCGGATAAACATCATGGTTTTGGTTCAGGACTTTGCAATTATTTACTCTTGTAGCACGGTGTGTTTGTGCTTATTGTAGGCCGCAATAGCTTAAGTTAAACGAGTATTGCTTTGGTTTGTGGGTAACACTTAAACGTGCGAGTAATACGTCGGTGTAGCATTAATACTCAGGCTAGTGGTTGATATTTAAACTTAGACTTGTGGTTTATGTTTAACGCATTTGAGCGTTGCTTAGCTTTTTCGAACAGTAGAAAACCTACGTCAGCCAAGGAGTTGTTATGGAATTAGAGGTATACCAAGTAGATTCTTTCTCAACCCAGACCTTTAGGGGAAATCCTGCTGGGGTTTGTATTTCTCAAGAGCCTTTGAATGAAGCATTAATGTTTTCAATAGCGGAAGAGATGGCGGTATCAGAAACGGCTTTTCTTGTGCTTAACACTATGACGCTTAAATGGTTCACGCCAGAAGTAGAAGTGAAACTATGTGGACATGGTACCTTGGCAACCGTCCACGTATTGAAAGAGCAAGGGTTAGTGAAAACGGGTGATAAGGTAGTATTTGATACTTTGTCTGGTGAGTTATCTGCCACGGTTCGTGAATCGTCTATCGAGCTGGATTTTCCTAGCACTCATTTATCGCCGAGTCTGGAACCCGATCAAGAATTGCTCGAACACCTTGGCTTGGAGTTCAACCAAGTTGTTTCATTTAGAGAGTTTGATTCAAAGCAGTTAATCGAAGTCGTTGATGAGCGCGTTCTATTGGATTTGTCTCCAAACTTTGACTCCTTGAAACGCATGGATGGTAGAGGTGTTGTGGTAACGGCAGTTCCATCAAATCCTGAACTTGATTTTGTTTCTCGCTACTTTGCGCCATGGGTGGGTGTTAATGAAGACCCCGTCACTGGTTCGGCACATTGTGCATTGACGCAGCACTGGGCAGAAAAGCTCAACAAACGGAGCTTTAACGCTTATCAAGCATCCCGTCGTGGTGGGTCTATGTCGACAGAGTTATTAGCGAACGGAAGAATAAAAATCATTGGTACGGCTACAACAGTGATTTGTGGTGTATTGAAGGTTTAACGTTGATTACTGGCTTAATGTTAGACCAAAGCGGTTGTCTTATATGCTTGAATTAAATAGCGGCTTCGTTCATTTCTGGTTGAACAAAGTCGATGTAGTGTCATTTTTGAAGGAATTACCGTGTCAGCATTTTATCTGTCTCAAGTATTAGTTGCGATTGCCATCTGTTTCGATCTGCTGTCATTCCAGTTTAAGGAAAGGAAGAAAATCGTCACTTGTCTATTTTTTGCAGGAACGCTTATTTCGAGTCACTTCATTTTGTTAGAGCAATGGACCGCCGCGTGTTTGATGATCATTGCCACTACTCGTTATTTAACAAGCGTGTTCTCAACATCTTCCAAGTTTAAGTACCTGTTTTGTTCTATGTCTGTCGTTGCGACAGCCGTTACCTACTCGGGGCTAACGAGTGTTTTAAGTTGTTTTGCTTCTGTGTTTCAAACCTTTGCCGCTTTTAATAAAGACGATCGTCGATTACGTGAATTGATGATCATCGGAACCAGTTTTTGGTTGGTGCATAACTATTTGATTGGTTCTCCTACTGCTGTAGTGATGGAAGCGCTGTTTATATGCAGTAACTTAGTGGGCTATTACCGTTTTTACTTCAAAAAGAGTGTCGCTGCTTAGGTTTCGGCTTTCTACGGTTTATTAAGTTAAAGAACCACAAGATTCAAAGCGCAGCACCAGATTACAGTTAACAAGGATTAGGAGAGTTCGATGTCTAATATTTACGCTGATGTTCCTTCGTCGATGCCCAATGAAATATTCAATGACCTGCTTGCGAACGACAGTGTTCGAATCGAAAGAATATTGTCTCATGGTCACAGTTCCCCAGAAGAGGGTTGGTATGACCAAGATGAAAATGAGTGGGTAATGGTGATCGAAGGTCAAGGTGTGATTGAGTTTGAAGATGGACGCGTTGTGACTTTATCAAAAGGGGATTATATCAACATTGCAGCAAGAGAAAAGCACAAGGTTGTTGGTACGGATAAAGACATGGTGACGATCTGGTTGGCTGTGTTTTATCGTTGAAACTCTTTGTTCTAAAGTCGACTCATTCAGAGAGAACCTAGGGACAATACGTCACCTGTCCAATACGCTAAATACATGAAAGGACTATGTCGTGGTTAGAATCCGAAATTACCAAACCAGTGATGCTAAGGCGTTGTGGGAGATTTACTTTCATACTGTTCGTAACATTAATGTTCGAGATTATTCTCAGCAGCAAGTAGAGGCTTGGGCCCCAAACGGTTTTGATTCTGAGCTTTGGCAAAAGCGCATGAACGAGTTACTACCTTTTGTGGCTGAGCTAGATGGTTGCGTTGTTGGTTATACTGACCTGCAACCCAATGGCTTGATTGATCATTTCTTCTGTCATCATGAATGCCAGGGTAAAGGTGTTGGAAGAGCGCTAATGGAACATGTTCTTGCTGTTGGTCGTGTTCGTGGTGTATCGCGGTATTTCTCTGAAGTAAGTATTACCGCAAGGCCTTTCTATGAACACCTTGGTTTTAAAGTCGTTAATGAGCAGGAAGTTGAAATGCGTGGCGTAAAACTGACGAATTATGTCATGGAGAAAGGCACTTAATAAACTGAGCGATAGTAACTTAAGTTATCACCAGAACAAATTAATACGGATAGATTATTCAGAGTGTCGACGAGTTCAAATTGTGTGCGTTTGAGTTGATCTACTCTAATCCCACAATGATCACTGGGAGCGTGACGAATGATTACTCGACGTAGAACTATAATAGTCGTCCTAATTTCACTTCTGTCTTTTACCGCCGGTATACTGTCATTAAAAGTGGGTGTTACTGGATTATTTCCGCTCTTTATTGTTGTTATCTCGTTCTTTTCTTTTGTCATTAATTTATATCTACTCTTCTTTGGAAAATCAGGAGATGATTCTTTTGATGCCTATCAACAAGCCAATAAAGTTCGCTCTGACACTCTCGTTAAGGGGTTCGATGACGCCAAGACAAATAAATTAGATTGAGTGCTTGGGCTCGTCAAATCGCTAAAGTGATGTAAATCTGGATTTCAACGTCAATTCAAATTTTAAATTTAATTCTAATCTCATGTTTGATACGTCTGTTGATGATGTTATTGACAATAATCTAAAACCCTTTTTTGTAGTTGCAGATAGTATGCAAGCTGATTTATTTGAGCGAAGGAATTGAAGTGGGAATAGAAGCGTTATCGTTTGTAATGGATGCATTAATGACAACATGTTGTATGTATATTGCGTCAAAGATGTCTTTTGTCGTGGCTGACTTTAAATCTCTTCTTGTTATTGCCGTTATCGTTGCTTTGGTATCACTGATTCCGACTGTTGGCTGGGTTTTGGGGGTGATTCTGTTTGTCTTCCTGCTTGGGAAGGCGACGCATGCGAGTATTGGTGACTGCATTTGGGTGGTGGTATTTACAAAAGTAGTGTCTATGGCGGCATTTCTAATATTCGGTCGACTGTTTGTGTAACGAAGACCTAATTTGATTTGAAACAGGCAAATAAAAGGGTGTGAACTTGTCACACCCTAAACAAAATTCAATTTGAATTTGTTAAAAGAATTTCAACTGCACTATTTAGGAAGTAATACAGTATCAATTACATGGATAACACCGTTGCTTGCCTTGACGTCGGCTGTAATTACTTTAGCGTTGTTAATCATAACAGTGCCATCACTGACACTGACCATAACAGCTTGTCCTTGAACCGTATCAGCACTGTCTATTTTTATCACATCGGCAGCCATCACTTTCCCCGCGACTACGTGATAGGTCAGTACTGCAACCAACTTATCTTTATTTTCTGGCATCAGGAGCATATCAACTGTTCCTTCAGGAAGTGCCGCGAACGCCTCATCTGTGGGTGCAAATACAGTAAAGGGGCCATCACCTTTCAAAGTTTCCACTAAACCTGCTGCTTTTACTGCCGCCACTAAAGTGTTGAATGAACCGTTTTCAGCCGCTACGTCCACGATGTCTTTCTTCATTCCGTGGTGATTAGCGTGAGCAAATGTGGTGAAAAGGAGTGTTGCAACTAGTACTGACAGAGTCTTGCTTAATTTATTAAACATATTTTAGTCCTTTGAGTTTATCTGTTATTTCCGAGATGTATTACGAGAGCTCAAAAGCGATAGATCAATTTATTGCACGTTTAAGTGGCTTATTTAGATTGGTAGCGCCATCAAACACATAATTTCGCTGGCTAAATAATTGTTATAATTCCATTTTATTACTTATAGTTAATTGGTGATTATTCAATTAACGGATGTGAATATGAGGTTATTTTTACCAGTCGTGTTTACGGCATTTGCTTCGACGCCTGCATATAGTGGACTTGCTCCAAGCGATGGTTTCAGCGGAAACTTTAGTATTTTGGCTGGTTCTTATTCAGATAGCAGTAACCTGAGTACCGAGCAAGATTCTATTCAAGCAAACAACACGAAAGAAGGGAGTAGTGAAAACCAGGGGCTTCTCGGCTTTCTCGGAACGGTTCAATACACCTTTGGGGAATCGTTGAACCACCAAGTTTATACGGGAACTACTCGAGAGGATATTGCGACAGGTACAATAGCGTTTGAGATTGGTTATCGACATCAGTTCTCTGGTGGCACCATTATCGACTTCTCGGTGCTCCCTACGTTTATCTCGGGTAAAGCTTGGGCTGATCCGTACGCGGTTGGCGTTAATCGAAACGAAACGGACGTAAAAGGTAATGTGGGACGACTGCAATTGACGAGCGTTGGAGGCACCGGTTTTCAAGCGGATCTTGCAATTGGTGAATCTGATGTTGACGATGAACTGTCGGGAACTCAAAACTTATCTGCCCAAGACGCAGCCTTGTTAGATAGGGAAAGAACCTATTTGTACGCAAAGGCCGGATACCGCTTTATATTGCCGGACCAAGTTGGGTTACTAGTCCCTTCTATGGTTTACTTTAGTTCAGATGCGAAAGGAGACGCGATCAGTTTTGATAGCTACGGCGTAGAACTTAATTACGCAAAAAGAATGGGTCGTCATGGTTTCGTCGTCACGTTAGACGCACATGATCGTCAGTACGATGAAGTAAACCCTCTTTATGGAAAAATGCGTAAAGAGAATGAATACGGTGCTTTTTTAGCTTACGAGTTGAGTGGTTTTATGGGATATGATGGTTGGTCGTTTATTACGTTACTTGGCCTAAGAACCATTGACTCTAACATCGACTTTTACAATTCTGAACAAGTGTTAGCGAGTGTTGGTATCGACTACAAATTTTAACGGTCATACCTAACCAAAAGTCAGCCAAACTAGCGTTAAGATTTAACTTTATTATTTGTTCAGTTATTTTTAGCACTTATCATATTTAAGGTTGTAGGTGCTTATCGCTATCCGTAATATAAAAATCAGCGAGAATATAGGATCAGATAACAAGGAAGCGCTTTGGAAATACAAATTAGACACCTCGAATTAACAGATTACCAAGATATTTTTGATATTTATCGTCACCCTTCAGTCTCTGAGAATACATCACAGAAGCCTTTTCTTAGTTCTGATCAAGTTGAGAGATTGTTTGGGCATTCTGACCATTTTACTTTGGTTGCTGAAGTGTCCGGAAAAGTCGTGGGCCACATCACTTTATTCATGACCACCAAAGTGAGAGACAGACATTGTGCAGGCCTTGCGATAGCGGTCAATCCGGATATGCAAGGCAAAGGGGTCGGCAAGGTCTTAATGCAAGAAGCGATCAATCAGGCCGATAATTGGCTTAACCTCGTTCGACTTGAATTAGAAGTTCATGCCGATAATCACGGTGCGACTACTTTATATGAAAGCGTTGGTTTTCAATTAGAAGGAACCAAAAAGCTTAGTACATTCAAAGGTGGGAAATACGTTGAAATGCTTTTGATGTCGAGAATTAGGCATGATTATCGTTGATAGTGAGCTGGTGATTGGTTTTGTTCAAAGCGGTTTCATTCGGTTCGTCACTCGTTAAACCTTTTCATCGCAGCTTAATTTGGTATAGTAGCAATCGTTTGCTTCGTATAACCCCAATGATATGGTTTGGGGGTCTCTACCAGCTCCCGAAAAGTGCTGATTACGAAGGGTTTAGATCACAATTGTGTTCTTACTCTTTGTAATGGCGTTCAAAAATATCCTGTCTATTACTCAGAGTAAGTGCACACCTAAAATCCATAGTAGGTGGAATATGAACGCATTTATTCAAGGGCTTCCAAAAGTAGAGTTGCATTTACACATTGAAGGTTCACTCGAACCTGAATTACTGTTTAAACTCGCTCAACGTAATGGCATAGATTTGCCTTATTCATCTCCAGAGCAGTTAAGACTCGCATACGAATTTGATGATTTGCAGTCGTTTCTCGATATTTACTATCAAGGTGCTGATGCACTGCGCACAGAACAGGATTTCTACGATTTAACATGGGCTTACCTAGAACGCTCTATAGCTGACAATGTTATTCATACTGAAATTTTCTTTGATCCTCAAACTCATACCGATCGTGGAATTGCTTTTGATACTGTGATTAATGGTATTTATCGTGCGCTCAAACGTGGTCAGAAAGAATTAGGGATTACTTCTCAAATCATAGCTTGTTTCTTACGACATTTATCTGAAGAGAGCGCTATTCAAACGTTTGCTGATATTCTCAAGCACCAAGACAAAATTATTGGGGTTGGATTAGACTCCTCAGAACTCGGGCATCCGCCAGAGAAATTCAAACGCGTATTCGAACAAGCCAAACAAGCGGGCTTTCTAACAGTGGCTCATGCTGGTGAAGAAGGCCCCGCACAGAACATTGTCGACGCTATTGAAATGCTCAGTGTTAGCCGAGTAGACCATGGCGTGCAGTGCATGAGAGACGAAGCGTTAATATCGGAATTGATTAAGACTAAAATGCCGCTGACCGTGTGTCCATTGTCTAACATTAAACTACGAGTGTTTGATGTAATGGAAGACCACAATATTGTTGATCTACTAAGAAAGGGCGTTTCCGTTACGATTAATTCGGATGATCCTGCGTACTTTGGTGGTTATATGTCGGATAACTTTAACGCAGTAAACAATGCTCATACGCTTACACATAAAGAGTTGGCCCAGTTTAGCTTGAATGCAATTGACGCGAGCTTTATTGAAGAGTCGTTGAAACAGCAATATCGCGATGTCGTATTAGCCTATATTGCCTAGAATGATGTTAGCTAGTATCCAACGTTTCACTATTTGAATTGCCCAACGACTGGCAATGACTGGTCGTTTTATTTGGGCTGGCTTTGATGTTTCCAGAAACCACCAAATTGGTTCTTTAAAGGGGGGAGGATTAGTCAAACCGAGTACCTAGCAAATGGGCTGTTTAATCAAAGAAGTTCAATGGTCTGAGCATTATGACTCCATGACTGGAAATTCAGTCGCCTCTTAACGAGACAAATTGTTCACTTACAGCTTGTAAGCTACGCTATTATCTTAAAGTACTAAAAAATATAACTTTTTTGATAAATAATTGTTGGGTGTTAGCAGTATTAGACTACATTTAGAAAAGGTTCAGTGAGATGCGTTGCACTCATGCAGATATTGTTAGACAAGGAGTTAATCGTTGTTACACCCTAAAATAGGCGAACAAATACAGTGGCCATGTGATTTGTCACAAGATTTGATCCACAGCTTGCTCGAGATTGCGCTCTTCAAAACGGGTGTTCATAGCTTGGAGATTACGAAAAAATTCCAAAATTTACCGGGGGTCTTTTATATTCTTAAAGGCTCAGCGGGTATCTGCTTTTCAACTGAAAACATGAAAAGCTTGTCGGGTGGTGTGATAGGTAAAGGCGATTGGATCGGCGCTTTGACCATTCATGCGAACTACAATTTATTTGCTGTCGCAGAAGAAGTTGAGCCGATTACCATGGTATTTTTCCCCGCGGACAAGGTATTGGAGCTCGCTGAAAAGAAATGCATGGTCTTCAAATGGCTACTCCATTGTGGAGTTAAATCGCAATCTATCTGGATGCAGGCTTTCTTATCTTCCATCCATGAAAAAGAGCAAAAAACGATTTATGTCCTTTTAGAGCTCGCTGCTCGCCAGACAAATGTTACAGGGGCAAAGGTGAGTATCAATATTTCGCAAACCCAATTGAGTACCATTACTGGTATATCAAGGCCGAGGTTAAATGAGGTGTTAAAAAGTATCGAACAACAAGGTCTAGTGACGATACAAAGAGGTAAGGTGTCCATCTCAGATTTTGAAGGTTTGTACGAACGTATTTCACCAATGAATTTAATGATCCGCGACCCTATATCGACGATGAACGCATTATAATTAAAATACTTATTTCTCGAGAAAAGACTCAAATAGGCGGCTATTTGTGGCTAAATCCTCAACTTTTGTTCCTTTAGGAACATACATGAATCACGGAAATCGGTAACGTTAACTCAAGATTTATAAATTTAAAATTGAGTGAGTAGTACTGTTATGAAAATGGCTGTTTTGGAATACAAAGTGTATGGGGTCGGTGACTGGATTAGAACAACGATTTCGAGTCGTTGTGCCTATTTGTTGGCTGCTGAGTATAAAGGTTTGGGTTGGCCAGCTAAGGTGGATGGGAAATCGCAATAGATGAGGCTTAACCTATGAATTCGGAATAACCTTTCCCTTTCTTATGAAATAATCCTAGAGATAGAAAAGAAGCTGACTTGATGTCAGCTTCTTGCTTTAAAGTGAGCAGAATAAATCTATTTGTTCACGTAATCTTTGAATTTCTGCTTGGTTTCAGCATCGGCTTTCTCGTACCAGAAATACAGCATTTCTTCCGCAGTATTCGCCGCGTTCGCATCAATCTTTGCTGGTAGAGTGACAGGTTGTACAACCGCTGCTGTTGCAACTGCTGATGTACCCATAGTTAATGCAGCAATACCGCCTTTCTGGTTGTATTCTTTCGCTTCTTGAGGATATTTACGACCAATCTGCATTCCATCTTTGATTAGCTTATCTTGATTAACACTGATTACATTTTGGTTCTCATCAATCAGTTTCCAATCAAGGTTATTAAAGCCTTTTTTCGCTTCCGATACATTACGGAATTTAGGCATTTCAAACGTCAATGTAGTGTCTGCTGCATCAAAAGTTGCAATTATGACGTCGCTATCGACAAACTCACGATCGTTACCTTGACTAAAAGCAAGCTGATATTGGAAAACGATTTGGTTTACACCGTCTGGAACGGTTATTGTTTTGCTTGAAGAGAAAAAACCACCCTCAAGGTCAGGCTTAGCCTCGTTAACTGCTACGACGTCAACTAAGGCATCTGCGCTAGAAGGGATTTTAATGGTTACATCAGCCAATGCTGCGGGTGCAGCAACGATAGCTGAAAGTAGGGCTATACTTTGGATTGTCTTCATAATCACACAGTTGTTGTTATGGTTAGATGAATTACAATCGCATGCAAATGTATGTATTTCAAGTCATGTCATAGTGTTTTAAAAAAATTTGCGAAATCTTAACGCAACGGTCATATATCGAGATAACTAAAGACCAATGTGGGTAATTATCATCCAACAAACACGCTGAATCTCGATAAAGTCATTCGTCATATTATGGCAGATATATGCTTTATTTTTGAAACAAGAAAGCCGTAATAAATGTGATTTATCACGGCTTTGTTTACTTTCGTAGCGTTAGCTAATTGGTTACTTAGCTTGCGATGCAGCCGCTTCTAGTTGTTGAAGCTTACCCTGAAGCATGTAAACGTTCTGGTTGAAGTTACCAGGGTTCAATACTTGGCTTTGTTGCATTGGGTAGTCAGGTAGCGTGTTCATGAACTCTTGTACTTTGCCGCCTACTGGTACGAATAGCCACATGTTGTCTGCCATCCAGCGTAAGTACATGCCAGATTCGTGTGGTGCTTTCTCGAATGGGTCTGCACGTAGGTGAACAACTTGAGGCCAGTTCGTTTGGAAACGTACTGCATCAACAATGTTACCTTCTAGTACCGCAAATGAAATCTTGAAGTCATTCCAACGTACAGCGTTTAGCTCAGCGTTAGCAGAGAAGTAAAGCATGCTGTCGCGAGGGCCTTTCTCTTCTTTACCTTGGAAGTAAGGTAGGAAGTTGTACCCATCTAGGTGTACACGCCAGTTCTTACCGTTGTAAGTTGCACCTTTGTCAGACGCTAGCTTTTCAACCACTTTATCATCACCAGCTGCTGCTAGTAGAGTAGGAATCCAGTCTTGGTGACCCATGATGTCGTTGATCTTAGATCCCGGTTTGATTGTACCAGGCCAGCGAACGAGCTGAGGAACACGCATACCACCTTCGTAAGTTGTACCTTTCTCACCGTGGAAGTAAGTCGCACCACCATCAGGCCAAGATACAGTTTCTGCACCGTTATCTGTTGAGTAGATTACGATCGTATTGTCTGCGATCTTCAATTCATCAAGCTTATCTAGTAGTACGCCCACTTGGTCATCGTGCTCTAACATGCCATCAGCGTAAATGCTGATACCCGATGCGCCTTGGTATTTTTCTTGTAGACGAGTCCACACGTGCATACGTGTTGTGTTGTGCCAGATGAAAAATGGTTTGTCAGCTTTCACTGCCTTTTCCATGAACGCTAGAGATTCCTCTAGGAACTCTTCATCCGCATGCTCCATACGCTTACGCGTCATAGGACCAGTATCTTCAATTTTACCATCGGCAGTAGATTTGATTACACCACGAGGGCCAAAGTTTTTACGGAACTCAGGGTCTTTAGGGTAGTAGTATGTCTCTGGCTCTTCTTCCGCATTCAGGTGGTACAGGTTACCGAAGAACTGGTCAAAACCGTGGTTCGTTGGAAGGTGTTTGTCTTGGTCACCCATGTGGTTTTTGCCGAACTGAGCTGTCATGTAGCCTTGTTCTTTGAGGAGGTCTGCGATCGTTGGAGCCCAATCTGGGATACCGTGGTCTGAACCTGGCATACCGATAGTCAATAGACCAGTACGGAAAGGTTCTTGGCCTGTTAGGAATGCAGCACGACCAGCAGTACACGATTGTTGACCGTAGTGGTCAGTAAATAGTGCGCCTTCGTTAGCAATACGGTCAATGTTAGGGGTTTCGTACCCCATCATTCCGTTGTTGTATGCACTGATGTTGAACACACCAATGTCATCTCCCCAGATAGCAAGAATGTTAGGCTTTTCTGCTGCGGTTGCTGCTGAAGAAGCTGCTAATAAGCCAACACCTAATGCCAGTTTATTAATTTTAGTACCCATAAGGACTCCGATTCACTTTTAAGATTAATGCGTTAGAGCAACACATCGTTGGGCAAACATTAATCTCAAAAACTGATGGTGTCTTTTTATAGTGGTTATAACCAATTGTTATGAAGCAGATCTAACTTTATGATTCAATTTGGTTTTATATGCTTACCTCGATTTATCTTCGAATATTATGCGTGATCTTCGTCATGTTTTTCTACGTCATTTTATCGCGTGTTTACGCATACTGTTCGTTATGAAAATGATAAAAATATTAATAGTTTAACCAAGGTCGCGAGAGTTAAAAAAATGGACTATATGTTGTAAGGCAGGATGCAAATAACTAACGAAGAGGTTTCTATGACAGCGAAATATAGCGTTAAACGTCGTTTAGCGATTTTGGGTACGGCGATGATGGCGGCTTCCACCACCACATTCGCAGCAGAAAAACCGAATATTCTCGTGATTTGGGGGGACGATATTGGGCAATCTAATGTCAGCGCATATACCTTTGGTTTAATGGGTTACAAAACTCCGAATATCGATAGTATCGCTAAAGAAGGCATGATGTTCACAGATTACTATGCCGAGCAATCTTGTACAGCTGGTCGCTCTACGTTCATTACTGGTCAAAGTGTATTAAGAACAGGTTTGAGTAAAGTAGGCTTACCAGGTGCAGACATTGGCCTTCAAGCAGAAGACGCGACAATCGCAGAAATGTTGAAACCTATGGGTTACATGACGGGTCAATTTGGTAAAAACCACCTTGGCGATAAAGATGAATTCCTTCCAACAGCACACGGTTTTGATGAATTTTTTGGTAACCTTTATCACCTAAATGCTGAAGAAGAGCCAGAAAATGAAGATTACCCAACCGATCCAGAATTTCGTAAGAAGTTTGGCCCTCGTGGTGTAATCAAATCTTTCGCTGACGGTAAGATTGAAGACACCGGCCCACTAACGCGTAAGCGTATGGAGACTGTCGATGAAGAAACGCTCGATGCAGCGCTTGATTTTATGGACCGTGCGGTGAAAGCCGATAAACCATTCTTCGTTTGGTGGAATGCAACGCGTATGCACTTTAGAACACACGTCAAAGCTGATAGCAAAGGTGTGACAGGGGTAGGTAACTATGCTGACGGCATGGTAGAGCACGATAGACATGTAGGTCAGTTATTGAAACAAGTGGATGATCTGGGTATCAAAGACAACACCATTGTTTTTTATTCAACGGATAACGGCCCACACATGAACTCTTGGCCTGATGCGGGTACAACACCGTTCCGTGGTGAGAAAAACACCAACTGGGAAGGTGCATATCGTGTACCTGCAATGGTTCGTTGGCCAGGTAAGATTGAACCAGGTACGGTTTCTAATGAAATTATGCATCACATGGACTGGATGCCGACCTTTGTTGCAGCTGCCGGCGATGATCAAATCAAAGAGAAACTTCTGAAAGGTCACACTGCGGGTGATAAAACATTTAAGGTTCATTTAGATGGTTACAACTTCCTTCCTTACCTAACAGGTGAAGAAGAAAAAGGTCGCCGTTCTGAAGTTTTCTACTTTACTGATGATGGTGATTTGGCCGCGCTTCGTTATAACCAATGGAAAGCGGTGTTCATGGAGCAGCGTGCAACGGGCACTATGCAGATTTGGTCAGAACCGTTTGTGACGTTACGTTTACCTAAGTTATTTAACCTACGCATGGACCCATATGAAAATGCAGATATCACATCGAATACCTATTATGACTGGTTGTTAGACCATGCATATATGTTCGTTCCTGCACAAGCGTATGTTGGTGAGTTCTTAGAAACGTTTGCCGAGTACCCACCACGCCAAAAAGCGGCAAGCTTTAGCTTGGATCAGGTAATGGAGAAACTGCAAGAGAACCATAACAAGTAACTCTTATTACAAAAGTAAATATTCACAAGCGAAAATTTATGATTGAAAGAGCTCTCCGGAGCTCTTTTTTTATAGGCACTTAACCGATGTAAATACAAATCACAAGTATTCGATACCCGAGACACTAATTAATTGTATTTTAGGTGTTTTTACGTCTATCTTATTAAGCATAAGGATGTATAAAAACAAGGAATGTTATGTCTGCATGGTTGTGCTCACTAGTGAACGGATTGAAACACCAGAGAGTTGCAGTATTATCCGGAATGTTGTCGTTATTTATGTTGTTGATAGTCAGTCTTAATGTCTATGCCAGTGAGCTAATTTCGTCAGTTGGCTCAGCAGCTACAGGTTCAGAGGCAGCGCCTTTCAGTTCTCAGGCTACATATATAGGCTCTGATGCTTGTGTTGATTGCCACAGCGCAGAAGTGGAAGCATGGCAAGGTTCTCATCATGATATGGCAATGAAGCACGCTACTGACGAGTCGGTATTGGGCGACTTCAATAATCAAACCGTTACCCACAAAGGGAAACCCAATCGCTTTTTTCGCAAAGGTGGTGAGTTCTGGGTAAATATCGAAGGGCTAGACGGCCAATTCAAAGATTACAAAATCAGCTATACCTTTGCCTTTGAACCTCTACAACAGTACATGGTTGAATTTGAGGATGGTCGCGTGCAATTGATTCCTTTTGCTTGGGACTCAAGAGAAAAGGCACAAGGCGGTCAGCGTTGGTTTCACCTCTACCCAGATACCACCAACAATGATGAATTCTACTGGACCAATAGTGGTCAGAACTGGAACTTCATGTGTGCTGACTGCCATTCAACAAACCTAGAAAAGAACTACGACAGCGCAAGTAATACTTACAACACCACTTGGTCTGAGATTAATGTCGGTTGTGAAGCGTGTCATGGGCCAGCGAGTGAGCATGTTGAACAAGCTCAGCGAACAAATAACAAGCAAGCCACAGCCAAAGGTGGAAAAGATGCCCAGATTTCGGCGCATTATGGTTTTGATCGTGACTTGTCGAGGTCGGTGAAAGAGTGGATCTATCAAGAGGGCAACTCAACCCTGCAACCAAAAGACATCATCCATACCAATCAAGTTCAAACCTGTGCTCAGTGCCACAGCCGACGCACTCAGTTGAATGAAACAGGCGACCATGTTAACGGTTCATTTTTTGATAAGTATCGTCTGAGCTTGATTACCCCTGAGCTTTACCATAACGATGGTCAAATCTACGATGAAGATTACGTTTACGGATCTTTTTTACAATCAGTGATGGCAGAGAAAGGTGTCACTTGTACTAACTGCCACGATCCCCATACTGCAGAACTGAAAATTGCCGAAGAAGCCGTATGTGGTCAATGTCACATTGCATCTGAATACGCGCCTGAAAAGCACACATTCCACGAAGCCAATACCGAAGCTTCACAATGTACGACTTGTCACATGCCAGAGACGACTTTCATGGAGGTCGATCCAAGGCGTGACCACAGTTGGCATATCCCGCGTCCTGATATTAGCCAACACATTAAAACACCAAACGTGTGTACCAGTTGTCATGAAGATCAAACTGACCAGTGGGCCGATAAGCAAATTGGTGAGTTGTTCCCAGATTCTAAGTATCGTAATCAGCAGCATTTTGCTGTTGCCTTTTATGCTGACTCAATTGGACATAGTGGGGCTGAAGATGCCTTGGCGTATTCGGCTCAGGATTCCAGCTTAAGCAATATTATTAGAGCATCGAGCCTAGAGCGTTTGGGTGGTAACACGGGCAAAAATACACTTATCTCATTGGCAAGAGCGGTGAAACATGACGATGAAATGATTCGATTGGGTGTTGTTCAAGGCTCATCTGGTTTTCCATTTACTGACCGTTGGCAGATTCTAGAGCCGCTATTGAAAGACCCTGTATTGTCGATTCGTTCAGAAACCGCAGGTGCATTAGTGCGTTACTGGGGAGAAATGAATCCTCTGCAGAAAGATCAAATCAAGCCAGCATTAGAAGAGTACATCGAGATACAACGCTTCAATGCTGACAGAGGTTTTGGTCGTACTAATTTAGGTAACGTTTATCGAGATCTAGGGCAGTATCAAAAAGCGATGGAGCTCTATCAAGGCGCTATCGAAATTGAACCTTACTTCGAAAACAGCTACGCCAACTTGGCCGACTTGTATCGTGCACTTGGTGACGAACCAAAGGCATTAGCGATATTGAAACAAGGTATTCAAGCGCAACCAAAATCGAGTGTGTTGCCATACAGCGCAGGCTTATCTTTGCTTCGTGTGAAAGATTACGACAAAGCAACCGACTACCTAAAACAAGCGGCAGAAACAGCAAAAACCGACCCACAATATTGGTATGTGTACGGCTTGGCTTTAGAGAAGTCTGATGTACTTGCTGCGAGTAAGTCATTGAATAAGGCTTACCAATTTAGCCGTAACCCACAACATTTGTACGCACAGTGTGAGATTTTGGCTCGAAATTACCAGAAACCAGGCGTAGTAAAAGCGTTTGAACAATGTATTTCGTCATTGAGTAAGGTGGCACCACCGGAAGCCATTAACCAATTGAGAGCACTTAGTAAGTAAATAGCGATGAGCCAGTAGAAAGCTTAGCTGAAATAAAGGGTTAGCAAAAACTTGTCTATGGCACGCATAAATTATGGTGCTTATAACTAATTATCACGTTTATAACTAATAGTTATAGGGCTTGTGAGTAGGATGTTCACAGCCAGATTGAATTAAGGGAAGATCTATGAACCATGCGCAACAAGCAATAAACCAACTGATTGAACAGACAGAAAAAAGTGTCATCGGTCAGAGTCACGTCATACGTGCTCTAGTGATCGGGTTATTGACCAATGGCCATGTGCTTCTAGAGGGCCTTCCCGGTACCGCGAAAACTCGTTCAGTGAAGTCGTTGGCGAACTTACTGAATACAAGCTTTGGTCGAATTCAGTTTACGCCTGATCTGCTGCCATCAGACGTAACGGGTACGGAAGTGTACCAAGAGCTAGAGGGTAAACCTCAACTGCATTTCCAGCCGGGACCTATATTCAATAGCATTGTTTTAGCCGATGAAGTTAACCGTGCGCCGGCTAAGGTACAAGCGGCTCTACTTGAAGCGATGGCGGAGGGGACGATTACTATAGGTGGTCAAACTCATATTCTGCCAGATTTATTCATGGTTCTAGCGACTCAAAACCCAGTTGAGCAAGAAGGTACGTATCCGCTTCCAGAAGCGCAAATGGACCGTTTCATTATGAAGGTGACGGTCGACTACCCAGAAGACGAAGCGGAGCGTGACATCATCCGACTTGTTCGCAGCGAAGAGTTAGGCAGTGAGACGAGTTCAGAATTAGTCACACCACAGCATATTGAACCTGAATTGGTACTTGAAGCTCGTCGCCAACTTCCAGACATTGCAGTTTCCGATTTAGTTGAGAGCTACATCGTGGCTTTGGTAATGGCAACGCGAAAACCTGAGCGTTATCCAGAATCAGACTTATCGAAATGGATTGAAATTGGTTCAAGCCCTCGTGCATCTATTTCATTGGATAAATGCGCTCGCGCTTATGCGTGGTTGCAAGGGCGTGACCACGTCACGTTAGATGATGTGCGTGCCATGTTGCCGACCGTATTAGGCCACCGATTCTCGTTGTCTTATGACGCATTGGCCGATGGCGTTGATCATCAAAGAGTAGTTGAAGAACTGCTTGATAATGTTGAGATCGGATAACTAGGGGGCGTCATGGCGAAGCCAACACAAGCTCCCAAACCTCAAGGCCTTGATCCACGATTGTACTGTGACTATTCAAGGCTAGTGCGAATTCAGGCTCAAGCTGAGTCGTTTTCTCTGTTGCCTCATCTTAAGGCGGGCAGTGTACTGTCGGGGAGACATAATTCTCTGTTCCGTGGCCGTGGTCTGAACTTCGAGGAGCTGCGACACTACCAACTCGGTGATGATATTCGTAACCTGGATTGGAAAGTCACGATGCGAACAGGTAAACCCCATGTTCGTAGTTACACCGAAGAAAAGGACCGCAATGTGATGATCTGCGTCGATCAGCGCAGTTCGATGTTCTTTGCCTCTCAAGACACCATGAAATCCGTTGTTGCTGCCGAAGTGGCTGCGTTATGCGGGTGGCGAGTGCTTAAAGATGGTGACCGTGTCGGTTTTGTTTTAGCCTCACACCAAAAGCTATTTCACACCAAAGCACAGCGCTCACAGTCTGATTTACTGGCGCAACTCAAGCATTTATCAAAAGCAAATCAAAGCTTAGGAGTGAATGTCAGCGACAGCGATGGTGTTGGGTTTAGTCAGTGGATTGAACTGATAAAACGAATGAGATTAAAGCAGTCGACCTTAATATTTATTAGTGATTGGCGAGATTGCCAAGAGCAACATCTTGATCGACTTAAGCAAATGCAACAACACAACGATATCTTAGCCATTATGGTGACCGATCCATTGGAACAATCTTTGCCTCAAGATCTTGCGAATGCTAACTGGGTCGTAGGTGATGGTCGTTTTCAACTCAATCTTGATAGCCAATCAAAGGTTAACCTTGCGAGTGAAAGCCTGTCCCAAAAAGCAGCACTCCAAAAACAATCACTGGCCAAATTAATGGCGATGAAAAACCTCCCTTATATAGAACTAGATACATCTGGTACTCACATATCTAAGCTTCAAAAGCTGGTGGGGGGACGCTAAATGTCTGTTGAACATACAGTTCCTAGCACTTATATCTTACGAGACCTACACGATGTAGCGATTCCTGAAAGCATAAGCTGGGCTCCCCAAACAATTGGTTGGAAGATCTTAGGTGTGATCTTGTTATTGGCCACTCTTTATCTGACATACCGTTTGGTATTGAGGTGGTGGAAGAATCGTTACCGTAAAGAGGCCATCAAAGAATTGATGTTGTTAGATGCTCGTGACAAAAGCTCTACCGAGCGCACATTTAAAGTGCTCAAAGTGGTGCTTCGTTACCTAGACAGCAGTAATGCAAAATTGTTTGGTCAAGCCTACGTGAGTCGCTTGAATGCTTATCTGCCAGTTGACGCTAACACCAATACAAGCAGCAGTGCACTTTTTTCTGATGAAGTCTCGGAGTTATGGATGCAAAGCCTAGTAGACCCTAAGGTGCGTTTGAGCTTTGAACAGCGTTTAGAGGTCATTCAAACCGCAATGACTTGGTTAAAACTTCATAAGCCGGAGATACAAACGACGACTGGGGGACAAGGTAATGTTTGATTCTTTATCCGCTAGTTTTGAATTCGTTCATCCATTATGGTTTATTGCATTACCTTTACCTTTGTTCGTCTATTTTGCAGTGCCAGCTTATCGAACTAAACAGATGGCTATCAAAGTGCCATTTTTTCGAGAGTTGGTCGAGGCTATTGGTGAAGCACCATCTGAAGGGGCAAGCCAGTTAACACCCAGTTGGTGGCAACGAACAACGCTCATTATTACTTGGGTATTGGTGGTCTGCGCGTTAGCCAAACCAACCGTCTTAGGCGAGCCGCAAGTTCGCGAGCAACTAGGCCGTGACGTGATGGTGGTGGTTGATTTATCTGGTTCAATGGCAGAGCAAGACTTTACCTCTAAGCATGGTGATAAAATCTCACGTTTGGACGCGACTAAAGAAGTGCTGGCTGATTTTGCGAAAACCCGAAAAGGTGACCGGCTCGGCTTGATCTTGTTTGGTGATGCTGCGTTTGTACAAACACCTTTTACGGCTGACCAAGAAGTATGGCTTGAACTACTTAATCAAACCGATGTTGCAATGGCAGGGCAAAGTACTCACTTAGGCGATGCAATTGGCTTGGCAATTAAGGTGTTTGAACAAAGCGAAAAGCAAAGTGCAGAAGTTCAAGATTCAAGTGTTGATGCCAACGAAAAAGAAAAGGTCGTGATCGTGCTAACCGATGGTAATGATACGGGAAGTTTTGTTGAGCCGATTGATGCCGCAAAAGTGGCCAAGGCGAAAGGCGTTCGTATTCATGTTATCGCCATGGGAGATCCGCAAACCGTTGGTGAAGTCGCTTTAGATATGGAAACCATCAAGCGCGTGGCTCAAGAGTCTGGCGGTGAAGCCTTTGAAGCGCTTAACCGCGACGAACTGACCAAAGCGTACGCTCAGATTGGTGAACTAGAGCCTCAGCTATATGAAAGTACCACTTATCGTCCTAAGCAAGGTTTGCATCATTATTTGATGGCGATGGTTGTTGTCATGTATTTGACGGCTTTCAGCGTTGCGACGATACGTCGAAGATCACCTTTGGCTTCTTCAACTGGAACTTTGAAAGGAGAGGATGATGCCTGATTCTCTCATGCTACAGCAGTTTTTTACCCAATTTCATTTTATTCGACCATTGTGGTTATTGGCCTTCATTCCGATGTTCTTCCTATTATTGATTCGTTGGAGAGAAGAAACTAAGCCAACGTGGAAAGACATTCTTCCAGTACACTTACGTGATGCGCTGACCATTGGAGAAACCGGCTGGCGCAAACAATTACCATTGAAATTATTGATGGTGATTGTGACGATCGCCATCATTATTTGTTCAGGCCCAACATGGCAACGTGAAGCTTCGCCTTTTGGTGAAGACAAAGCGTCAATGTTAGTGGTGCTCGATAACAGTGACTCCATGCTGGCTAAGGATTTACCACCGAGTCGCTTGGAACGCTCTAAACAGAAAATTAGAGACTTACTTGCAGCTCGCAAAGGTGGTAACACAGGTTTGGTTGTTTATGCTGGCAGTGCGCACGTCGCGATGCCAGTCACTCAAGACAGCAAGGTGTTTGAACCGTTTTTGGCGGCTATTACACCCGATATCATGCCGGTATCAGGTAAGTCAGCAGAAGAAGCGCTGCCACTTATCAATCAGCAATTGTCTGGTGAGCTAGGCTCGTCAGTGTTGTTGGTATCAGACGGTGTCAACCCAAGTACAACCCAAGCTTTCGAAGCCTTCTTTAACGACAACCCGTATCAGTTGCTCATCTTAGCCGCAGGGAACAGTAATGTAGTGAGCGATAACCCAGTTGACCTAGATTCATTGCGTAACTTAGCGAATAAAACGGGTGGGCGATTGGTTGAGGTGACGGTTGATGATTCTGATATCCAACAACTGAACCGTGCGGTTGAGAGAAACATGCAACTTAACGGTGAATCTTCAATGCCTTGGAAAGACATGGGATACGGTCTGCTGATTCCAATGGCTATTATCATGCTGTTGTGGTTTCGAAAAGGGTGGTTGGTGCAGTGGTGTGTCGTCGGCTTACTGGTTACTGGTTCGTTTTATTCTCCCCACTCGTTCGCAAAAACAGTCAGTTTAACGGCTGAGAAGCCTGTGATTACTGAATCTATTACTGTTTGGGAAAAAACAGCTCAATGGTGGTGGGATTTATGGCTCACTCCAGATCAACAAGGGCAGCGTTTATTGAACCAACAAGAATACCTTGAAGCCGCCAAGCATTTTAAAGACCCAATGAGAAAAGGTGCTGCTTACTATTACGCTCGCGATTTTAAATTGGCGCACAGCGCGTTCTTACAAATGAAAACCGATTATGGTTTGTATAATGCCGCAAGTGCTTTGGCTCGCCAACGTGAGTATCTTGCCGCGCGAGATCTCCTCAAATCTCTGAGTGAAAAGCCTGACCTTTCACCAGAATTAAGGCCTGACGTTGAGCATAACTTAGCGGTAATCGGCGGTATTGTCGAAGAAGTCAATCGCACCAGCGAAAGTCAATCTGGAACGACAGATGGTCCAGAGGAGTCGTTAGAGTTAGATGATGATCAGCCGCGAACGGGTGATGGCGCTGAAGAAGAAACTGTAGCGGAATTGATGCTCAAGGAAACGCTTAATGCCAATGAAATTTTGGGTAGCCAAGAGCTTGCCGACAAGTGGTTAAAACGAGTAGAAGCGGACCCTAAGTTCTTCTTGAAATCGAAATTCCAAATTCAGCTACGAGAACCTGCCCCTTCGAACGAACAGACGCCAAAACAGGAACAGGCATCAAAACAGGAGCAAACCCAATGAGTAGATATGACTTAGCTCTTGAAGCCATTCAATCAAAGAGAGTGCGATTCAGAACCCGTAAGTGGTTATTGCCTATTACTCTTATGTTGAGCTGCATTTTTTCCGCTGTTGCTCCGGCTGCCGATATCTTCGATCTACAAAAGAGTGGTGATGTTGAATTGATCGCTTGGATAGGCGAGAAACCGAAGCCTGGCTATAAAATAACGCCGACCAAAGTGAGCGTTAATGAGCAAGTGATTTTGAACATAGAGGTTGCGACACCTCGCTGGTTAACGGGCGGAACTCGAATTGGCGGCGTAGAAATTCCTAATGTGATTGCTAAGCAGCGTAACCAACTTGCGACGAATTACACGGAACGAGTGGATGGTACTACATGGTCACGTCAACGCTGGGAAGTGACGCTCTATCCAATGACATCGGGTGAGTTTGTCATTCCTAGGTTGCCTGTTCGTGTTCAAGTTTCCGCTCCTGACGGATCAAACGTTGGTGGCACGCTATACACGCAGCCAATTAAGTTCGAAGCCTCACTACCTTCTGGTTTACTAAGCGAACAATCGCCTTGGTTTTCTGCGACAGATGTGGATATTGATCAGAAATGGCAACGTTCAAGCGAAGAGTTGAAAGTGGGTGATGCCATTACTCGTACCGTGACAATAAAGGCGAAAGATAGCTTGTCTGTTTTGCTGCCGAATGTATTGACTAATGAAGCGACGCTGCAGTATCAAGCTTACCCACAACCCAATCGTTTAGATGATACACAAGAACGTGGTGATTACCGTTCAAGTCGAATTGAAGAAACGGTCTATGTGATTCAACAAGGTGGTGAGTTTACCTTGCCTGAATTTTCATTCCAGTGGTGGGACAGCAAAAATCAGCGTCTTGAAAGTGCTGTTATTGAAGGTCAGGTTTTTAAAGCGCGCCACACGCTAAAGTCGTTCTTAAAGGCCTACATAAACGTTGTTGTTTTTGCGGTTGCTGGTTTGGTTGTTCTTATTGGTTCTGTCTTCACCCTTAAGCGTTATTATCGCGACCGTCCAACACCAAGTTGGTTGGTATTACGTCGTTTACTTAAGCAAGGTAATGGGGCTGCATTAAGAACCTTTATCTATCGTCAATTGCGCATTGAAACCACTCAGTTAGAATTGGGTAAAGTGAGCACAGAGAAACGTTGGTTAGAAGATAGTGAATCCCTCCAACAAGGGCGTGAAGATAAAAGCGTATTTACTCGTTTGTGGAAAGGCATACGTAATTTTCCCGGTGACACATCAAACTCAAGCAATTCTCGTTCAATTTTCGACCGCTTGAAAATCCCTAAAGCCTTGCCTGACTTAAAAGATAGAACTAAGTAGCAAACTTTAGTCATTCGCATCGAACATAATCGGCAGGTTCTCTACTATGGAGAACCTGCTTCTTTAATATGGAACTGTATGAAAAGTACTGAACTCAATTTAATTCCTATATTTGTCGCGATCTATGAAGAGCAGAACTTGTCTAGGGCTGCGAATCGTATGAACATCAGCCAACCTGCAGTGAGTAAAGCGCTCGCTAGGCTTCGTGATATTTATGATGAGCCACTGTTTCACAGAACCACTTCAGGCGTTGAGCCGACGACATTTGCGATCGATATTTATCCAGCAATGGCCGCTGCATTAAAAAACTTCACTTCTACGCTATCGGCCTCGAGAGATTTTGATCCTAAAACATCAGGTCGCGTGTTTTCCATTGCTTGTGTATCACCCGCAAGCTACGAATTGATGCCAAGAGTTATGCAGTTGATCAGCCAAATCGCACCTGGTATTGCATTGGAAGTTCATCCTTTGTTTACGGAAGATTACGAATCCGATCTTAGGTTACAAAGACACGATGTGATCATAGATATGACGCCAAGGGGTAGAACCATGCTTAAGCATGAAGTTATTTCTACTGAGGAGCTTGTCGTCGTATGCCGCTCTGGCCACCCAGAGATTGGCGATACTATTGATATGGAGCAGTTTCTAGCGCTTGATCATGTAGTTGTTTCTAAATGGCACGCTCGAAAAAGCCTATTGAGTTCTGAACACTTTAGCGATTTGGAAAAGCGCAGGATTGTGTATCGAGCTGCTGGCGTGGTTGAGATGCTTCCTGTTATTGAAGGCTCTGACTATATTGGTGTGCTTCCTCTATCTTCAGTTCGTTGTTTTTCCGAGAAGTACGATGTGAAAACACTGCCTTTACCATTCGACTTAGAAAACCTTGATATGTGTATGATTTGGCACCCAAGTCGTACTAACGAGCCAAGCCACAAGTGGTTGCGATCTAAGCTCAAAGCCGCAGCAAAAGATATCTCTAGTTAGCTTATAAAGGACATAACCATGGAAAGTATCCGCGCTATTTTAAATGGAAAGAAGGCCAACATCCCTGAATTGAGGCAAGCCATTCTTGCAGTAAGAGACAGGGATATCGACCTACAAGTCAGAGTTACTTGGGAATCCGCGGATATGTTTCGTTTAGTGAGCGAGGCCATATGCGATCGTGTGAAGCGGTTGATTATCGCTGGTGGTGATGGAACGGTGAACGAAGCAGTCAATGCACTCAACCAATTCCGCGCTAGCGAAAGACCACAGCTTGCAATTATTCCAATGGGAACTGCGAACGACTTTGCTACCGCTACCGGCATCCCAAGCGATATACCTTCGGCATTCGATTTGGCAATAAAAGGTTCAGCTTACGCGGTCGATAGCGTGAGGGCGAACGACCGTTACTTTATGAACGTGGCTGCGGCAGGCTTTGGCGCTGAGGTGACGGCAGAAACCCCTATTGAATTAAAAGATTTTCTCGGTGGTGGGGCATATACGTTGACAGGTGTAGTTAAAGCGCTTGGTTTTAAACCTTACAGCGGTACTTTGACCATAGATAAAGGTACCTTTACCGGTGAAATTCTGGTTGGCGCTTTTTGTAATGGACGCTTAGCAGGTGGTGGACAAGAGTTAGCACCGAATGCGCTTATTGACGATGGTTTGATGGATTTGACGTTAGTAAAGTCGTTCGTCGCGACAGAATTACCGCAAGTGATTGAAGAATTAAAGAGCCCAGCTGAAGACGGGAAATATGTCGTGCATACGCAAGCTCGTTGGCTTGATATCGACTTTCCTCAAACTTTACCGATTAATTTAGACGGAGAACCGTATCGTTCAAATCAGATTCGATTTGAGGTTGTCCCATCAAGCATCAGTTTGGTGTTGCCTGAAAACAGCCTTTGTTTGAGCAAGAACCGAGCTTGAACAGCATGTAAGTTTAGTTAAGGTATTGATGTAGTCGATAAGGTTTAAGAGCAGAAAATTGGGGTAAAAAAGAGCCGTTTATCCGTTTCGACTGAATATGATAAACGGCTTTTTTATTGAGCGGGTATTGGATTCGAAATCTAGATGACGGAACCTCGGAGGTTTAGCCTATTCAGTGATCTCTTGTAACACTTCTCCAATTGATCCACTTGGCTGGGTTATGCCCATTTTATTCGAAAGTGTTGGCGCAATGTCGTATGGAGTGATTGCACGCGAAACCTTCTGAGCTTCAACGTCGTAGCCTGCAAAAATGACTGGGACGTGAGTATCGTACTTCCAAGGTGAGCCGTGCGTAGAGGCGATTTGAAGACCTTCCATGTCGTTAATGTAGCTACGAGGGGCAAATACCACATAAACATCACCTGAACGAGCGGGGTGGTAGTTGTTCTTGATGAGCTGCATGACATGCGTATCAGGTACTCGGTTGGCTGCAATATCACTACTTGATACGGCAAACGCAACGCCTTTTACTTTCGTAATCTCATCTGCGATGGCATTCTGCACTTTCGCTAGATCGACCTTTTCCTTGGCAATCACGTCGTGATCCAGATAAATGTAAGGTTGTGCATACAATCGAATGGCGTCTTTGTCCAAACCAAACTCACTCTTCAACCTCTTTTCTACGCCTTGAGATAGCAGGGTATCTTTATTGAAGTATTGTGCCTGTTGGAAACCAAGTGCATTTGCCGCAGGTGAAGATTCAGGAACACCATGATCGGCAGACAAGACAATTAATGTGTTCTTTAGGCCGACTTGGTTATCAACGGTCTTAAGAAGCTTGGCGATTGTTCTGTCTAAACGAATTAAATTGTCTTCGGTCTCTAAGCTTTCAGGACCATAAAGGTGAATCACATAGTCATTCGACGAGAAACTAACCGATAGGTAATCCGTCGCATCGCCTTGACCAAGCTTCTCTTGCATCAATAGTGTGCTAGCAAAGTTTTCTGTAATTTCATCACCAGCCGGACTTACGGTTAATGTTGTGCTGTAATATTTATAGCTCGCAGGTCCATAAGGGTGTGGGAAGGTACGTTCAAAATTACCTAACTTCACCTTGTGGTCAGTATTGTGTTCTTGAAGGGTGTATTTCTCACGTGGTAAAGAAAGTTCCCAACTTTGTTTAGAGTACTGGCTCGCAATGGCTTTCTCATTCCAACGTGATACCCAGTCTGGATATTCGTCGTAGTAATAGTTACTGGTAACAAATTCAGATTGTGCTTTCGAAAACCAAAACGCTTTGCCGCTATGCCCTGCGAGTGAGATGGCGCCGCGATCTTTTACTGATACGCCAAAGACTTTAGATTTTCCGCTATTGGAAATCATTAGTTCGTCACCAAACGTGGTAGCGAGTATCGGCTCTGGAGAACGGCCATCGCCTTGTGCTGTTTTCTGCGTCGGATCGATCTCGGTTGCTTTATCAACGCCCGCCCCTGAAGTTAGCATTTCATAGTTGCCATCTTCTACGTTATACACCAAACGCTCTTCACTGCGATCATACCAAACATTCCCCACCATGCCGTGCACACTTGGTGGAGCACCGGTTGCAAGCGACACATGACCAACAATGGTCTCTGTGTTGCCATGTTGGTAGTTCGCGTTGGTGTAGTAGGTACCATCATCCATCAAGTAACGAAATCCACCGTCACCGAAGTTGTGTTTATATCGTTCGATAAGGTCTGCGCGCAGGCCATCTACCGTAATTTGCAGGACCAGATCTGGCTTATCCGCCGCCGAAGCAGGGAAAGCACAGAGTAATGCGAGTGTAAGCCCAGATAGCTTGGTGTATTGCATAGAGTTTCCTTATTCAGTATTGCCGTAGCGACTTAACGTTTGGATAGTGAAAATTGTATTTTTAATCTTTTTGGTGAAGGTTATTGAGCCGTAACCGTTGGCATCGTTAGTTAGTATCTTTAACTAAACGTAAGCCCATGTCAGACATGGTAATTGACTGACTTGCAAAGTCTCGACGGTAACTTTCAGATTCATTTTCGTCATAAGCAAAGCTGCCACCACGAACTGATTTGTGTGATAAACCCACGTCACTGTGTTTCGCGTTGTTAGGATTGTCTGTTGGACCGAATCGGTAAAAGGTGTCGTCGAAGGCATCGATTACAAACTCACCCACATTGCCGGTCATATCATATAAGCCTAGTTCATTTGGCTTCTTTAGGCCGACAGGGTGTGCGCTATTTTTAGAATTTGCCGAGTACCACGCAACATCATCTAAGTTATTGGAACCACTGTAAGTATAGCCTTTACTTTTGTTGCCGCCTTTCGCTGCAAATTCCCATTCAGCTTCAGTAGGCAGACGGTATGCTTCGCCAGTGAGTTCGTTAAGCTGCTCAACGAAGTAGTTCGCCTGTTGCCAGCTTAGGTTGTTGACTGGAACCTGAGGGTTTTGGAAATAACTGAGAGATGAACCCATAACCGATTCGAACAATTCTTGAGTTACCTCAAACTTCGAAATGTAGAAACTATCTACAGTTATATTTCGAGCAGGTCGCTCTGCTTTAGTTGCTTCTGATCTGTCTGAACCCATGCTGAATGTCCCGCCTTCAACCAACACCATATCTTGGTCAACTTGTAGGGCGATTGGGTGTGTAGGCACGCTTGCACAGCCACTCAGTAAAATAGTCATGGTGACGCTGCTAATCGTTGCTAAATGTTTGTAATTAAAAAATTTCATCACGTGCCTCAAATGTTCGAAATAGGGTGTAATTCTAACGTTTAAGGTCATTCCTATTGGTTATAAAGGGTATAACATGCCACTGACTTAATTAGGAATTATGATAGGTCCAAGACACTAAGATAGGTAGGTAAATCATGCACATTACTCAAGGTCCACAATATAACGGTAAAGCGTCTAAGCGCTTGCATGTTATGGCTAAACCGATTGGCGCAGCGTGCAACATTGACTGTAAATATTGTTATTACCTAAGTAAGCAAGATTTGTTGGAGTACAAGAAAGGCAGCTCTCCAAGAATGGATGATGAGACGTTAGAAGCGTATATCCAACAATACATCGAAGGTCAAAACACACCTGAGATCATTTTCTCATGGCAGGGTGGTGAACCGACTATGCTGGGTCTAGCGTATTTTGAACGTGTGGTTGAACTTCAGAAAAAGCACCAACCTGAAGGTGTGCTGATTTCAAATGACCTACAAACTAATGGCACGCTGCTGAATGACGATTGGGGTCGATTCTTAGCAAAGAACAATTTCCTGATCGGTTTGAGTGTTGATGGCCCTGAGATGCTGCACAATGCGTATCGTGTCAACAGAGCAGGACGTGGCACATTTAAACAAGTGATGGCGGCTGCAGAGTTGCTGCACAAACATCAAGTCAAATTCGCAACCCTAACCTGTGTGAATAACCTCACCAGTCAAAATGCATTAGAAGTGTATCGCTTCCTACGTGATGTGGTGAAGTCTCCACAAATGCAGTTTATTCCTATCGTAGAACAAAAAACCTTTAGAACGGTTGCGCCACAAACGTCTCAAGTGAGTGAGCAACTTAAGCAAGGTGATAAGCGTCTGATCCCTGGTCATAAAGATTCGATCATGGAATCTTGGTGTGTGTCGGATTTGGCTTGGGGTAACTTCCTGATTGCTGTGTTTGACGAGTGGGCGAAGCACGACATCGGTAAGGTGTTCGTTCAGTATTTTGAAGCGAGCTTAGAAACGTGGATTGGTCGCCCGAACCCGCTTTGCACTTTGAACGAGATATGTGGCAAAGGCCTAGCGATGGAGCCTAACGGTGACGTGTTCTCGTGTGACCATTATGTATACCCAGAATACAAAATCGGCAACATCCACCACGACAAGCTTGATGACTTGGCGTATAGCGCGCCACAACAGAAATTTGGTTTCGCTAAATCACGCACATTGACCAGCCAATGTCAGCAATGTGACTACAAGTTTGCTTGTCACGGTGAATGTCCGAAAAACCGCTTTATCAAAACTCGTGCCGGTGAGCCGGGTCTGAACTACTTATGTGCGGGTTGGCACAAGTTCTTTTCTCATGTCGATAATTCGATGGCTTATATCGCTCGCGCGATGGGGCATCCAGTGGCTCATGGCAAATTCAGCGACTCAGTATTGATGGCGCATCGAGCAAAACAGGCGCAACAAGCTACGTTTGAGACGAAGTTTTAACTCGTTTTTTGGGTCAACAGATCCAATGCAAATTTAATCAGATACGAGTCTAAGGACAGGCTAAGTTCTCCAGTTTAAGGTAATACTATGATGAAGAAGAGTTTAGCGACGGCTGTTGCTTTGTTGATATCAACGTCCGCATTGATTTCAACGTCTGCGATGGCAGCGAATAGCGTTCAAAAAACGGTTGACGCGCCAGCACAAAATATCAATCAAGTGCTTGAAATGACGGACACTCAAACCCGTATTCAGCAGTTGTCTTACATGGCACAAGATCAGAATCAATCTGTTGAAAATCGTACTGGTGCATTGCAAGAGCTTGCTTCATATCCAAGTCAAAATGCATTGGTGGCGGTTGCAAGAGGCTTAAAAGATCAAAATCCTGAAGTTCGTGAAGCGTCGGTTATCGGTTCTTCGCCATATCAACTTGAGCATCGTTGGGCGTTAGTTTCACCTTTGCTGAGCGATACAGATCCCATGGTTCGTAACTCGGCAACATCGAACTTAGTACGTGATTACAATACGTTAGATAAAGAACAGAAAGCACAAATTGAACAACCCGTCGCTGAGTTAATCACATTCTTGGAATCACAAGAATCTGAAAAGTTTCAATTGCTATTTGCTGATGTGCTTCGATGGCACAACGAGTGGGACAAGTCTGAAACGGTTTATTTAGAGCTCATTAAAACCCACCCTAAAGAGCCACAAGTTTGGTTGAGCTATGCAGATAACTTCCGAGCACAGAATAAAGACCAGCAGGCGGTTGAAGTGTTAGATCGTGGTTTGAAAAGCGTGCCTGACAATGCAGCGATGCATTACTCTAAATCATTAACTTTGGTTCGCCTTGAAGACAAGGCAGCAGCAGCCAAAGAGATTGAAGTAGCAGCAGAACTTGCAAAAGATAACAGCTACTACTGGTACTTGAATGGGGTACTACAAGAAAAGCTGGATATCGACAAATCGACTAAATCGTTCGAGAAGGCGTATTTGATCTCTGGTTCTCCAGAGCAGTTATATGCGGTATGTGATATCTACGTGCGATACGGCAACGACAAGACCGATGATTGCTTAAGTGAGCTAGGTAAAGTGGCTCCTGACTATGTTATTGAGCAGTTGAAAGAGAAGCGAGTAGCGCCAAGTTCATAATATTTGAATGAGTAAATAGATGAGCCGCTTATGAAAATCCAGTCGAAATATTCGACTGGCTTTTTCGTATCAATGAACTGCTTATACAAGGCTCAAGTGACTAGAGACAAAACAAGGGTAAGCCTATTACTTGCCCGTTTCGTTTTATCATTCCCCCATAGCGCTTGATGCACGGCGTCTGTCTGTTGCGCCATGGATCTTGCCATCTCTGATTTCAATGGCGTTCAAACCACTGACTACTGGAATGACATGCACCGGATAACCGAGCTGCATGAACTCTGGTACTAGCATTTCAGCGTAGGTTTTCTTCTCGACCAACAAACCCGTTGGGTCATAAGGCTTGGTGCGGTCGATCTTTGTGCCATATTGGATGTTTGGCAGGTCAATTGCATCCTGCGCGGATAAGTCCCAATCAAGAACGCCAACCACAGTTTTTAACACGTACCCCGGAATCTGTGAACTTCCAGGTGAACCGACTACTAGGCGCAGGTTGTCTTTTTTGTCCATCACCATTAATGGGGTGATTGCTGAACGAGGACGTTTACCTGCTTCAATAGCATTTTGAGTTGGCTTACCGTTGATGGTTGGTTTTGTAGAAAAATTTGCCATTTGTGCATTGAGAATCACGCCATCGACCATTATCCCTGAACCCATTCCTGTGCCGACGGTACTGGTCATCGCAATAGCATTGCCGTCTTTGTCGATAATGGAAATATGCCCGGTGTCTTGGCTCTCAAACCCCTGATACTGAGCGTATTCGGTATTGGACAACTTGCCTGCTTTCGGTTTGGTTTTAGCTATGCCACTTTCCGGGACTAGTTTACGTCGCTCGTCGATATAGGCTTTGTCGAGGAGGGCAGTAACTGGTGCTTCAATGAAATCAGGGTCGCCCGCATAAGCGATACGATCGGCCTTGGCTATTCTCATTACTTCTGTCATCAAGCGCCAAGGTTCCACATCGGTTTTGGACATGTCTGCCAAGTCGTAGGCCTCTAGCATTTCAAGGCTTTGAGCAACCATCACACCACCAGAGGCAGGGTAGCCAAACGACACAATTTTATTGCCTCGATAGTCGCTCTCAATGACATCACGTTGTTTAACGTGGTACTGCTCAAAGTCTTCGATAGAGAGCTTAGCGTGGTCTGAGTCGATACGGCTATTGACCGTTTCAACGATGTGCTTACCAAACTCGCCACCATAAAGGTACTTATCACCTTGTTGAGCAATATTGGTCAATGTTGTGGCAAGCTTTGGGTTCTTCATCAATGTGCCGGTTGGTTTGATTTGGTCGTCATTCCAATACAGGGCTTCGATTTCTGGATCTTCAATCAATCGTTCTTGCTCACGAACCACGATGTCATAGGTGTAGCTGTTCATTGCATAACCTTTACTGGCAAGCTCAATGGCAGGCTGAGCAAGCTCTGACCATGGCAGTTTTCCGTATTGTTGGTGAGAGCTGTAGAGTAAACGAAGCGTGCCGGGAACGGCTACAGATCTTGGTCCTAAAATCTCATTTCGACTGAGTGCTTTACCATCTTCCATAAACATATTTGGAGTCGCACTTGAGGGCGCTTCGTCGCGCCCATCGAGTGCGAGGAATTGGTCTTTGTCTTTTTTATAAAACAGCGCAAAAGTACCACCGCCGATCCCTGTCATATCCGGTTCTACCACCGACATGGTCATCTGCATCGCAACCATGGCATCGACTGCGTTACCGCCTTTTTTGAGTATCGAATACCCTGTGCTGCTTACGTATGGGTTAGTTGCACTTACCATAAACTCTTCGCCACTTTCATCGGGCGTAATTGGAAAAGGATTTGGCTCAGCCGCGAAACCGACCGCTGAAACCAAACTTAAAGATAAAGTCGCTATTCGCATGCGTTCTCCGTTTAAGGTATCTGTTTATTCGCTCTAAGATTGACCGAGTAAGGGCGGTGAAGTTCGTGAGTTTGCAGCCTTTTTACACAACACTGACGCTGCTGACAGAATCATTAAATAGTAGAGAATTTTGCGGCTTAAATTTATTACGAAGCTAAATGTAAGGGCAAACTTGGGTTCTCAATATTAATTTAACTATCTTGAAATCCTAATTTTTGAATAACTAAAGCGAGTTTGGAACATGATGAATTACAGTCTTATGGAAGGTGTTCAGTTTGATGTTGAACTCGTTTTTAATAAAGTAGTTAATTATACATGCTGATTTATATGGTTATTCTTACTTGCATAATCATTTATAAATAATATTAACATTTTTGTCACTATTTTCGGTGTGACAGATTGATATACTGGTCAGATCTGTTATTGTTCAAAATACATGTGCAGTTCATCATACTGTTTAACAAAGGGAGCTTATGTTTACACTATCGATCAAAAATAGGATTTTGGCTTTATGTTTAGTGTCGCTAGTAGGATTTACTAGTATTCTATTTGTCGGAGGGGATACGTTAACCAGTAACACCCAACAGGTTAATCGAATTGATCAAGTTACTTATCCGGTTATGAATGCGGCTTCATTGAATAGTGTATTGATCTCTCAATTAGCCGAGCGCTTTAATTTGGCAGTGACTCTAGGCGATGACGAGATTTTGGAGATGAACAAGCAAACTCTCGCTGAGATTCAAAATAACTTCAACATTCAAATCTCTCTCGATCCTTCATTACAGAGCTCATCTGCACTTTTGCAAAATCAAACCAATCAATATTTTGAGTTAGCTTACCGAATTGCTCAAGGCATGATAGATGAAGAGATCAGCCTTAGCGAAGCTGGGCGCCTTGCAAAACAGAGCACCGCAATCTTAGATGAGCTTACTTTGGGTATGCATAAGTTTTCTTTGGCTCGTCAATCTGAGTTTGAAAACGCGGTACAAGATCTAGAATCAAACAATAAAAAAGCTAACCAAATCATGAGTGTGTCTGGTGCTGTAGCCATGCTTGCGATGTGTATCTTTGGTTGGTTTGTGGTGAAAGGTATACGTAGAGATCTCGCGAATATCAGTGACAAAATGCGTGATATTGCTGAAGGGGATGGAGACTTAACGGTTCGCCTACAGCATGAAAAAAATGACGAACTGAAACCTTTAGTTGAATCATTCAATAACTTTGTCTCTCATTTACAACAGAACGTCACACACACTATAGGTAACGTTACTCAGCTGGACACGATCTCTGGTTCACTTGTTAAATCAAGTCAAGTAACAAGTGAGTTGTCGACTAAGCAGCATCTCTCTATTGAAGAAGTATCAAGTTCATTAAATCAATTGTTTCTTGCCGCTAGAGAAATCGCTACGAACGCTAATGATGCTTCTACTTCAGCTTCCAGTGCGAGTGAGCAAGCAAACTTAGGAGAGAAGCAAGTCAAGAGTACGATTTTAGCCGTGCAAGAATTAACGCATGATGTAAGTAATGCATCTCAAGTGGTTAAACAGCTAAATGACAACACACAAAGTGCTGGCTCGATACTTGAGTCGATCAGTGCGATTGCAGAGCAAACCAACCTGCTTGCGCTTAATGCGGCAATTGAAGCTGCACGCGCTGGTGAACAAGGCCGTGGTTTTGCTGTCGTTGCTGATGAAGTAAGAACGTTAGCATCAAGAACTCAATCATCTACACAAGAAATTCAATCTGTACTCTTACAGTTACAAGACCAAGCAAAAACTGCGTCATCGATTATTTCTGATAGCGTAGTTAAAGCCGAAACTTGTGTTGAAAAGTCAATTGTCGCGGAAAATTCTCTGCAGAAAATTACTTCAGATATTATCGAAATCAGTCAACGAAACGAAAGTATTGCCGCTGCGACTGAAGAGCAGGAGCAAACCTCCACTCGTATTGAAACTTTTGTCGAAGAAATTCGCAAGATGGCAGAAGGCACCAGTAACAGCGTTCAGCAAGTGGACGCCGTGGCGCAAGATATTCAAAAAGTGACTCGTAACCTTTCAACACTAACTGGCCACTTTAAAGTCAGTTAAGTTCCCTAGAATCATTCCCTCTCTCTTTTCGGCTATGCCTTAAGGAGGGCGGGAGTATGCCCCAAATATGGGCTGATTATACAAAAACAATTATATAAAAACGAAAAATCACATAACAATTGGAGTTAGTTATGAAGAAGACAGTGGTTGCTGCCCTAGTAAGTATGGCGTTTGGAGCAAATGCTGCAAACATGGATGATCTTCGAATTAGTGGATTTGGTTCTGTAGGCATCGGTAAGTCAGACAATGCGATAGGTTATGCGGGTTATACCGACGAAAAATTAGATTGGGAGCAAGAGACATTAGCAGGCTTACAATTTGATTTTCAAGTAAATGAGCGTGCTAAGTTCGTGACGCAAATCGTTGCAAACAGCCGTTATGATTATGAGCCAAAAATTGAGATGGCTTATGCCTCTTATGATTTTGAGGCCTTCACAGCTCGAGCCGGTAAGTTGCGTTTACCTTTGTTTTTCTACTCAGATTACACAGACCTTGGCTATGCGTATCCAATGATCAGGCCTTCTCAAGAGTTGTATGAAAACATTGTTTTGAAGGGCTACACGGGTGCTGATTTATTGATTCCGATTGAACTTGAAGATTCAAGTATTCTTCTTCAGCCAGTGGTTGGTATCGGTACTATTGATGAAGATGACTCAATTGTTGGTGAGGTGAAACTAGATAAACTATTCGGTATCAGTGCCAACTGGAACGTAGATGACTTTACCTTCCGTGGTTCATATTTTGTTGCTGAATCTAATCCATCTTGTGATTTCCAAAACTCACAAGACCCGTATTGTCAATTGGGTGCAATGCTAGATAGCCAAGATGGTCAGTTCATCTCTTTGGGTGCTCAATATGACAATGGTGATCTGTTAGTTAACGTAGAAGCTGCAGATGTTCAATTGGAAGGGCAGTTTTATGACTATCAATCGGTTTCTGGTTTGGTTGGTTACCGAGTCAATGAATTTACGCCTTACGTTTCCGTTAGCTGGGTTGAAACAACAGACAACGAAGAACGTGAGAACATGACTACGACGGCTATTCAAGAGTCGATGAATTACGAGCGTCTTTCTTACTCTGTTGGTAGCCGTTGGGATTTCGCTAAGAACATGTCTTTAAAAGCGGATGTGACCTATGTCGATTACCGCGATACTAGTGGTGGGTTCCAAAGTAATGTTGAAACAACAGTAAGCCCATATATTGCAACGGGTAATTACCTTGAAGACAGCTCTATTGTCTATTCAGCACGTCTTGATTTCGTATTCTAAGGAGGCCATATGAAAAGTTTACTGGCAGCAATAACCGTAGCGGTTCTTTCATTTAACGCTTCTGCTGGAATGGTAGTGATTGGTAACAATGCTGGCGTTGATTCTTTATCTAAATCAGACGTTAAAAAGTTATTCATGGGTAAGAAAAGCAAGCTATCGAATGGTACTAAAGCACAGATCATCGAGTTAGCTGATGGTTCTGAAGGCAGACTTGCCTTCCATGAGGTGGCAACGGGACGCAGCGAATCACAACTTCAATCAGCGTGGTCGCGACTTGTATTTACCGGTAAAGCTGAAGCTCCAATCCAGGTTTCAGACTACAACGAAGCAATTATAACGGTTGCTTCAAAAACCAATGCAATTGGTTATGTAGATGAAGCCGCTTTAACAGGTGACGTGAAAGTATTATTTAAATACTAAGCGTTGCTTACTTACCAGCATTAAAAAGCCCAAGGTTATTTGATTACCTTGGGCTTTTGGTTTTAATCACTATTGTTATTGATGACTAATAGTCGCGTTGACCAATGTTTTGATGGATACGATTTTTTATCGTGGGTTAAAACACGAAGCTCAACATGACGGTATAAAGCATCGCGTCTTTGTCATCAAAAGTATTGAGTGAACTGAAATCTTCGATAAAGGCACCTCTTGATTTATGAGCTTCAAAGTACTGAATTTCACCATTGATAGATACATTTGGCAGTACATCGTAGTCCACACCAATAAGATAACTGTTACCATTTAAGTGTTCATTGGCGTCGAATTGCGCCCCGTATACAAGGTATGGGGTAAATTGACCTAAATGATAACCAAGGCTTGCATACATAGAAGAATTGAAGTCACTGATTTGCCCCTCACTGGCAAAGATGGCCTGACCAAACTCATATTCTGCACCTAGAGACCAAAGTTGGATATGCTGATTGTTATCTGTTGGAAGAGAGCCAATGTTTTTGATTTTAACCGTTTGGTCAAAATTTGAATCTAGGAAAGATATGTTCCAACGATAATCTTCACCACTAAGCTGCAAGTTCGCTCCGAACATTCGATTGGTTTTAAATTCAAGCTTGGTTGATGAATTGAACTCGACATCATTCTTATCCTTAATTCCAACAAACGGGGAGAGTAACAAGGTCGCTTCATCGCTTACATCATGAGTCCAGTTCACTTTAATACCATTGAACGCCGTGATGCCAAGTACGCTGTTGTAGACCTCTGTAGGCGGCCTTGCTGTCATGTAAGCTTGGCCTACATAATAGTATTCAGACGCGAGAAATAACGGGAGCCTCAGACGCCCAACACTTACATCAAGGTCGTTAAACTCATAGCCAAGATAAGCCCACTCGAGTTGTGGTTCACTCCAATCGTATTGTGGTGGTTTGACAACTTGCACGGAAGCTTTGAATGAATTGTAAAAATAGTCGAGTTGTACCCCAAATGTAGTATCGCAGTCGTAACAGTTTTCATCGGTAAAGCCGCGGGTAATAATTAAGGGGTTATCGTTATCTGATTTTGCCCAAGATGTAGAGCCAAATCCGCTCAACGATAAATTATCGGTAAACTCAATAATAGCAAAGGCCGGAGAGGCTATTGAAGCACATAGCACTGACGTGATTATTTTTTTCATGTTATTTCTCCGAACTTATAACGTACAAAACGTTGGCATTTTGAGGAACCGTCGAGAGTGGTGAATAACCAATGCGGTTGGGTTTGTCGTCGAGCCAATCGACTAGGCTGTCTGTTGAAGCCTGTTTGATTTCTCTTGGGTAACGCGCTTTCCCTGAAAAAGATAAGCCAGCCCAGTGTGCGTTCATTTGAGCTGCATTTTTGCCGAGAAGTAACTGATAAAAATCTTCTCTTTCGGTACTGTTTTCAGGCCAATCTGATAGTTCTACACGCTTGCCGTTCAGACGCTTGGTTTTTCCTCGATATAGCTTTCTCGCTTTATTTATTGTTATCTCTTCAAACCCAGAATCTAAAGAAAAAATCGCGTAATCTTCCGCTGCATGCACTGGGGTGGCAAGGAGTAGGCTCCCAAACAGCCCAATTGCTGTTGATAGCATAACTCTGCAAGGGAGTGCTTTAATCGTTCTGATCCAATCCATTGGTTTCTCCTAACAAGTCGCACTTTCTATTTGATGGAATAGTTTCTCTTTTCTCACGGGCTTCGCTACGTACCCATCCATGCCTGAATCAAAGCACTTTTGGATATCATCATCGATAACACTGGCGGTTAACGCGATGATAGGAGTTTTGCTTAAGCCTAGATTTTTCTCGTATTCACGTATCTCTTTTGTTGCGGTGAAGCCGTCCATCACTGGCATCATGCAATCCATGAGAATAACGTCGAAACCACTGTCGTTTTGATACATATCTACGGCGATTTGTCCATTCTCTGCAAGTTCAAAAGCATAGCCAGCCTTAGTTAACATCAAAGAAGCCACTTTCTGATTAACTCGGTTATCTTCTACAAGTAGTATTCTTTCGGATTTTCTAGGTATCGTTTTTTGCTTGAGTTCTTCCGGTAAGGTTTGTTTAGCAGAGCTGGCGTTGTGAATAGGAGTGACCGTAGACGTTTTTGATGTGGTCGGGGAAACATTCCTGTTGGCAAGCGGCATTGCTTCAACAGCGGTGAGTATTTTCTCCTTTAACATTTCGAACTTGAAAGGTTTTGGCACGTAATCGTCCATGCCTACGTCGAAACACTTCTGAATATCGTCATCAATCACACTGGCGGTTAAGGCAATGATCGGAATACGGCGTGTAGCTTTTGTTTCTAGTTCAATTCGTCGAATATTACTCGTAGCTTCAAAACCATCCATAACAGGCATCATGCAGTCCATCAAGATCGCTGCATAATGAGGATTTGCGGTAAACTTGTCTATGGCTTCTTGGCCGTTGTTAGCAAACTCGAATTCGAAACCACTTTTTCCCACATGAAGACCAGCAATCTTTTGGTTAATTCTATTGTCTTCGACGATAAGGATTTTGTGTTGTATCTCTAAAGGTTGTTTAGTCGTCTCAGACAGCTCTGCTAAGCCTTGTGTATCACAAAGCTCGACGGCTTTAATTAATCGCAAGCCTAGTAAAGGTTGTGATACTTGAGCTGTGATGCAATTGCCTAAATCTACTGGCTCGCTTAAGAATGAGCGAATCAAACAGATTGTGATTCCATTATTATGCAGTCGATTTAATTCATTTGAGTAATTGTTGGCTTGAAAAGTATCGTCTTCAGCGAAAACGACAGTGATTGGTTTATTGTGTTTCTGAGTCGCGAGTTGTTCGGTGAGCCTAACTGTGTCCTTCGTTCGCTGAACTACGTTTAGGCCATAAAGATTAAGGTTACATTCTATTCGCTCAGAGAGCATATTCTCCTTACCTAGCACGTAAATATCAGCGCTCGCGGTACTTGGTTTTGGTAATATTAAGTCAACCGGTAGTTCTAAATCGAAGTAGAAACAGCTACCTTCACCTTTTACGGAATTAAGTTGAATCTGTCCGCCCATAAGCTCAACTAACTGAGTACTGATGGCTAGGCCAAGCCCAGTACCACCAAATTGACGTGTAGTTGAGTCATCTTCTTGAGCAAAGGGCTCGAATATCTGTTTCTGTTGCTGTTTGTCGATACCAATACCCGTGTCTCGTACTGCGAATCGAATCGTGACTTCGCTTTCAGTCTTGTTAAGCGTCTGAATGGACAGCGTTACACCACCTTCAGCCGTAAATTTTACGGCATTAGACATGAAATTCATCAAGATCTGTCTCAATCGGTGATCGTCTATCATCACTCGAGCTGGGGTATCAGGGCTGATGTCGACGTCAACTGAAATTTTCTGCTCTTTTGCTTTTGGTGCAACAATAGAAGCGATGTCGTATATCGACTCTCTAATGGATGCTGAATGTGGACTTATCAGTAACATTCCAGATTCGATCTTGGAGAAATCTAAAATGTCGTTGATTAAGCTCAGCAGCAGTTGTGATGAGGTTTCGATGGTATCAACGTAATCGCGTTGTGTTGGTGTTAGTGGGGTATCAGCCAGTATTTCTGAAATACCTATGACGCCATTGAGAGGTGTTCGAATTTCATGAGACATGTTGGCTAAGAAGCTGCTTTTCGCTTTGCTGGCTTGTATTGCGTGATCTTTCGCTTTTTCTGCGTCTTCTTTGGCTTGGGTTAGCTTTTCTTTAGCGTACTCTCTTTCGATGGTGAGTCGTTCGACCTGTTGAGCAAATAAACTGAGCTCATCTTTACCTTGAATGAGTTTTTGTAAAGAGGGGCGAGTTTGATCGTTTTCACTTTTTAAAAAGTTAAGGACGAGTCCAAGGTTGTTCGTCACTTGTCTCGCTAAGCTTAAGGTTAAACCCATAACAAGGGTAGCGAGTAAGGCTACGATGGAAATAAACAGGGTTCGCTCCATTTGAGCGTCTGAAATCGCTTGGGCAACCTCTGTTTGGAATTCTTGCTTAATGACACCGCCAAGGCTTTGCAATAAGTTGAGTCGAGCACTCATGGCCTCTAGACCAGCAGATATTTCTTGTGGAGTAAGTTGGCTGATGGCGTTCAGGTCAAGTAGAGCCGTTCGGATTTCTTGGCTTTGAGCAAAGACATTATTTCTAAACACTTCGACCATTAAAGATACCTGATGCTCATTGGCATTCAACGAAACAAAGCGTTCTAAAAACAGTTGCTGCCTTTCACTCAGAGTCTCGATTTGCTCTGCAAGTTCAGGATCGTATTCTTGGCTGCTTTGAAATATCTCAATCAGTGAGGTGCCCAGTTTGAACTCCTCGTTTGACCAAAACATTAACCATTCTAGCTGCTGCAATGCCGTGAGGTGTTGTTGAATTTCACGCTTGGTGTTTTCAAACGGGACCTTCTCGACTTCTAGCAATAATTGTTTGTATAAATCGCTCTGCCATTCGAGTGCATCCAACTTATCGTAACTGTCGATAGCTTGAATTGTCGAAAGTGTTGCTTCGCTGAAGTCAGCTACTAACTGATTCATTTCATTTGAAGTATCTAAGAAAATGATTGGCGATAGGTTTTTTAATTCTGCTTTTACTTGGCTGCTTTGTGCTGCGAACTCTTCAGGGCTAGAAGCTGATGAGCTTCGATACAGGAGCGAAATATCTTGGAGGTAGGCAGATAGCTGACTGGTTCGTTCAAAATCGGTTAACTGAGTCGTCAAGATAAAAGCTTGTCTGCCTGCGAGAAAAAGCAGTAGTGAAACGGGAAGTAGAACTAAGCCAAAGAGTTTATGTTTGACTGAAAGGTTATTCCAGACCGTAATCGCCATATAAGGATCCATCCAACTGTTTTTATATAAAAACAGTAGAATAAAAATGCCGATATGGAAACTTTGAGACGGTATATTTAATGGAAGTGTGGGAGGGGTATAAGTTCTTGTGATTCCAGAGCTTATTTTGAAAGGGATCCTATTTCTACTCGTTTATAGTGGCGGGTGGTTGGTTTATTCTATATGCTTATTGAGGAATAAGTTTGAAAACAGTTTAGTGAGAGTGATTGTTGTCTTGATTTACTTCAAATAGAAGTTGTTCTAGCGCCGTTTTAGCAGAAGGCTCTAGTGTCCAAATACCCAAAATTCTGTTTAACGCTGCTCGATAAACTTTGTTTTTGAGTAGGAAGGCGAGAGTACTTGTATCGTTATTTAGAACTTGTGTTTGTATGACGATCAGTTCGGCTTTGTTTGCGATATCAATTTTCTGAAGATTGAAAGCGGGTAGGAATGCACACTCATACCAAATCTCAACGATTTCTCTAAGTTCGATCTCTTCTTCAGGCACATCGCAGCCCTGAAGTTGGTGGTTTTCAGGAATTGCGGATAAGTAAGCTACATCAAGCTTGTCTGCAACGAATGTGTACATTTGCTTCCCTGTTAAACGTAATTTGAGACCGAATCATCTCTCTCACTTATGGTTTTGTCAATTATATCCATTTATCTAACGAGTAATTTGTGAATAAGCGTCGTTGTAGTTAACTTAAACTGTTTAAGTATTTGTCTGTTAAGCCAAAATATTTTAAATTGCCATCTAGTTCCAGAACCAAACTCATGTTGGAAGTGGCGATCAAACCGGGGTCATTGGTTGAAAAAATGACTGTTTTGTTCAACAACTTATCGCTGAACAAGCGGTTAAAATACTGCGAGTTTTCATTTTCCGCTCCGTTGAACGGTTCATCAATGATGATCAGAGATTGCTCACAGTTACCTAAACCAAGCGCTAAACGAAGCTTTTGCTGAATGCCGTTGGGAAGACTTTTGTATTTGTCCACGTTTAACTGAGTAGCTAAACCTTCCGGGAGCCATTCATCTAATTCGAAGAAGCTCACCATCTCTTGCATCTTCTCTGTTGGAATGAGTCCGTTATGCAGAATGAAGTTGGTTTCTAGCGAACCTTCGAAAATATGTAAATTAAAAGGGATGTAGTTTATCGATGTGCGATAGCGGTAGCTGTTGAACTGCTTGATGTTGTAACCATCGACAGACACTGCGCCCTGATAGCGATCTTCTAGCCCCGCAATGATGGAAATTAGCGTCGTTTTTCCACAGCCAGTTGGGCCACAAATGACGACTTTTGCGCTTGGGGGTATCTTGAACCCCAAGTTGGTTAAGCCGGTTGCTGCGCCTGTGTAACGATGACTTACACCGCTGCCCACAATACTGCCTTGGAACAGGCGAATAGGTGGGCTCTTCTCCAAAGTCAGCTTGTCATCATTCATCGACATTAAATTGTTGATTTGTGCCGATGACGCCTTTATGGATTGAAACTTAGAAATTGAATTATAGATACCCATGATCGGGCCTAATGCTTTCCAAACCAAAATAACGGTGGCTAGCATGGCACCCGCGTCAGAAGTGCCTTCCATTACACCGATTACAGCGGTCACAATACTTGCAGTACCAATCACCTGTATCAAACTGCCGCCAGCGGCCTGAATCTTACTGTTAGTCACGGCAACATTCTCGGCATCGTTGGAACTTTGCATATGTGAGGCACTAAATCGAGATTGAACGACACGAAGTAAAGGTAGCCCTTGGATAGTCTTGATACCACGCAGGATTTCATTCCATTGGTACGAGACCATCGCATTGGCGCGCGAGCTTTTAGATGTAGCTTGCGAGTAGATATAGCGTGAGTAAACACAGAACACCAACATCAATATTAAGCCGCCCATTACCACGAGAGCAGCTGTGCCAGACATCAGGGCTATCGCGATGATAAACACAATCACAAACGGCATATCAAAGTAGCTGAGGGTCGATTCTGCTGTCACTAAGCGTCGGAAGGTATCGATATCTTTCAAACGAGCCAATTGTGACGAGACCCCTGCGGTTGATGTCATCGCGTACGGCAACCAAAGAAGCTTCGATATTACGGCTTGGGATATGTGTACCGCGAGATCTTTACCGGAGGTGGCAATGATGTTGACTCGCATCTTCTTAAAGAAATACTCCGAGAAGCCAACAATCACAGCAAATAAGGTTAGCCAATAGAGTGTTGCTTGAGAGCTAGAAGTAAGAGCGAAGTTATACACGCTCATAATAAAGAACGGCTGCAACGCACCTAGAATACTGATCACGAAGCTCAAGATAATCAGGCTTTTGAGTTCATTGTTGTAACGATAAAAAGCGTATTTAATCCAATTACTTCTGTCTTGAGATTCCGGTGGTGGTTCTCGGAACAGACGAGAATATTCACTAATAGCAATCAGCAAACAGGGCTTTTTACACATTGGGTATTCAATGGTGTTGTTGTTTGTGTAATCAAACAACAGCAGCCTTCCATCTTTGGTGCCTAAGAAAATCGCACTTAGATTCTCTATTTCAATAAAGCATGGATGAGGGTGCTTATCGATATTATCGAGTGTCTTTAGCTTGGTCACATCACAGCGATACCCAAGGCGCTCGATGGTTGCTGTAAAGCTGTCGCCGTCTTTGGGTTTTGGAATAAAAGCATCGCTGAGTATAGCAGGAGTGCCTTCCCATTCGAGTGCTATCAGGGTGTAGGCCAAACCACGAATAAGAGGAGATTGACTGTAACGTTCGTCGTATCCGCTAGATTCAAAATCCAAGACACGTTGTGGAACATTATTGAAGTCTACAAGGATACTCATTGGTCACCTCCGGTAAGTTTTACGCGTTTGAGGCGGTGGTTAAGTTTGTCCATTTTATTGCTGGCGATGATTAGGATTTTGTCATTGGCACGATAAGCTGTACTGGTTAGCACGACGCGCGCAAACTCTTCGTCAAAGACACAATCGATATCGTCGAATATCAATACACGTTTACTGGCGAGCAGGGCTCGGACTAATAACAGAGCATATCCCACTTGGCGAGAGAATGGATTGCGCATGTGCCCTTTGAGTTCCGTATAAAAACCGGCAGGAAGCCCGTCAATTTGCGCCTTGATGTTCATCGTTTCACACAGTGCAAACGCCGTGTTATTCAAGCTTGGTCGGAAACAGGTGAGATTATCAATAATCGTCCCTTCTACGAACGAGCTTGTTTTATCAACCATTAGCACGCTGTTACGCCAAACGTTGTAATTGACGTCATTTAAAGGCGTGTCATTAATCATAATGTCCAGTTTGTTATCGCTGTTCTGCCGCGTAATACAGTTGGCGAGATGAGTCTTGCCTGAGCCGCTTTTCCCTGTCAGTAAATAGGCTTGTCCGAGTTCGAATTCAATACGCTGTTTTTCTGAGTATTTAACAGAAATACGTTCTACTTCCGTTGTCTCATGTTGGTGTTCAACAGACGCTGCCAACTCAAGAAGCTCGGCGATACGTTGTATGTGCAGTTTGTTTAATTCCCAACGGCTCGCGGTACGCATCACTTGTTGGTAGGGCGCGAAGTAACGGTTGGTCAGCATGATGATCGCGGCCATGATTCCTTGGCTTGATTCCATGTTGATAACGGCGGTTGCTAGTACTACAACAACGCAAGCAATGGAAAGCTGTTGGGTGAGCGCCAAGATCAAGCCAAAGTTCGATTCAATCTGTTCGTATTTGATGTTCTCCACTTCACGCTCTTCGACCATTTGTGTCATCAGGCTTTCAACGCGGTATTCCATATTTCTCGCTTTGATATCTAGGGGGCTAGATATAATTTCAATGATTTTAGAAGTGGTTAATCCTTCTATATCGGACTTATTTTGTAGGCTGCCAATCTTTTGTTTAGAAAGGCTCCAAGCGAAAATGGCTAAGATGAGCGAGGCAATCAGAAGCGTCACGCCAGCCCATATGTTGATTAGACCAATAATGAGGATGGTGATCACGCTGACAGCAAGGTTTATCAGGGCTCGAACTGATTCGCCGCCAAAGAAGGTTTTCAACTCAGGAATGGTTGAGATTCGTTCTAGGTATTCGCCCGGTTCTAAGCGGCGAAATTTAGAGATTTCAGCCAAACATATTGATTGGAACACCTTGTTGGTTAAGTTGGTCTCAAACTGCCTCATGATGACAGAGGAAATCTTTTCTTCCTGATTTTTCAGGTGGTAGTCGAGGAAGATAGAAATCAAGATAATCGCAAACAGCAAGAACAACGTGTCTTGTGCTTGATTGGGTAATACTCGGTCAAAAATGATCAGAATAGAAAAGGGCAACACCAAGCCAAACAGAGTGGAAATTATCGTAGAGAAAGTTAGATAACACTTATCTGCCGTATTGATCTTTTGAGAAAACTGCTCAGTTTGCATTACGACCTCCTGTTTTCAACGACTCAGTTGAGAGAAGGTGTTTAGGCACTAATTCTTGATTGTTTCGCCCTTCGATATCACTCATTAATTGCATGATGCTTTCGATAGATTGAATCGAGAGTAAGCCTTTTGTTTGTTCGAGCTTGATGGTTTCGATGATGTAGTCGTATCGTGCGCTTTCATAATCTCTTAAGGCGCTGAATAGCTTACTTTCTGCGGCAAGCAAATCGGTGATGGTACGGGTGCCTAACTGGTAAGCCCTTTGGATCCCTTTATAAGACGCATAGTTGGCGCGAATGATGTTTTCGTAACTGCTGATAGATTGCGAGAAATCATTAATGTTGAGCACTGCGGTATTTACGCTGTTACGTGTGGTGTAAAGCGAATCTTGATAAAGCAGCTCGGTACGTTCAATCGCCGTCGAGGATTTTTGATATCCGTAGTAATCAGAGCCACCAGACAAGATCGGCACGGCTAGATTTAAGCCAACGCTGGTTGAGTTACTTTCACCTGTCGCTGTGATGTCGGTTTTGTCGTAGTTATTGGCGTCATCATGACGATAACTGGCTGAAAGTGACACGGTAGGTAAGAAGTTCGAACCGCTTTCTTTTAAGCTTCTGCGGCTTCTCTCGACGTTTTTCTTCGCCACTAACAAGTCGTTGTTGAGCTTTAACGCTTGATCCATGATAGAGCGTTGTTCGGTTTCGTTTATCTCTTTTAAAGGCACACTTTCGTATATGTCTTGTGACGGAGTGATAGGGTACTGAATCTGAATGGATAGCCCGTTGAGAATGACACGGCGATCTTTTTGCAAGGTTCTTAATCGATTCGACACGCCTTCTTTTTGAGCGATAACTTCGTACAGCTCACTGGCGGCTGTGTTCCCTAATTCTACGTTACGTCGCATCTGATGTTCACGCGTTTCAGATGACTTAAGTTCGACCTTGGTCGCTTTTATCTGCGCATTGTTTTTCAAATACTCGAAGTATTGAGAGCCGATTTCAGAAATGGTGCTCTGGATTTTGTTCTCGTGTTTAATCTCTTCGATATTAAAGTCGAGTTTTGCCGTGCCATATTTAAAAATATCACCCAGATTGAATATCGATTGGGAAAGGGAAAGGCTGTAGCTGTTTGAGTTATAGCTAGAGGTTTCGTCGGGCACGCTTGATAACAAGGTTTCGTTTTCATTCCATGTGGTATCGGCAGCGCCATTAAGCGAAGGAAGAAATTTAGAGCGGCTGATCCCAATGTTGTATTCGTTTTCTTCCACACCTTTATCACTGGCGCGAAGAGACAGGCTGTTTTGCAGGCCGAGTTCTACTGCCTCAAGCAGGGTCGTTGCCGATGCTGAAGGTGTCGTGCTGAATACAAGCGCAGCTATGATGCTGCTAGTTAAGTTTCTGTACCGCCACATACTTGTTGATCACCTTAATGATTTGGTCGCTTTTGTAAGGTTTGCTGATCACGTAATCCATTCCGGCTTCAATACAAGCCTGATGTTCGTTACTGCTGGTCAATGCGGTTGCACCTATGATGGTACAAGGGTTTTTCTCGTTTTCTTGTTCAAACTGGCGAATACGTTTTGTCGCTTCAATGCCGCCCATACCAGGCATGATGCAGTCCATGAAGATGATGTCAGAACGTTTATTCATGAAGTGCTTCACTGCGTCAGCACCATCGCCAACCGTGTCTGGTTCATACTCTTGTTTGGTAAGAATTCGCTTAAGTAAGATCTGCTGAACTCGGTCATCTTCTACGATAAGGAACGAACTGTTCTCCATCTGCTCTTCTGATGCTTCTGCTTCCATAATGGTGAGCAAGTTAGGGATGAACTCATAAGGAATCGCAGGGGAGTTGATGATTTTATCGACGAAGCTGTGACACTCTTGTGCATGCTGAGTATTGGTTACTGACAGCAATAGCTTGGTATTTGGGTGATTCTTAAGTTGAGATTTCACCGTTTTACTGAGCGATGGTAATTTGTTGGGTTCAAAGGTGTCGGTCAACATGATGGCATCGTACTCACCGAAGGTTTTCGCCGCCGAAAATAACTCATTGGCAGTGCGAATTTCGGTGATATCAAGCCCCAAGTTGCTGAGCATTTTCTTCATTACATCGATACGAACTTGAGTATTGGCGCACAGCAGTAAACGCTTGCCGTCGAAGCGAGTTTTCTCTGTATGGAAACTCTTAGCCTTGAGATCAAGCTCAATTTGAAAACGTTCCTGTGTACCTGATTGGAACCAGTGACTTTCGTAATACCCGTAATCTTTTAAAACGCTTTTTGCTAAATCGTCGGTGTTTGCGGTATGGTGCTTATGAGCGCTCCAATGAAGCTTATTGAGCTTGGCGACAGAGACATCCAACGTTGAAAGGAAGTTGAGATTGATGGTGACACGCGTATTTTCCATATCCGAAGCCGCGCCAGACTCTATCGTTACGAACAACTTCTTGTTTGATTTTAGTTGGATGGCATTAGAAAGCTGCAGGAACAAGATCCAGAATAAGCTGGTGGATTGGCCTTCAACACGATTCGGCAAGTTGTCAGAGATAAAGCAGTCAAGTTGACCTTCGTTCCTCTGAACTTTGGCGCTGATATGAATCATCAATTCAGACAACACGTTCAGTAGAGAAAACTCCTTCGACTTACTTTCCGTACCCTGAGAAATCAAACGGTTATAGTTTTCTGCTAACTCAGATAAGGTACTACACGCAGAGGTAATATCCTTCGCCATCAATACGCCGTTTTCATCCGTTTCTTGAACCAGATATTGGACACCACCGTTGATGGTGTTGGTGATTCCGCGAATTTCATAGCCGATTAGCGCATACAATTGTTTGTAGAGGTCGTTATTGCGCTTTTGGTCTTCCAATTTACTGAAGATCAACTTGAGGTGAGAGTAGATTTGGCGTTGTTTGGGGTTGATGCTCACTTCATTAAGAAGCTCTTCGAGTCTTTGTAAATCGAGTTCCTTTAGCTCTTGATACAGGGCATCAAACTCATAGTCGATTTCTCGCTCGTTAGAGCTGGACTTCTTCAGTTTCAACATGGCAACTGAGTTAGAAAAAACGGCTATCACGGCCAATATCATGACCACCATAAACAACCAGATAAAGAACTCATTTTTCTCTGACATCAAGTCGCTCGCATGGTTGTTGAACATGGTGCGGTAGTTGTCATCCATCTGTAGGTAGTTGTTCGTCAGTGACAGGTATAAGTCGAGTACGTCGTTGCGTGTTTTAGTGCTGTCGGAAAAGCGATTGATAGCCAATTCAAGTTGGGTGTATTCAGTAGCACCAACCAAACTGAATTCAGTTTTGTTCAAAGAAGCCAAAGACCTAAACTCGTCAATTTCACTCTTCAAGGTAACTAGATTGAATTCGTTAGTACCACAAGTGTCGGTACTCAAGCACTGCTGTAGAGTTTGAATATCTTGTTCGATGGTCTGATTAAGCTTCTGAGCTTGTATGAGCAGTGGGGCGCTTTGCACTTGCGCAACCGAATCGACTTTCGACCAAGAAAAGTATAAATAGAAAGCGAGCGCAGCTAATACCACGCTAAATAGTATGCTCAGACGCAGAGCCGGTACGGAAATGTTGTAAGAAGGTTTTCCGCTCATTGATTACCTCTCATCGAATGCATCTTCGATGGCAGACATCACGGGTTTCGCTGCGTATTCGATCACGCGACGCGAACCTGTTTTTACATCGGCGGTAAATTCCATATAAGGCGATAACTTGTATTGAGTGCCTCCTCGTTCAAGAAAGTTTCGGTCAATCTCAATCTCTGCCAAATAGAATTCAGCATCTTCTTCTTCATAGGATGAACGGCTGATTGAGGCGATGGTTCCCTCAACAAACCCGTATTTTGCGAAGTTATAAGTATCCATTTTTACTTTCACCGCTTGGCCAATTTCAACAAACCCCATGTCTTTACGCGGGATTTTCGCTTCACCGTGTAGGGAGTTATTGATTGGTGCAATATCAGCGATACTCTCGCCGGGTGGTATTACCGCAGAGCGGAAGTTGAAGTGTAATTTGTCGACCACACCATCCACTGGCGAGTAGACGATTAAGCGGTCAACCTTGTCGGAATGCTGCGGTTGTAGGATCCGTTTCAGTTTGAGATCTTTATTGGCCTGAATGATTTGCGCTTGGTACTCGGAGTTACGGTTCTCAACCAAATCTCGATGTTGTTTCTCGAGTTTGTCGAGCTGGAAACGTTCGTTCATGACCGACTCATCAAGGTTCTCAATCTCACGCACCATATTGGACTCTTGTACTTTCATATTGAGAACGTCCACATAGGAGGCCATCTCTTCTTTATACAGCGTGTTTTTGATGTTGAGTTGTTTGCGAATGAGCGAGAGTTGGTTCTCTGAACTTTTACGACGTTTAAGCATTGAGCTAATAAGCGAATTTTTGTGTTTGATATCGTGGGTGATGAGCTCTTCGTTGGAGCGGTTTTTCGAGAACTCTTGTTGCCACGTATTCATGTTGACCTGAACTTGTTCTGGGAACTTTTCGATATAAGATGCAAAGTTTGGTTCGATCATGTCGCGCAAGCTTTCATAACGAATCTTGTCGAGTTCCAACTGAATGATTTCGGTGTTCACGGTATCGAGTTGGGTGTTGCGGTCGAGTGAGCGGATTCGGGCAATAGGTTGACCTTCATATACAACTTCACCTTTTCTGACTAACAGCTCTTCTAAAATGCCGCCTTCTAAGTGTTGAACCTTCTCAACGTCAGATTCCAACAGCAGCTCACCACGCACAGAAACGACAATGTCAATGCGCGCCTGTGACGCCACGGCGATAGCGACCAAAGCGAGCAGGAAGATGATGAGCAAGGTTTTATGAACGCTGGTCATGGCACTCGCAAGTACGATGGTGTCATCTGCCGTCACCTTCGAAGCCTCGTTATTAGAAACGAGTGCTTTTCTAAGGTGGTGCTCTATTTGGTTATTACTCATGACCTACCTCGATGACTTGTCATCGACCACTTCCTTAATATCCAGCAAGTGATTGATTTGTCGATTGACGTTTTGTAGTTCAGTTTTTACATCCTCTAAAAGCGCTTCCGGTGCAGGGAACTCGTGTTTGCTCAAATGTTCTAGCTTAGCCATTTTTGGCGGCAGGTCTTGGTCACATAACAACGTTAAGATGGTCTTCAATTTTTTAGAGTAGTTGTTGAGTTCGTCAAAACGATTCCCTTTATGAAGTGTCTCTATGTTCATTGGTGCGTCCGAGAAGTTCTTATAAAAGTCGCCTAACAGCAATTGCAGCCCTTTGTGGTTGTTGTCGATTGAACGCAACAAATTCGTCATGTCTATCATCATTCCACTGCCTTAATTGCTTTAATCACAATAACTAAGGATCTTTAAAAGCAGTTTTCAAATTTTTTTTGATTCTTTATGTATAAAAACAAAAATATGAAAAAAGTTGTATAAAAACTTGGTTTTCCAAAATGGTGTCCTTTAATGCCTCTAAATACGATCAGTTAGCTAGTAGCAACGGAGGCTGTAATGGCAGGCGAAAATAACCAAAACAACCAAAATGAAGATCTCAATGACGCGGTAGAACAGACGGACACGAACGACGCGGGTACGCCCTCCCAACAGCAGAATCAACAAAATCAACAAAATACGATTGCGTCGACGGTAGCGACGGGTGCTGAAAATACGGATGCGGCAGACGAAATAAACCAGGCTTTAGAAGATAACCCGAGTGGTGCAGGCAATGCTGAAGATGCCTCTGCTTCTGGCGCGGCTGTTCAAGAAGAAACAACAGAAAGCGGTAGTGATTCAGATGCTGCTCAATCTAACGTGGTTGATGGTGCAGCAACAGAGACAGGCACAGATGGTGCCACAGCTGGGAGTGGCGGCTCAGGAGCAGGGGCTCAAGCTGTAGGTGGTGGAGAAAGCACGTCTTCTGACGGTGGGACAGATGCGGAAGGTAATGAAGGGCAAGGTCAAGCAGCAACAACATCTGCTTCGCTTAACGCTGATTCTTCTGATTCTGGTGAGCAACAAGCTAATGACGATTTAGATTCACAAACGATAGAAGAGACGTTTGCAGTTGATGTTCAAGCTTCTGATGAAGAGAGCATCAGTGAAGTAGAGGATGACTTTGATTCTGAAACAGTAAGCGAAACGTTCAAAATCCAAGTAGAAAGTGAAAATGATGCGCCAGAAGTAGAACAAGACCTGGCATACATCATGGATGAAGATGGCTCCATAACATTCACTCAAGAACAATTACTCGAATACGCAAGTGATGTTGATGGAGATGAACTGGTTGCTTCTAACGTTCAAGTCGGCGCAGATGCAACGGTTCAAGATAATGGTGATGGCACTTTCACGGTTGTTCCTTCTGCAGATTTTAACGGCGAACTTGATCTAACTTTTGATATCAGCGACGGCCAAGATACCGTAAGCAGCGCAATTGATTTAACGGTTCGTCCTATTAATGACGCGCCTGTACCAGAAGATAAAACCTTTGAAATAGAAGAAGACGGCACACTCATCTTCACTGATGCGGACCTGTTAACAGGTGCTACAGACATTGAAGGCGACAACTTAACGGTTGAAGGTGTGACCTACGATGGTGGCGACGGCATTCTTACCGATAACGATAACGGCACATACACCTTTGCGCCAAATGAAAATTTCAACGGCGACGTAAACTTCAGCTTCGATGTGTCTGACGGTACCGATACGGTGTCTGCGAACATTGATGTAAGTGTGGCAGCGGTTGATGATGCGCCGGTATCTGGCGACCTAGCATACTCAGTCGATGAAGATGGTTCGATTCGTCTAAGCCAAGAGCAGCTTTTATCGCAAGCGTCTGATGTGGAAGGCGATGACCTAACTGCTAGTGGCCTAACAGTTGGCGGTGATGCGACGGTTACTCAAAACGACGACGGCAGCTTCACCATCACGCCAGATGAGAACTTCAATGGCGATATCGATATCAACTTCGATATCTCAGATGGTACTAACACAGTTCAAGCTTCAGCAGACCTTACGGTTAACCCAGTTAACGACCTACCAGTTCCTCAAGATCAACAGTTCAGTATTGCAGAAGATGGAACTCTACAATTTACCGATTCAGACCTGCTTACAGGCGCAACCGATATTGAGGGTGATGATTTAACGGTTGAAGGCATCAGTTATGAAGGGACTGATGGGGTACTGACAGACCATGGTGACGGCTCATACAGTTTTGCGCCAAATGAAAACTTTAATGGTGAGGTTAACTTTAGCTTCGATGTGTCTGATGGTACCGATACCGTATCTGCAAACATTGATGTTAGCGTGACTCCTGAGAACGATCCGCCAGTCGCGGGTTCAACGTCTTACACGGTGAATGAAGATAATTCGATTACCATTTCTGATGCACAACTATTGGCAACATCTTCAGATATTGAAGGTGATGTATCCATAGACAGCGTGACTTACTCTGGTAGTGATGGTGTCCTTGAAATCAACGGTAACGGTACTTATACCTTCTCGCCAAACGAGAATTTCAGCGGTGAAATAGCACTGGATGTAGTTGTCACTGATGAAGAAGGTGCAACCGATGCCACAACCGCTGGAATTACCGTTCTTGAAGTGAACGATCCGCCAGTTGCAGGCCCAACGTCTTACACCATTGATGAAGACTCAGTACTGACATTCAATGAGTCGCAAGTGCTACTTAATGCTTCTGATGTTGAAGGGGACGTTGAGCTTGTTGGTATTAGCTACGATGGCCCAGATGGTATCTTCTCGGTTAATGGCGATGGTACTTGTAGCTACGCTCCGAATGAGAACTTTAATGGCCAAGTTCAGCTAGGTGTCACCATTCGTGATGAAGACGGTGCAGAAGTTGATACTGTCATCAATGTTGATGTTCTGCCAATTAATGATGCGCCAGTATCGGGTGACTTGGCGTACAACGTTAACGAAGATGGTTCAATCACATTGAGCCAAGAACAGTTGTTGTCTCAGGCGTCTGATGTTGAAGGCCAAGACCTAACTGCGAGCGACTTAACGGTAGATGGCAACGCAACAGTAACCGCCAATGACGATGGTAGCTTTACCATCGTTCCAGAAGCGAACTTCAATGGCGACATTGATATTCAATTCAACATTACTGATGGTACTGACACAGTTCAAGCAACCGCCGATCTTACGGTTAATCCAGTTAATGACTTACCGGTTCCTCAAGATCAACAATTCAGCATTGAAGAAGATGGCACTCTGCAATTTACAGATGCCGATCTACTTACCGGTGCCACCGATATTGATGGCGATAACTTAACCGTTGAAGGTATTAGCTATACAGGTGGCGATGGCGTATTGACCGACCACGGTGATGGTACTTATACCTTTGCGCCAAATGAAAACTTCAATGGTGATGTGAACTTCAGTTTCGATGTGTCTGATGGTACAGAAACGGTCAGCGCTAACATTGATGTGACTGTGACGCCTGAGAACGATCCGCCAGTTGCGGGTTCAACCTCGTACATGGTGAACGAAGACAATGCGATTACCATTTCTGATGAGCAATTGTTAGCAAACTCTTCTGACGTTGAAGGTGCGGTATCGGTTGATAGCGTGACCTACAGTGGCACCGATGGTGTGTTCCAAGATAATGGTGACGGCAGTTACACCTTCCTTCCTAATGAAAACTTCAGTGGCGATATCAGCCTTGATTTGATTGTTGCCGATGAAGACGGTTCTATTGATGAAACCACTGCGGGCATTACCGTTCTAGAGGTGAATGATCCACCGGTTGCGGGCCCAACGTCATACACCATTGACGAAGATTCGGTACTGACATTCAGTGAATCTCAGATTCTTGTGAATGCTTCGGATGTAGAAGGCGATGTAGAGTTAGTCGGCATTAACTACGATGGTTCAGATGGTATCTTCACTGTAAATGGTGATGGTACATGCAGCTTTGCACCCAATGAAAACTTCAATGGTCAGGTTCAATTGGGTGTGACCATTCAAGATGAAGATGGCGCAACCGTTGAAACACAGATTAACGTTGATGTATTGCCAATCAATGATGCGCCAGTATCGGGCGATTTGGCTTACACCATCAATGAAGACAGCTCCATCACGCTAAGCCAAGAGCAATTGCTAGCACGTGCCGGAGATATTGATAGCGAAAACCTAGAAGCTATTAACCTGTCGAACGACGAAAACGCGACCATCCAACAAAACGACGATGGCAGCTACACCATTACACCAGACGCAGACTACAACGGTGACCTAGACCTGAACTTCGATATCATCGATAACGACGGTGGTTCAGTTCAAGTTGGCCTAGACATTACCGTGAATCCGCTGAATGACTTGCCACAAGCGCAAGATCAACAGTTCTCAATTGAAGAAGACGGCACAATACTCTTTACAGACGCAGACCTACTCGCAGGAGCATCAGATATTGATGGTGATGAACTGTCGATTGAAAACGTGCTCTACACTGGCGCAGACGGCGTTCTTAGTGACAATGGTGACGGCACATACAGCTTTGCTCCAAACGAGAACTTCAATGGTGAGGTTCAATTCTCATTCGATGTTTTTGATGGCACAGGCTCAACGGCTGCTGTTATTGATGTCAGCGTAACGCCAGAGAACGATCCTCCAGTCGCAGGTTCAACGTCTTATACAGTTCAAGAAGATGGCCAAATCACGATCAGTGATGAGCAGTTATTAGCGAACTCTTCCGATGTTGAAGGTGACGTTGCTCTATCGAGCGTGACTTACGCTGGTGACGACGGTTCGTTTGTTGATAACGGTAATGGTACTTACACCTTTACGCCAAATGAAAACTTCGATGGTGATATTTCACTAGACGTAGTTGTCGTTGATGAAGCCGGTGCAACCGCAACAACAACCGCTGGCATCGATGTTATTGCTGTGAATGATGGACCTGAAACTTCGGACATTCAGGCTGAGGTAGACGAAGATAATTCAATTACCATTACTCAAGAGCAGTTACTTGCGAATGCAACTGACGTTGAAGGTGATGAGTTAACGGCATCTAACTTACAAACCAACGATCCAGACGCAACAATTGTTACTAATGACGATGGTTCATTCACCATCACGCACACAGAGAACTTCAATGGCGAGTTGGACTTTACATACAGCATCAGTGATGGTGACAATGAAGTTCTAACCACACTCGACTTAACGGTTAACCCAGTTAATGATGCGCCAGAAGCGGGCGAAGAAATCTTCATTCAAGCACAAGAAGACCAAACGGTTGGTGTGACGCTTCGTGAAGAGCCGGCACTACGCCTGGATCAAGCACCAGAAAACGGCATCATCGAAGCAAATCTTGACAATGAGTGGGTAGTACTGGAAGTCGGACAAGAAGTGCCTGCTGATACAGAAGTACGCTTTGTTCCAAGTGAGGGTGCTCTGGCTGAAGGAACACATACCACGCAAATTGGTACCTTCGACGATAATGCGAGCGTAGACGATTGGGGCACAGAAGTAGACCCATACACGCGTGAGTTCTCGGATGGCGACTTAACGGTAACGGTTCAAAGTAACGATGATCCACTTGGCGCTTGGAATGGTAACACACACATTGGTCACGGCCTTGGTGATACCGATCGCCAAGGGCTGAGTGGTGATGAAAAACTGACTGTTTCAGTTGAAGGCCAAGACATCAACGAAATCAGTTTCCACCTAGATGGTTTAGGTGGTTGGTTCATGGAAGAGTCTCGTCACTTTACAGAAGTAGAAATTAAAGCATTCAATGAGGACGGCGACCTAATTGACTCGATGACTTACCACAAAGAAGATCGTGGTGGTTATGAGACTGATTACACGCTTACCGTTTCTGAACCTGTATCTTACTTTGAACTTGGTACCGTACAAGGTAACGGTACCTATGTTGTTCAAAATATGACAGTTTCTCAAACTGCTCATGATGAAGCCGTGTTCACATCGATTGGTGTAGACGGTTCTGAAATTACTGAAACGATAGAGCTGAATATCCATGCGGGTGACAACGAAATTGAGCTAACGGCTGATCTTCCTAATATCACTATCGATACAGAAGGTTCAGCACAGTTTGCTTCTGTTGTGATTACTGAAGAACAATTATTGGCTCAAGCATCAGATATTGATGGCGACGATCTTGATATTCAAAATCTCGAGCTGGTGGGTGAAAACTCAGAGCATGCAACACTCACCGATAATGGTGATGGTACTTGGACGGTAACTCCGGATGAAAACTTCCATGGTGAAATCGAACTCGATTACCAAGTTACCGATGGTGAGCTGACAGACAGTAACATCATTAATATCAACTTCGAATCGGTGAATGATGCGCCAATCGTTTCTGGCCCGATTGTTCTATCGACAGACGAAGATGAAGGCATCACGTTCAGTGCAGATGACTTGCTAGCGAACACCACAGATATAGAAGGCGATACGCTCTCTATTTCTGACATCACTTACGGTGGTGATCACGGTGACTTGGTCGACAACGGCGATGGCACGTTTACCTTCATGCCGAATGAAAACTTCAATGGTGAAATCGACATCGATTACAAAGTCTTCGATGGCACCGATGAAGTAGCAACGCACCTAGATCTAACAGTTATACCAGTCAACGATATTCCTGTTCCAGGTGAGCCGCTACACACCCAAATGCTTGAAAACGGCTCCATGATCATCGAAGCGAAAGACCTATTGTCTGGTGCGACCGATGTTGATGGTGACATTCTTCATGTTGAAAACCTACTACTTGCAGACCAAACGCAAGGTACCTTAACGGATAACGGTGATAATACCTTCACCTTCGAGCCTGCAGAGAACTTCTCTGGTGAAGTGAATCTGACCTTCGATATCAGTGATGGTCAAGCAAGCGCGCCAAGCATTGCAACAGTCGACGTTGAAATTGTCAACGAAGGCCCTGAAGTTAGCGGCCCAATTGAAGCGGCGGTTGATGAAGATGGTTCAATCACCATTACGCAAGAGGACTTGTTGGCGAATGCAACCGATGTCGATGGTGACAACCTTGAAGCGGTTAACTTTGCGACCAACGATCCAAATGCGGTTATTGTAGAAAACTCAGACGGTAGCTTCACAATCACACCAAGTGCAGACTTCTTTGGTGAGATTGAGTTCACTTACGATGTCACTGACGCAATTGAGACAGTGGCAGCCGATCTTAACCTGATCGTAAATCCAATCAACGATGCGCCAGACGTTCCAGACATGTCTTTCACAACGGAAGATGGTCAAGCAATCACCATTACCGAAGCTGAACTATTAGCACAAGCGACAGACGTTGAAGGCGATGAGCTGTCTGTTGTGAATGTGACTAGCGCGAGCGACACGGTAGAAGTCACGGACAACGGTGACGGTACATACACATTAACGCCAGAGCAGGGTTTCTTCGGCAATGTTGACTTAACGTTTGATGTGAGTGACGGCACCGACGTGGTGGCTGCAAACATTGACCTAAAAGTTGAGTTCGTCAATGACACGCCAGAAGCGACGCCAATGGTTGCAGATGTCGACGAAGATGGTTCAATTCTCGTTACACAAGAGATGTTGTTGGAAAGCGCGAGCGATCAAGATGGTGATGAGCTGTTTGCGAGTGCGCTGGAAACCAATGATCCAAATGCCAGCATTGTAGACAATGGTGACGGTACTTACACAGTAACACCTTCTGAAAACTTCAACGGTGATATTGCATTTACTTATGAGGTAAGTGACGGAGAGCTAAGCACATCTAATGACATGACATTGACCGTTAATCCGGTGAATGACATTCCAATTGTTGCTCCAGGCATGTATCACATTGAAGAGGATGGCAGCATCCTGTTCACTCAAGAAGATCTGTTGAGTGGTGCGATTGATATTGATGGTGATGACTTAAGCGTTACCAGTATCAATTATTCTGGCGATGAAGGCACAGTCACCGATAACGGCGATGGCACGTTCAGCTTTGTTCCTGAAGAGCACTTTAGTGGTGACCTACAGTTCAGCTTTACGGTTACCGATGGCACAACTGAAGTAGAGCAAGACCTAAACGTTCATATTGAAGCGGTCGCGGATGCGCCAGATCTTGTGATTACCGATGGCGACGGCGTTAACGTTGATGATGAAGCTATTTTGGTTGAGCCTGGCGGCATTGTTGAACTGAACATTGCAGCGGCGCTTGTCGACCAAGATCTATCAGAAACACTGACTGTAACGGTTGATGGTGTGCCGGAAGGTTCTGTCATCCAATACGATAACGAAGGCGTTCTGAATGACCAAGATAACGGTATCACCAGTTACAACGATACTGAAATCACTGTAACGTTTGAAGGTGAAACCGCAGGTTACCAAAACACCGCGGGTTACTACAAAGTTGACGAAGACGGTAACATCACGGGTGTTGAAGTCGTTTATGAAAACGCATCACAAGTTGATGGCGGTGGTGACCTTGTTCCTGGGCAAGATCAGTTCAGCTTCCAAGTCGAGGAAGGTGAGAGTTTCAACTTGTTCTTGATTCCAAACGGACATCAACACAATGACTTTGACGCGATGCAAGACGGTCAGTACGAGTTCCGTGCAGCGGATGGTTCACCAGCGAACATGGACACGGTTGATCCTCAACTTGTCTTTGTTGCTGCAGATGGAACCGAAACCGTAGTGCAAGGGCAGAACGGTGACGCGATCTTCCATGGTGGTTCAAGCTCTCAGCTAAACCAAGATGGTATCGAACATACTCGTACGACGGTTAATGAAGACGGCGAGCTGGTTTACGGCTTTGAAGATTTGTATGGCGGTGGTGACGCTGACTACACGGACTTCAACTTCACAATCGATGTGGGTGAAGTGAACAGCCAAATCTACAGCGGTGAAGTGACGGTTGGTCCTGATGGTACGGTGAACTTACCAACAACGGCAATCGAAAATGCGCTACAAATCCAGTTACCAGAAGACTTCAACGAGCAGCTTGAAGTTCATGTAACCGCAACCGCAACAGAGCTATCGAATGATGATTCTGAAACGGTCTCTCAAACCATCTACATTAACGCGACAGGCGCCCACATTGAACATGCACCTGAAGCACTTCCTGTTGCTGCAACTGTGGAAGAAGATGGTTCTATCATCATTACGCAAGAAGACTTGTTAGCTAATGCTCGTGATCTCGATGGCGACCAGCTGACCGCTCTGAATTTAGCAACTGATGATGAGAGCGTTACGATTACCGATAACGGTGATGGTACTTACACATTAACGCCAGATGCTGACTTCAATGGCGATGTTAACTTCACATTTGATGTATCGGATGGTGATGATGTTGTCTCTACCAATCTTGAGTTAACCGTTTCACCAGTGAATGATGGTCCAGAAGCGCAAGACCAAGCGTTCACAGTTGGTGAAGACGGTGTGTTAACGTTCAATGACCAAGACCTATTAACGGGTGCAACGGACATTGAAGGGGACGACCTAAGTGTTGAAGGTGTGACTTACACTGGCGCAGACGGTGTTCTCACAGATAACGGCGATGGCACATATAGTTTTGCGCCAAACGAAAACTTCAATGGCGATGTGAACTTCTCGTTCAATGTATCAGATGGTACCGATACGGTAACTGCTAACATTGATGTCAGCGTGACGCCAGAGAATGATCCTCCAGTGGCGGGTAGCACGTCTTACACCGTTCACGAAGACAACTCCATTACGATCAGTAACGAACAATTGCTAGCGAACTCTTCAGATATTGAAGGGGAAGTAGCGATTGATAGTGTTACCTATAGTGGCAGTGACGGTGTTCTAGAAATCAACGGTGACGGCACATATACCTTCTCTCCAAACGAGAACTTCAATGGCGAAGTTAGCCTTGATGTGGTTGTTGTGGATGAAGACGATGCAGCCGTATCGACTACCGCGGGTATTACAGTCCTTGAGGTAAACGACCCTCCTGTGGCTGGTCCAACGTCATACACTGTCGATGAAGATTCTGTACTGACCTTCAATGAGACTCAAGTTCTATTGAACGCATCTGATATCGAAGGTGATGTACAGCTCGTCGAGATTAACTACGATGGCCCAGACGGCATCTTCTCCATCAATGGTGATGGCACATGTAGCTTTGCACCGAATGAAAACTTCAATGGCCAAGTACAGTTAGATGTGACCATTCAAGATGAAGACGGCGCTCAAGTTGATACTCATATTACGGTTGATGTCTTACCAATCAATGATGTTCCAGTATCAGGAGACTTGGCATACAGCGTTGAGGAAGACGGTTCGATTACCTTGAGCCAAGAGCAACTTCTATCTCAAGCGAATGATGTAGACGGTGATGACTTAACCGCTTCCAACCTAATGGTTGATGGTGATGCGACGGTTACCGCTAACGATGACGGTAGCTTTACCATCACACCAGATGCGAACTTCAACGGTGATATTGACCTAACGTTCGACATCAACGACGGGGTAGACACACTTGTTGCTACCGCTGACTTAACTGTTAACCCGGTTAATGACTTACCACAACCACAAGATCAAGCCTTCAGTATTGGTGAAGATGGCGTCTTGAACTTCACTGACGAAGACTTGCTAACAGGTGCGACAGACATCGATGGGGATGACCTATCGGTTGAAGGTGTGACTTACACTGGCGCCGACGGTGTTCTTACTGACAATGGCGACGGAAGCTACAGCTTTGCGCCAAACGAAAACTTCAATGGTGATGTGAACTTCAGTTTTGATGTATCAGATGGTACCGATACGGTTCAAGCCAATATTGATGTGAGCGTGACACCAGAGAACGATCCACCTGTTGCGGGTAGCACGTCTTACACGGTTCATGAAGACAACTCAATTACTATCAGTGACGAACAGTTACTTGCCAACTCTTCAGATATTGAAGGTGAGGTCGCGATTGACAGTGTGGCTTACACAGGTGCCGATGGTGTCTTGGAAGACAACGGTAACGGTACGTATACTTTCTCGCCAAATGAAAACTTCAACGGCGAAGTTAGCCTTGATGTTGTCGTTACCGATGAAGAGGGCGCAACTGAAGCAACCACCGCGGGTATTAGTGTACTTGAGGTGAACGATCCACCAGTGGCGGGCAGCACGTCTTACACGGTTCATGAAGATAACTCCATCACGATCAGTAACGAACAATTGCTAGCGAACTCTTCAGATATTGAAGGTGAGTTTGCGATTGATAGTGTGGCTTACAGCGGTGCCGATGGTGTATTCGAAGACAACGGTAACGGTACATATACCTTCTCGCCAAACGAAAATTTCAATGGCGAAGTGAGTCTAGATGTTGTTGTTACCGATGAAGAAGGGGCAACGGAAGCAACGACAGCTGGAGTTACTGTTCTTGAGGTGAATGATCCACCAGTCGCGGGTTCAACCAGCTACTCTGTCAACGAAGACGAAGTTATCACCATCAGTGCCGAGCAACTGTTGGCGAACGCTTCTGATATCGAAGGTGAAGTGGCGATTGATAGCGTTAACTATACAGGCGCTGACGGTATCTTTACTGACAACGGTAACGGCACATTCAGCTTTGCACCGAATGCAAACTTCGACGGTGATGTGAGCCTCGATGTAGTGGTGACAGATGAAGACGGTGCGACAGTTGCCACCAGCGCAAGTATTGATGTTTTGCCAATTAACGATCCACCAGTATCGGGCGACTTGGCGTACAGCATTGATGAAGATGGCTCGATTATTCTGAATCAAGAGCAATTGCTGTCTCAAGCTTCTGATGTGGATGGTGATGAGCTTACGGCAAGCAACCTAAGTGCGGGCGATAATGCAACCGTTGTTGATAATGGTGATGGCACCTTTACGGTAACGCCAGATGCGAACTTCAATGGCGATATCGACCTAAGCTTTGATATTTCGGATGGTACAGAGTCAATTGTGGCAAACGCCGATCTGACGGTAAACCCAGTTAATGACTTGCCAACGACATCTGATGTTTACGCGAACGTTGATGAAGATAATGTCATCACGATCACGCAGGAGCAACTACTTGCGAATGCCGCTGATATTGAAGGTGGTGATCTTGTCGCTTCCGACTTAACCTTGGTGGGAGATGATGCAACGATTGTCAATAATGGCGATGGCACATTCTCGATCACTCCAAGCGAAAACTTCAATGGCTACATCGATGTGGCTTACAGTATCAGCGATGGTGACACACCGATTGCGGCTAACTTAGGTTTGACGGTTGATCCAGTTAATGATGCGCCAATTGTTTCTGCTGATGTTGCGATAACCATTGAAGAAGATGGTTCGTACACCATTACTCAAGAAGAACTCCTACAATTCGCGACTGACATCGAAGACGATGACATGACCGCAATTATCGGAGAGCAGGGCGATGAAACGACCGTAACCGGTACGGTGCTGGATGCTGAAACGGGTAGCCCAGTCGTTGGTGCAGACGTCACAATGACCGATAACGCCGGTCACTCATACACTACGGTGACAGACCAATTTGGTCACTACTCTGTGAGTGGTCCAGTTGTTGACCAAGGTACCGTAACTATTGAACAAGAAGGCTCTATTACCAGCAGCTTCCTTATACCAGCAGGTGAAGATACCAATGGTGGCGTAACCGCAATATCTGAAGTCCTTGAAGAAACAGATATGCGTATCGTCGTGACCTGGGGTGAGAGCCCTCGTGATATGGATAATCACCTATGGCTTTACGATACAGAGAATGGCAATGAGTTAGACCATATCTATTACCGCGATATGAGCCACGACCTTGGTGAAGGCAATGTCGTCCAACAAGATGTTGATGACACAAATGGCGGTGGCCCTGAAACCATCACTATTCCAAATTATCAAGATGCTGACATGCACTATTCAGTACACAACTACACCAACAGAAGTTGGGATGTAGATGGTGTTGAAGATGTGCAGGTTCAGGTGTTTGTTGGCGATACTTTGGTTGAGACCTTTACTCCAGACTTGCCTGACAATCCAACGGGTGAGCATTGGCATGTGTTTGATATCGTTAATGGTGTTGTAGTTCCAAGCCAAGATGTAGGCAGCGAGAATGCGTTTGATTTGCCAACGGCTGAAGAAGCGCTCGCGAATGAAAACGGCATTAATATCTCTGAGTTGCTAACGGGTGATGAAGATGGAGACTCTGGTGAAACGGGTGGTAACGAACCAAGTGTTGGAGACGTCTCAATTGAGAACGCGCTTATCACTGACAATGGTGACGGCACTTACACCATCACTCCTGAAGAGAACTTCAACGGTGAATTCTCGATTAGCTATAACGTGGACGATGGCAACGGTGGTGTTACTCCAGCAGAACTAGACGTCACCGTTACAGCCGTTAACGACCTTTCTGTTATTTACGACCACGACTACACCATTAATGAAGATGGGTCGTTGATCTTTACTGATGAACAGCTATTGGCTGGTGCAACGGATATTGATGGCGAGAACCTTTCTGTCGAATCGGTTAATTACGAAGGTACCGACGGTGTGTTCACGGATAATGGCGATGGTACTTATACCTTTGCTCCAAACGAGAACTTCAATGGTAACGTTGACCTAACTTACGATGTCAGTGACGGTACCGATGTTGTATCGGCAAACATTGATGTGCAAGTTGTCCCAATTAATGACGTACCGGTTGCTGGAACCACTGCTTACAGTGTTGAAGAAGATGGCAGCATTACCCTAAGCGATACGCAACTACTGGCGAACAGTTCAGATGTTGAAGGGGAAGTGTTTGTCAGCGATGTCAGCTACAGCGGCACCGATGGTGTGTTCACTGATAATGGTGATGGTACTTACACCTTTGCTCCAAACGAAAACTTTAACGGTGATATCAGTCTTGATGTCTCTGTAATGGATGAAGATGGCGCAACTGCTGAAACAACTGCAGGTATCGACGTCATTGCTGTTAATGACTTGCCAGTTGCAGGTTCAACGACCTACAGCGTTGACGAAGATAACGTGATTACCATCTCTGAAGCGCAGCTTATTGCGAACAGCTCAGACATTGAAGGTGATGTATCCGTTAGCGACGTTTCCTACTCTGGCGCGGACGGTATCTTCACTGACAATGGTGATGGCACTTACAGCTTCGCAGCAAATGAAAACTTTAACGGCAACATCAACCTTGATGTGACGGTTATTGATGACGACGGTGCAACGGCTCAAACTACTGCGGGTATTGATGTAATCGCAGTCAACGACGCACCAGTATCAGGTGACTTGGCTTACTCAGTCGATGAAGATGGTTCAATCACGCTAAGCCAAGAACAACTGCTTGCTCAAGCATCGGATTTGGACGGCGATGATCTTACCGCGGCTAATCTAACCGCGGGTGATAACGCTACCGTTACGGCAAACGATGATGGTTCATTTACTATTACACCGGATGCCGACTTTAATGGTGATATTGACCTTAGCTTCGACCTTTCTGATGGTACTGAAACGGTTGTTGCAACGGCCGACCTTACTGTGAATCCAGTGAATGACATCGCGGTTGTAGAAGATGTCGCTTACACCATTGAAGAAGATGGTTCACTTACCTTTACAGACGAGCAACTGCTAGCGGGTGCTTCTGATATTGATGGTGATGAGCTTTCAGTTGCTGATGTGTCTTACACTGGCGCAGAGGGTGTGTTTACCGACAATGGCGATGGCACTTACACCTTTGCTCCAAACGAAAACTTCAACGGTGAAGTAAGTCTGGACTTCTCAGTATCTGACGGTACAGAGACGGTTGATGCAAACATCGACGTAACGGTAACAGACGTTAACGATGCACCAGTGGCAGGCGCAACGTCTTACCAAATGAACGAAGATGGCACCATCACATTGAGCCCTGAGCAGTTGATTGCTAATAGCTCAGACGTTGATGGTGAAGTGTCGCTTGAAAGCGTGACTTATTCAGGCTCTGACGGCTCCTTGGTTCAAAACGATAACGGGTCTGTGACCTTCACGCCGAGTGAGAACTTTAACGGTGATATCAGCTTAGATGTGGTCGTGACCGATGACGACGGTGCGACTGCAACAACAACGGCAGGTATCGAAGTTCTGGCTGTGAACGATGGACCAGAATCTGAGGAAGTGGAACTAACCACAGCCGAAGACAGCACCATTCTTATCACACAAGATATGTTGTTAGCTCAAGCTACCGACATCGATAACACCGCAGACGAGCTGTCAGCTTCTGGTCTACAAATCGATCCTAGCTTGGGTGAGTTGTTAGACAACGAAGATGGTACTTGGTCATTTACGCCAAACGAAAATTTCAATGGCGATGTGCCAATGACGTTTAACGTTAGTGATGGCCAAGAGACAATTTCAGTCGACGGTAACATCGATGTCACGCCAGTGAATGATGCACCTGAAGCGCCAATGATTGAGATGCAAGGCGAAGAAGATGTGGTCATGGTGATTGACCCTGCTTACATCGCGGATCAAGTCACAGACCTTGATGGTGACGAGATCAGCATCGAAAGCATCACGGTTCGTGCTCCAGCCAATGCGACCTTAACTCAGCAGCCAGATGGCATGTATCACTTAGTGACTACTCAAGACTTCAATGGCTTGGTAGAACTGGGTTATCAAGCAACTGATGGTGAAGAAGTGGTTGATGGCTCGCTTAATGTGGATGTCATTCCGGTTAACGACGCACCATTTAACGTCGGCAACGCAATGATGACCACAAACGAAGATGGCGCGTTCACCTTTGATGCTGGCGACTTGATGAACTTGTTCGGTGACATTGATACCGCTGACCTTGTGGTTTCACGCATCATCACCGCAGACGGTGAAGATGGCGGAGAAGTAACAGACAACGGCGATGGTACTTGGACATTCACACCAACGGGTGACTTTGCAGGCGTTTCAGACCTACAAGTTGTCGTAAGTGACGGTGAGTTCGAAACGGTTCTCGATGTTCCTGTGTACGTACGTCCTGCCGCAGATGGTGCGGTTATTTCAACTGACCATGACGGTCCATTAGTCTTCGGTGAAGATGAAACGGGTCACTTAGGATTGAACGTTGGCTTAGTCGATGATTCAGAAACACTCAGTAACTTGGTGATGACAGGTTTTCCGGTTGGATTTGAGGTGACGGATGGTGTAAATACCGTGATGATCACCGAGCCGGGTCAATACATCGACCTGTTCGATTGGGATATCTCAAACATTCAAATGACGCCTCCTGAAGACTTCCATGGTGAGTTATTCGTAACTGTTAGCGCAACAACGGTTGATTACGGAGATGAACCAGAAGCGTTCGAAGATGGCATCGATTCAGGTGATTTCGAAACCCTAGCGGGTGATTCCATCATCCTAACCGCGGACGACCTAATCGGTTTAGCTAAAAATGTGGATGCTGATAGCGATGATGAAGTGAAACTGGTTCATCTAGCAGACCGAAGCCAAGGTGAGATTGTCGATAATGGCGATGGCACCTGGACGTTCACGCCAGCATCAGGTTTTACTGGCGAAGCAGACATTGCTTACGTGATTGATAAAGACGGCGTGCTTCATGATGAGCAAACTGGCGTAGTCGTGAAAGAAGGTGACTCGCGAGAGAATGCAACACCAGAAATTAACAGCATCACAACCACTGAAATAGCAGCGGATACAACCTTGTCGTTCACTGATGAAGACATGTTAGCGAACCTGAGCGATGCAGAAGGCGATAGCTTGAGCATTGAGTCAGTAAGCTTGATGGAAGGTCAGGGCGTAATTGAGAGCGATAACCAAGGTAACTATCAATTCACACCGGCTGAAGACTACACCGGCGATGTTCAAGTTGGATTTATAGCGACCGATGGCGAAAACCGTATCGAAAGCTTCTTCAATGTTGATATACAAGACGCCGAAGAATTAGCCCTAAGCGAAGGCTATGTCTTAGCGGGTGATGGTTCATTAATCATCACAGAGTCACAGCTGGTGGATGAGTTAGGTGTGAGTGATTCTGCACAAGTTGCTGATGTTGCCGACGCGAATGATGCAGGCTTCTTCGCTGAATCAGGCGAAGGTCAGTGGACATACTGGCCAAACGAAGACTTCGATGGCAATTTAGCGATGAATGTTGAAGTCAACGATGGCAGCGAAGTATCAAGCCACAGCTTAAGCATCCAAGTAGCCGATAACTCAGCACAAAGTGATGAACCACCAGTTCAAGCTGCTCAAGTAACAGAAGAGCAACAACTAGATGTGGTTCAGCAAACTGTTGACCAAGTTCAAGATGTTGAAACTGAAGTCGAGAACAGCGTGGCTGATGTTACAGCGGCACCGGGCGATACTATTTCTATCTCGGTTCCAGATGAGGTGAGTGGTAACGAATCGGTTGATTACGCTGATATGTCTGGCTTACCTGAAGGCGCTACTGTGAGCAACGCACTGGATAACGGTGATGGTAGCTTCACAATCAGTGGCAACCTAGATCAGCCTGTATCCGTAGAACTTCCAGAAGGGTACGAAGGTACTAGCGAGGTGCAATTCCAAGGTTACGATGATTTGGGTAGCTCAATAGACGGTGCAAGCGGTTCTGTTGAAGTTGAGATCGACGATCAATACACCATGCAAGGTTCGACGCAAGAACAGCAACCGGACATGGCAGGTATGGAGTCTGGCGGCAGCGACTGGACAAGTTCAGGTGGTCAAGAGCAAGGTGTTGACTTCACCGACGATTCTGGCAGCTTCGATTCAGATTCTCAAACTGGAACTGATCAAGGCAACGACTTAGACCAAAGCCAAATTTAACCCAATGAGTTCAGTCGTCTTTTGAACTAAGAAGCAAATAGGCGCATAACGTTGCGTTTATTAAAGCCATGCAGAGAGGGTTTGCATGGCTTTTTATTTGTCATTTATTGTTCATTATTCTCATTTAAAAACTGCTATAAAAAACTGGACATTAAAACTTGTGAACGAATAAAAGTGTCCTTAATTATTAGAAGAGTCAGTTAAAAGGAGGGACGACATGTATCGATATGTCAGTTCACCACAAGCATCTAGATACATAGTGCCACCACCTCAACATCGAGAGTTGTCGAGTATCGATGTGCCTGAATCTGAGTTAGAGATGCGAGAAATTCTGAACAATTGGTTTGCCGATGGTTTGGCTCCGATTATTCAAAGTGAAGACGATTATATTTCGGCAAGCGACCAAGTACGGTTTGAGAAACTAAGTCGTACGGTTGGCATGTTATTGAGGAATAAAGACTATTACTTTGCAACTAAGCGCATCTTGTCTTTGTGGGAACAAAACTGCCTTGAAACTACCTATGTGAATTACCTTATTTTACGCAGTGAACGTGTTACTTCTTGAAGTAATCAATACTCCTATGTTTCTCTGTAAGACTGTTTAGCCAACAAAATGGCACTTTGCTTTATATACTTCTGATCGTTCAAACGTTTTAACGAAGTAGGCAAACAAAAAGGGCAAGCTTTGAAGCTCACCCTTATGATTGTTCTTTAAATGTCTAATCTAGCTATTCAGCGCTCTAGTTGCTAAGTTTTGTGTTCTTAATTGCTTAGACCCAGCCATCAAATTTCAGTCGTTTTTGAATTCTTTCGATCGCTTCTTTCTGCATTTGTCTAACACGTTCATTCGACACATTTACATCCAACATTTCTCCCACCTCCGAAAGTGTTTTCACCTTGTTATCAAAGAAACCAAAGCGGTGAATGAGCACTTTCTGCAATTTCGGTGGCAGTGTGTTGATGATTTGCTCAAGCGCGTGTGTGAATGATTGATCTTCACAGTCTTGTTGAGGGTCGGGGATGCATTCGCTTTCGCATTGTTCCAACACAAGTGGAGCATGGCTAATGCCTACTGTTGTTGTTACGTCAATAAATCCGCTTAACGCCACCAATTTATCGACACGCTCAACCTTAACGCCAGAACTTGATGATAGCTCTGAGATAGAAACTTCTTTACTCATTTTTTTGCTTATATCTAACTTCTTTGATGCGAGGCTATTAATTTCTTTGCACACATGAGCCGGTAAGCGGACAGTCCGACCCTTATTCATTAATGCGGCTTCGATGTTTTCGCGAATCCACCATACGGCATAGGTTGAAAAACGATAGCCGGGTTCTGGGTCGTATTTGTCGATGGCCTTGATCAAGCCAATATTACCTTCCTCGATCAAGTCGAGCAGAGTGAAGTTATTACCTTTACGCTTTAGGTAACTTTTTGCGATTTTTACAACTAGGCGCAAGTTTGATTCGATCATTACATCGCGCGCTTTTTTATCACCAGCGCAATTCAATTTAGCGTAATACACTTCATCTTCACGAGATAGAAGGTCAATGCCCACAAGATCCTTTAGATAATACGCATAGGGTTCAGTCGTGGTAGTCAATGAGCCTTTAGTAGGAGGGTGATCCGTGAGCTCCTGGAACGCAGCAAAACTGTCTTTGTTCATTTCCTTGTCCTTATTTAGCCGACTGAACGTTTTATTTTATTATTATGCTACTGAGTGATTAACGCTCGATTTTATTAGAGTGTAGATAACAGTTTCTCGTTTACCAATAAATAAAATGCAATTTCGTATACTCCTGTCACAAAAAGATCTACAAATATTTAGCTATTTTGCATCTCATTAAATGTACTGCTTTTTCATTGAAAACATGAACATGCATGGGTTATAACGCGTGAGCTATGCGTTGGTGTTACCAGATAGGTGGTGTGAATTTATAGCCGTTTATAGCTTGTGTGATTTGAAGGCTAGCGTCAAAGAAAGTGGCAAGAGTTAAGGTTCTACTTAGAGTACTTCAACTCTCTATCTTGTTCTGCTGATAAGTGTAACGAGTCAAGTCTAAACTCTATTAGCTCGTTTAATTCTATCGAGCATCTGAACAACTAGAAGATAATAACGGGTTAGTTGCACATTGAGCCTGTTAATAAGCGCTAAGCGCCTCATCAATCTGTTTGTTGATGATCTTCACTTCGCTGTAGATTACGGACAGATCCTCATCTTTAGGTGCGAGTTTATTGAGCGTGTTTTGCTCGACTCGCTCCAAGGCCGCCGTGGCCGTTTCTTCGCCGAAACTGGCTAAGATGCCTTTTAAAGTATGCACTGTAAAATGAAGCTTGCCCCAATCTTGTTGTTGTACCAACTCTTTTATCTCGTCTAATGAGTTGCCATGATCTTCTTGATACACAGACAAAACTGCAAAAATGACTTCTTGGTCATTGTCTAAATAGGTGTTTAAAGCGTCAAAATCTAGCATATAGACTCCCGTCGGCTGATTGTGAGAAATGGGCAAGGTGGCTTGGTGATAAACCCCTTGAGTGATAAGTCGCTAACCCATGTCTTCCATTTTTCTGGAAGTTCTAGTTGGGTGATTTCTTGTACGAAATCGTCACTAAGTTGTTCTTGTATTTGAGTTTTATTTACAGCATATAAATAGTCAAGTTTAGCGGCTACAGAATATGGGTAATTGTGAATATAGTTCTTAAGATCATTTACTGAATCCACACTTTCTAGGTTTATCAAAGTGGAAGGAGACAGTGTTGCTGGTTGAATTTGATGCAATACAGGATCACCGCGAGATAGGATACATTTCGTCACTGCACGGTACATAGAGTATTCCCCAAAGTGATCTAGTAAAGGTAACAATTGGTTGAGTAAATCCGTTGGGCCATCGTAAAAACGATGAGAAAGCAAAGTAGTCGCTTTTACCAATTTATGATGAGCAAGTTTTTCATTTTTTTCGAATATCAGAATATGACAATGGAAAATCGCTAGGTTTGAAAGTATTTGATTTTGCAAGTGATTTGGTAGTTTTAGATTAACCTGTGTCGTAAATTGTCCTGCATGCTCTATCAACAATTTTTTGTTGGTTACATGCATTTCTCGTTCATATGTTGCTCTCAACGCGTTGAAATAGGTCGATATAGAGTGAATAACGTCGAGGTCTGCTAATGAAATACTGTTAGCGTAAATCTCCCCTAACTTGATCAGAACTTGAGTATTGTCGACGTTCTCAGCTAAATCGATGGCGCGAATCGCACGGTGGCTGATGCTCGGTGTTAATTCAAAGGCTCGTATCGCCAATTTTAACGCTGGTATTAACATCTGGTGTTTTTCGTAAATATAGCTTAAACAATCAATCACGTTCAAAGAAAGAGGCTGCACAACAAGGTAGTTGTGCAGTTTGTCTATGGCTGACTTTGGCTTACCCAACCCGTCCAAAATTAAAGCTTCTGCTACCAGTTTGGTTGGATGCATGTTCGTTCCAGATTTATTAAGTAAATATGAGAGCAATTCCCACTTTTTGCGTGCTATCAAGTGTTCGATAAGCGTTGCTTCGAACTGTACCTTGGTATCCTTTCCTGGAATGTTTAATGCTGAATTGAGTGCTACTTGACTATTGATTGGATATAGGTTTGTAAGCTGGCTAATTTGCTTTGCTTCAAAGACGGCGGTTTGAATTTTCTTTCCAAGAGCAAGTGTATTGATTGGTTTAGAAATAAAGTGGTGCGCTTCGCCGGATAAAGCTGTCAATACCGTTTCCTGACGCATATCACCAGAGAGCAATATAATTGCAACGGTATGATCGATCAGTCGGTTTCGATAGAGAATCCCTAGCAGCTCAAATCCAGTGAAAGATTGTTCTAGATGATAATCGATGAGAAGGACATGGAAATAGTGACTTTCGACTGCTTTGATCGCTTGTTGGTAGTTGGTCGCAATGAAAACATTTCTATGCGGAACCCCCAAACCAACTAGCTGCTGTTTGATAAGAATGGTGGCGCTCTTAGAGTCGTCTACAATCAAAACCCTTAGGTCTGGCGATAAGGTCAAATTGTCATTCCCAAAAATTCGATTATAAGGTCAATTTAGGTGTCAAGTTGCACATTGTCAAGATGGCGTATTCTTTAATGAGACCACTTGATGTTATTGCTTCTATGTTAGTTATTCACGGGTTAAAAGAGCAATTGAATTGAATTGAATTGAATTGAATTGAGTTTTAGTGTCCATAGCTTTTGGTCTGCGATAGAAGTCTTGATGCTAAGCGCTAATAACTGTTACGAATCTAGGTGTATATGATTTACCGTATTTATGTGTTTAATCGAAATTATTTATGGTAATCATGCTTTATCTGAATTGTTGCCGCGTACACCCGCAAGTATTCTTACAAATAAGACACGGTATATTATTCCGTTTATAAGGATATTTGATGTTTTCCCTTTCTATAAAAAATAAAGTTTTGGCTTTGTGCCTTTTTTCTTTTGCTGGCTTCAGTAGTATTTTATTTGTGGGCGAAAGGGCCTTAAGTAATAACAATCAACAAGTAAATCGAATTGATGAAGTTATCTATCCGATAATGGACTCATCTTCGATGAATCGAGTGTTAATACCTCAACTCGCCGAACGTTTTAATTTAGCGGTGACGTTGGGTGATGAAGAATTATTGGCAATGAACGTCACAACATACAAGGCGATTATTGCGAACTTTAAACTGCAGTCTGAGTTAGATCCATCCATAAAATATTCGATTACTGAACTTCAAAGAAGTACGAAAGCTTACTTTGATTCAGCGTATCGAATAGCTAAAGGAATGATTGACGAAGATATTTCATTAAGTGAAGCAGGGCAACTGGCTAAACAGAGCAGTGAAATACTAGAAGGTTTAACCAAAGGGGTTAATGACTTTTCCGAGGCTCGAATTTCTGATTTCGAAAGCTCGGTAACTTCCCTTGAAGAAAACAATCTTCGTTCAAACCGGATCATGAGAGTGCTTGGTGTTGCTGCATTGATTTCATTGTGTTTATTTGGCTGGTTTGTTGTCTATGCAATACGTAAAGACTTAGCCAATATCAGTGACAAAATGAGAGACATAGCAGAAGGCGAAGGTGATCTAACAGTTAGGCTGAAGCATGAGAAAAATGATGAACTTAAACCACTAGTTGATTCGTTTAATTCATTTGTTTCTCAATTACAACGTAATGTGACAGACACCATTGAAAACGTGGTGGCGTTGGATTCTATTTCGCGTTCTTTAGTGAGCACAAGCCAAAACACGCGCACTTTGTCCAAGAATCAACACTTGGCTATTGAAGAAGTATCCCAATCGTTACAGCAGCTATTTAGCGCGGCTAAAGATATTGCTCACAATGCAAGTGATGCATCTTTGTCTGCTACAAGTGCGAGCGAGCAAGCGTCTATGGGCGAAGTGCAAGTTAAGAGTACTATTCTTGCGGTACAAGAACTCACCACAGATGTACGTCAAGCTTCTCAAGTGGTTGGGCAACTCGATACCAATACGCAAAGTGCAGGATCGATACTAGATTCAATTAGCGCGATCGCAGAGCAAACTAACTTACTTGCATTAAACGCGGCTATCGAAGCGGCCAGAGCGGGTGAGCAGGGCAGAGGCTTTGCTGTTGTGGCTGATGAAGTTCGTACATTAGCATCAAGAACACAAAGCTCTACGCAAGAGATCCAGTCCGTGCTGTCTCAGCTGCAAGAGCAAGCTAAAATGGCGTCAAAAATTATCTCGGAAAGTGCAATCAAAGCTGAGAATTGTGTTGAACAGTCGTTGGTGGCGGAGAAATCTCTTATTCAGATCACCAATGATGTGATGGAAATTAGTCAACGTAACGATAGCATTGCATCGGCAACTGAAGAGCAAGAACAAACCTCTTCTCGTATTGAAATGTTTGTAACGGATATCCGTGATATGGCTGAAGGTACTACTGACAGTGTTCAACAAGTCGATTCAGTCGCTCAGGATATTCAAAAAATCACACGAAACCTATCTGAACTAACGGGTCACTTTAAGATCCGTTAGCTTTCCTCAATTCTTCCTGCTGTTTTTTTAAGTGACGTTTTTCTTGATTTTCACCAAGAAGAACAGCGGGAGTTTGCCTCGAATTTGGGGCTGAAAATAATAAAAACTAAAACATAACTGTGGAGTTCGTTATGAAAAAGACACTAATTGCTGCTTTGGTGAGTGTTGCTTGTGGTGCAAATGCTGCAAGTATGGAAGATATTAATATTAGTGGTTTTGGTTCGGTTGGAATCGGTAAAGCGAACAATGATGTCAATTATGCGGGATACACCAGCGATAATCTGCAATGGGAGCAAGAGATGCTTGCTGGACTTCAGTTTGACTTTAATGTGAATGAGAAAGCTAAATTTGTAACGCAGATTGTTGCGAATAGTCGTTATGACTACGAACCAAAGATCGAGATGGCGTATGCATCATACGACTTTGAACGTTTTACTGCTCGTGCTGGTAAGCTACGCCTACCGCTGTTTTTCTACTCAGATTACACGGATCTTGGTTACGCTTATCCGATGATTCGTCCTTCGCAAGAGCTGTACGAAAATATCGTTTTAAAAAGCTATACCGGTGCTGATCTCTTGATCCCAGTAGAATTCGTTAATTCAAGTTTATTGATTCAACCCGTTATTGGTGTTGGCACCATTGACGAAGACGACTCTATTGTTGGCGAAGTTAAATTAGACAAATTGATGGGTGTGAGTGCGAACTGGAACGTAGGGGATATGACGTTCCGTGGTTCTTACTTTGTTGCTGAATCGAACCCATCTTGTAACTTTAACGACGATAGTCTGTTTGCTGACCCATATTGTCGAATGGGCAAAATGTTAGACAGTAAAGACGGTCAGTTTATTTCACTTGGTGCACAGTATGACAACGGTGATTTAATCGCTAACATCGAAGGTGCGGATGTGCAGCTAGATGGTGAGTTCTATGACTATCAATCTATTTCTGCTTTAGTTGGCTATAGAGTCAATGAGTTTACTCCTTATTTATCAATCAACTGGGTAGAAACGACTGACAATGAAGAGCGTACTAATATGACAGGCGTTCAGTCTGCTCTTAGAGAGGCTTTAAACTACGAGCGTCTATCTTACTCTGTTGGTTCACGTTGGGATTTTGCTAAGAATATGTCACTTAAAGTTGATGTTACTTACGTTGACTACAAAGGTACTAGCGGCGGCTTCCAAGAGAATATCGAAACAGTCGGTACATATTTCGCAACAGGCAATTTCTTTGAAGATGACTCAATCTTGTATTCAGCTAAGTTAGACTTCGTATTCTAAGGTATCAGTATGAAAAAGTTACTAACGCTTATGGCAGCAACGTTTATTTCGTTTAATGCTGCTGCGGGTATGGTTGTTATCGGCAATAGCGCAGGTGTTGATGCGTTAACCAATGCTGATGTGAAAAAATTATTCATGGGTAAATCAAACCAACTGGGTAATGGCAGTAAAGTTCAAATTGTTGAGCTTGTTGATGGCGCTGAAGGTCGTATTGCTTTTCATGAAGTAGCAACGGGTCGTTCAGAGTCCCAACTGCAATCCGCTTGGGCTCGCTTAGTGTTCACTGGTAAAGCTGAAGCGCCGGTCCAAGTTGCTGATTACAGTGCCGTAATCAATCAAGTTGCTTCAAATACGAACGCGATTGGTTATGTTGATGAAGCTGCACTTACTGGCGATGTCAAAGTACTTCTTAAGTACTAATTTCTGGCGATACAACATAGCTCAATAAAGATCTACAAAGCCCGATAACGAGTGCGGTATCGGGCTTTCGTGTTTCTATGCTAGGTAAACCTGAATGATGGGCCAGTTTATTTTTAATCGCGCATGTTCAAAATTAGAACCGCAGCTAATGCCAAAAACGCTGTCATCATTAGGAATACGTCGTTGTAGGCCATGATTGCGGCGTCACGTTGCATGGTTCCTAACAGGCTAGCCTGAGCTTGTTGCATTGCTGTTGCGGCATCGCTTCCTGATTGGATAAAGAACGCTTGTTGATCTTTGAGTGTTTGCCAACCTAATTGACTAACAGAAGGCAGTGATTCCTTAATATGAGCCAAATGCTCACGTGTTTTATTATCAAGTAGCGTCGCAATAATCGCGATACTAAAAGCACCACCTAAGTTACGCATCACATTGGTTAAGGTCGAAGCATCGGGTGTATCCATTTTACTGATATTCTTCATCGCAACCAAAGACAGTGGAACCATAATAAATGGGCTGCCAATCGCGCGTAGAACCATCGATAGAATCAGCTGCTGACCACCAAAATCGATTGTCATGTGTGTGTTTACGTAACAACTTAAACCAAACATTGCGAAACCGAAGGTCACTAGGTATTTAGGTTTAATTATCTGTGTGAGCTTAGGTACAATCGGGAAAATCAGTAGCTGTGGAAACCCCATCCACATGAGCACCTGACCAATTTCCATCGCGTTATACTGTTGTATTTGTGTTAAGTACAATGGCAAAACATAAATGGACCCGAGTAACGCCATTCCTAAAATCAGGTAGGCGATACACGACATGGCAAATTGAGCATCCCGCAATAGCCGCAAATTAACCAAGGGCTTTTTGTGTTGGAGTTCGTTTATCACGAAGTAAACCAGACTCACCGCCGACACAATACTCAAGCCAATGATGAAACTTGAGCTGAACCACTCCTCGCGGTTACCTTCTTCCAGCACCACTTCTAAGCAACCCAATCCGAGTGCCATGGTGGCGATACCAAACCAATCGGCCTTTTTAAGGGTACCAAGATCGAGTTTTTCATCGTCTAAGCCATAGCGGATCATGGTGATCACGAGTAGGGCTGGCGGAATGTTGATGTAGAAAATATAGTGCCAAGAGAAGTTCTCCGTCAGCCAACCACCAAATGTCGGGCCGATCGATGGAGCAAAGGTCGCGGTTACACCAAATAATGCCATACCCACAGCCCGTTTGTTAACCGGCAGTAACTGAATCACCAATGAGAATGCGAGCGGGATTAAAGCACCACCACTGAAGCCTTGCATCGCACGGAACACGATCATCGAGGTCATATTCCAAGAAAATGAACACAGCAAAGATGAAATGGTGAAGATAGCCGTCGTCCACGTTATGTAACGGCGTTTACCGAGCGCTTTAGAAAGCCAACCACTGAGTGGGATAGCGATCATCTCTGCAACTAGGTAAGACGTAGAGATCCAAGAGCTTTCATCCAAAGTGGCAGATAGTGCGCCTTGAATGTCTTTAAGAGACGAGTTGGTGATCTGAATATCTAAGATCGCCATGAACGCGCCAACTAGCCCGCCAAATAGGGCAATCCAATGGCGAGTGGATACCTCGTGATCATCATTAGTTTGGGTGACAACACCAGCGTTGCTCATGGTCTAGCCTCGTTTGTCTATGGTCGCTACCACAGATAAACCAGGAAGAAGACGACCTTTTAACCCTTGCTGATCTGGAATCGTAATTTTTACTGGGACACGTTGAACAATCTTGGTGAAGTTACCCGTTGCATTCTCTGGTGGAAGCAGCGCGAATTTAGCACCAGTAGCAGGGGAGAAGCTATCGACCACGCCCTCAAGCGGCTGACCCGGAAAAGCGTCTAGCTCTACTTCAACTGTTTGACCTTTGTGTATACCACTGAGTTGTGTCTCTTTGAAGTTGGCTTCAATCCACACTTGATTATTTGGCACTAAACTCATCAACGGTGCTCCAGCTTGAATCAACAAACCTTCACGCACACTGCGTTTACCAATAACACCGTCGGTAGGAGCGTACACTTTAGTATAATCAAGGTTTAACTGTGCTTGTTCTCTTTGTGCTTGAGCTTCTGTTACCGATGCATTGGCTTGCTCTATCTCACTCGCAATTACAATTAACTGATCATTGGTCGCAACGAGATTAGCTTTTGCTTCTTCCAAATCGGCTTGGGTCACTTTTTGTTGTGCTACCATGCTGTCGACTTCATCTTGAGAGGCGTAATTGCGTTTTAATAGGCTACGAGAACGAACTACTTGTTGAGTCGCACGTTCGTATTCAGCTTGTGCGGAATCAACACGGCTTTCAGCTTGGTTTATTTTGCTACGTTGTAACGTCTGTTGTGCTACAAGGTTTTTCACATCGGATTGAACGACAGATAAATGGGCACTGGCCTGAGCAAGAGCCGATTGGTAATCACGGTCATCAATTTGCACCAACAAATCACCAGCTTTTACCGATTGGTTGTCACTCACGTAAGACTTTACAATATAGCCTGAGACTTTAGGGCTAATGTTAGTAATGTCGCCTTGAAGGTAGGCATTGTCGGTTGATTCAAAGTACTGACCATAACCGTACCAATATCCCGCGCCTGCTAAACCCAATGACAGCATGATCGCAGTGGCAATAAGCGGAGCTTTTTTACGTCTTGTTTTGCTTACTGTGTGCGAAGCGTTGTTTTTCTCTGTCATTTCTTTTTCTCATTTTGTTTTTATTTAGATGTAACGAATTGTAAATGAATATCATTAATTGATAAGATAGGAAAAAAGAGAAACACTGTTGCAAAAATTTTACTAATGATAGTTTTAGGAATACGTGATGGACTTAAATGCTGTAACTGTTTTTACACAAGTTGTTGATTGTGGGAGTTTTACGCAGGCTGCTGAAACACTTAACATGACTAAGTCGACCGTAAGCCGAAAATTGGCAGAGTTAGAACAGCATTTAGGTGTGAGGTTGATCACTCGATCGACCAGAAGTTTGCTACTAACACCAGAGGGAGAACGATTTTATCAATCAAGTATTCAAATGCATGAAATCATGAGCCAAGCCGAACTCGAAGTATCCGCAAATCAAGATCTGATTCGTGGCCCTTTAAATGTGGTACTCCCCGTCGAACTAGGTCACCAAGTGTTGGCTAAATATATACACAGTTTCTTGAAAGAACATCCAAATGTCACATTGAATTTGGAGCTGACGAATCGCGAAGTTGATATCATTTCGGAAGGTATCGACCTTTACGCGCAAATTGGTGAGCTAGTGGATTCAAGTTTGGTTTCTCGATATCTGACAACATCAAAACGTGTACTGGTAGCGAGTCCTGAATATTTAGAACAGTTTGGTGATATCAAAACTCCTACAGATCTAAAGTCACCATTTAGGTTGATTGAAGTCGTTAACAAAGCAGCACGCTTACCTAAATGGCATTTGCAGCTGGAGGATGGAGAGTCGATTTTGATAGAGTTGCCGTGTCAGTTGAGGGTAAACACGATTACAGCCTGCCTTACTGCTTGTGTCGATGGGTTGGGGATAGCCGTTTTACCGGAGTTCATCTGTCGAGATCACTTTCAAACAGGCAAATTAGTACGACTATTGCCTGAGTATGACATGCCTGAGGTATCCGTGAGTTTGGTGTATGCAGACAGGCAGTTGATGCCAAAGCGCAAGAAAGTCTTTATCGATTACCTATTAACAGCCTTTCAAAATAGAGTTAACGAAAGAACTGAATAAAGGCATATTGTATTGGAAGCAACAAAAGTAATCGGCTGCTTAACTGCTTAACTGCTTAACTCTAGCTATCCTGCTGTTCGGGTTAACTCATTAACAATGCTCAACAGCACGCACAGAAAAACGAACTTTCTAACAAGTCCGTTTTTCTGTTTCTGATGACTCAATGTGGTTGTAAGCCAAATTTTAAATTAGCTCTTTTTCTCTGTGTACTCTAGCTTGTAGAAGTGAGCTTCACTTTGTCCATTTGTAAATTGGTTATATACGCCAGCTTTGAAGTAGCTTAATAGGTGGCGCCAATAATCAATATCCTGCTCAACTTTACGTTCACCGTTTACGTCAACAATGAGTTTCTTATCACCAACGATTAGGTCAAATGCTGTTGGTTTGCCTTCTGGCGCTTTACCTAAGTCGAACTGAGAATATGCTACGTCTGATTTGCACATTTCTTTATCTTTGTTCTTCTTACCAAACGTTCCTTTACAAATGACAGCGTTGTTTTTAACGATTGCCCAGAAATGCCCTTCAATACCATTATTGTCACGTTTCCACACAACACGCAGCAAAGGGTGAGGGACATTGTGAGTACCGAGGTTATCTAGGCCTTTGTTGTGTACTTGTAGAAAAGTAATCTCGTCTTGTTTAGAGTCTGAGTTCTTCATCGACTCTTCAGGGTTTATGATCTCCACTTCCGAACTCAATTTGTATGTTTCATTTGCTAAGTCTGTGCGGAAGTTCTCCTGAACGCGTAGCTCGTTACGCAGGTGGTCATTTTTCATGGTAAAGACTAGCGCTTCACTTTCTTTGTCGACATAAAAATTGTTGTTCACTATGCCGTCGTAGTTATTATCGAGTGCAAAATAGCCTTTGTTGCCTTTCTTTCCGTTAGGATCTGAAATTTGAAGTTCAGATTCTGACAAAACATTTTGGTATTGAGAGTAATTAGAAGGTTCGCCTAAAGCTCCTTCTGGGTTCGAAAACTGAACATTAGCCGTTGCCGCAGAAGAAAAAGCAAGAAGGGCGTAGCAAGCGAGTAGGGTCTTATTCATCAAAAATATCTCTTTTGTATTATTATCGGTCAATATTGATATTGATATCACTTTTGAGGTTTATGTGAAAATATCTGTGTTTGAAATTGTGGTCGGTATCCAATTTTCTTGCACAAAAATAGAGAGAATTAGGTCTCGATAGGGATTGATGCTTGAAAGCCAAAAGGTGGATTTTTGCTTTAGTTAAATCGTGGTTGAGATAAGTGAGGTTATAGAGCCTGTTAAACGGAATATTTTCCAAAGAAAACTGGAATATACAGTAAGTATCATTTTAATGAGTTAAACTAGATAATTGTGTACTTATTGTCATTATCGGGCGGATGGAGGGGACTATACTGGACTCATACCTAATCAGAGGAACCACCATGAAAACACTCATTAAATCAGTATTGGCGCTTAGTATCTTAACAGCTGGCTCGGCTCAGGCATTCGAATTAACGAGTAATGATATTCAAGAAGGTCACCCAATGGCGAAGACGTTTGAATACTCAAGTTGGGGTTGTAACGGCGATAACCTATCACCACAATTGATGTGGAAAGATGCTCCAGCAGGAACCAAAAGCTTTGCAATCACGGCTTATGACCCAGATGCTCCGACTGAAAGTGGTTTCTGGCACTGGGTAGCGTTTGATATTCCAGCAACAGTGAGCGAGCTACCTCGTGGTGTCGACATCTCTAAAATGGGTGGCAAAGAAGGCCGCATAGATTATGGAACGGTAGGTTTCGGTGGCGCTTGTCCTCCTGAAAAAGGTGGCATGCACCGCTACCAGTTCACGGTTTGGGCATTGCCAACGGACAAGCTCAACCTAGACGAAAACACGCCGTCGGCTGTGGTTGGATTCACGTTGAACAGCATGGCTCTAGACAAAGCGAAACTGACGGCAACTTATACACGTTAATAGCTTTATACACGTTGATAATTTACACACGCTAATAAAGCGACCAGTTATTGATGCGATAGCTGGTCGTTGATAATAAGTAAACAAGGGGGATGAGATGAATCATCAATATCAAGTGACGATCTTTCGTGCAGAGCAGTTACAAAAGCTACGTAATGTGAGGATTCTATCTCCTAGTATCATTCAGATCATTACAGGCAGTAAGCGCCTGTTTTGGAAAGATTCAGCGGCAGAACTCTCACATTCTGAGCTGTTGCTGTGTGAGGCATCAGCTTCACTAAGTTTTGAGAACATGCCCCACAAAGGGCGCTTCTTATCACGAGTGTTCAGCTTTCAATTCCAACCTTCTCAGGCGATGCTTGGTTTAAGTGAGGAACGCTCGAATGATCTGGGGCTGCCGACAGTACAAGCGGACCGAAGCTTACAAGACTCACTCAACGCTCTGTTTTCCTTTGATAGACAAAGCATGAGTAAAGAGACCCAACAGTTTTGGTTGCAGGGCTTATACCAGCAATTAGCCGAAAAAGGGGTATTGCATCGATTGTTTGCCAGTGCCAACGTTTCGTTTAACCAAAAGCTCAGTCATTACCTTTCTCATTCACCTGATGAGAAGCATCCGCTAGAGTCGGTAGCGGAACGCTTTGCGATGAGCCGCGCCACGCTTATCCGTAAATTGAAACTTGAAGGAATGCAATATCGTGAGGTACTGGCTGAAGTTCGGTTGAGTCATGCGCTTTATCTGATGCAAAACGGACAGCAGAATGTTGCTGTGTTGGCTCAATCTTGCGGTTACCAATCAGAAGGTCGTTTTAGTCAGCGCTTTAAAGGCAAATTTGGTTTGTCGCCAAGCGAATACATCAAGACAGTCGTCAGCAATAGAGTCGCGAGCAATAAAGTCGCGACGCCATAACCATTCGGTTTGTCCTAAACGCTCACTTTCTTATCTCGTGCTGCCAATGCCGCAAAAATCGTGCACGCGAAAGCAACAGATGCGATCAGCAGAATGGGAACACTCCAAGAATCGGTTTGAGCATGAAGCTTACCCACTAGCGTTGGGCCTGTTGCCGCTAAAGCATAACCAATTCCTTGAGCCATACCAGACAACGAAGCCGCTTGACTGCTATTCGATGTTCTCAGGCCAACAAAAGAGAGCGCGATAATAAACGTAGAGCAGTTGGCTAATCCAAAGAGTCCCACCCAAAAGATTGCAAACTCAGGCAAATACAACAGCCCAATTAATCCAATAAATACACTCGAAGTACAAAGCGTGATGAGCCATTGTTGGTTATCGCTTTTACCTAAGAACGGCAGTAACAGCCATCCCGGAACCATGGTCGAAAATTGTAGAAATCCATAAATATAGCCCGCGTCGATTTCGCTGTAGCCAAGGTCGTTCAAGATCTGTGGAAGCCAGCCTGCCAAAGAATAGAAGGTAAATGAGTTAAGCCCAAGAGCTAGTGTCACTTGCCATGCAACGCCACTCTTGATCATCTTCTGCATCGGAATAGGCTTTTCTTGATACTTGTTATTGGTTGCTGAAGAAGAGCGCTTTCTGATCTTAGGCAACCAAATCATCAAAGCTAATATTGGGAATATTAGGTTCATTAACAGTGCTAATTGCCAACCCGTAATCGTGAATAAGGTTAGATTCGAAAACGGCACCATCAAACTTGAGCCTAACGTCGAACCGATGCCCATCGTAAAAATGTACAAAGAAGTGACTGTCGCAATACGAGTAGGGAAGCTAATTTTCACTACTACGGGCAACAACACATTACCAATCGCGATACCAAGTCCAATCATTACTGTGCCGATGTATAACGTCGGAATTGCTCCAAAAGAGCGCAGTGTAATACCCGAAGTGATCAAAACTAAGCCTAAGAGCAGGCTAGGTTCTAGCCCAATTCGTTCGGATATCTTGGTGACTAATGGTGAAAATAAGGCAAAAGTTAACAGTGGCAAAGCTGTTAAGAAGCCAGCAGCCGACGACGTAAGGTTGAGGCCTTCCATAACCTGAGAAAGCACAGGAGCTAAGCTCGTAAAAGGCCCACGCAGGTTAAGTGCTAGAAATAGAATCCCTAACATGACGAAAATGCTATTACGAAGAGAGACGCTCATAGGTTGTTCTACTGTTTGCTTATGAGAAGAAAAGCTAGCCTACAGGTCATTGAATGATTACACAAATACCGTTTAAATAGGTTTACTAATGATTGAACGTGCGCAGTACGCGCTTTACCAGAGAAGGTCACCCATGACTGAATTGAATATCGATAAACTCATCTCAGATTCCCCATTACTTCAACAATTGATTGCATTGGAAGAGGTGGTTTGGTTTAACCCAAACGTGACGACTCTGGAGCGCGGTTTACCTTATGTGGGATTGGGCGAACAAGATATTCATGATGCGAGTTTGAGGTTACAAAGGTTTGCTCCTTATCTAGCCAAGGCGTTTCCTGAAACTCAAGTGACCAATGGCATCATCGAGTCTGAACTTATCGATATTCCTTCGATGAAATTAGCGTTAGAAACCCATTATCAGCAGCCAATAAAAGGGCGTTTGATGATGAAGAAAGACAGTCATTTGCCGATTTCGGGTTCAATTAAAGCGCGTGGCGGTATCTATGAAGTATTAACGTATGCCGAACAACTTGCTATTAAAGCGGGCTTGCTCAGCGAAAATGATGATTACAGTAAACTGCTTGAACCTGAGTTTCGTGGTTTCTTCACACAATACAGCATTGCGGTAGGTTCAACGGGTAACCTAGGCATGTCGATCGGTATCATGAGTGCCAAGCTAGGTTTTACAGTGTCTGTTCATATGTCGGCAGACGCGAGAGCTTGGAAGAAAAGCAAACTCCGTGAGCATGGCGTCAACGTTGTTGAATATGAAGAAGATTATGGCGTTGCAGTAGAACAAGGACGGAAAGAGGCAGAACAAGATCCTCGATGCTTTTTCATTGATGATGAAAACTCGCAAGCTCTGTTTCTTGGCTACTCGGTGGCAGGGCAAAGGCTCAAACAGCAATTTGAACAACAACACATTTCAGTGGATAAAGAACATCCATTATTTGTTTACTTGCCATGTGGAGTAGGTGGAGGCCCCGGTGGTGTTGCATTTGGATTGAAGATGGCTTTTGGTGATCACGTGCACTGTATTTTTGCTGAGCCGACTCATTCGCCTTGCATGTTGCTCGGTGTTCACTCGGGTTTGCATGATGAGATCGCAGTGCAAGATCTGGGGATAGACAATCTAACTGCTGCAGACGGTTTAGCGGTGGGGCGTGCTTCTGGCTTTGTTGGTCGTGCGATGGAGCGTTTGCTTGATGGTTACTACACATTAACCGACGAGCACATGTATCAATTACTAAGTGAACTGAATCAAGCCGAGGGGATTCAACTAGAGCCTTCAGCACTCGCGGGTATGCCAGGTGCGATTCATGTTGAGCAAAATAGCGAATACCTTGCTCGTCTACAAATTGATGAGTCGACGCTAGCGAATGCAACGCATCTTGTGTGGGCGACCGGAGGAGGTATGGTGCCAGAGCAAGAAATGGCAGCGTACTTGGCTAAGTCAGCAGTTTAGTTCCTGAGTTTCTAGATAACAGATATTATCGAAGAGTGTTATTTCCCTGCCTGCGAAATACACTCTCTGTCCTTAATCTACTTTTCTCCTCACTTTAGTTTTCAATCAAACAATAACTTGCGCAGATCGTTATACAAAACACATATTTTATAAATTAAACTTCATAGATGTTCTAACTATCAGTTAGGTTGAATGGCATTCAACTTGATAGGGATTTAGCAATGCAAACGGATAAAGTGATGCAGACAAGACACATAAACACACCAGAAAAATTACTACAGCGTTTAGATGCGATTGGCGAGTCTTTAAAAGCGTCAGGTAAAGCTCATGCTCTATTAGGGTTAGGTTCAGTCGGTATTGAAACAGAACGACTTGATCAGTATTCAGATGTCGATTTTTTCGCGATAGTGCAAATGGGGCACAAGCAGTATTTCCTAGACAGTTTGCATTGGCTCTCAGATATTCATCCTATCGATTATGCCGTAAGAAATACTGTGGATGGTTATAAAGTGCTTTACGCTGACGGTATCTTTTGTGAATTTGCGGTGTTTGAATCCCATGAGTTAGCGCATATTCCATTTGCTGAAGGGCGCATTGTTTGGCAGCAACCTGAATTTGATACGCAGTGTTGTGTTCCACCAGTAAAAGGGGAGTCAGACGCTAATTCGCAAGAGTGGATCATTGGTGAGGCACTAACCAATCTTTATGTCGGCATGTCTCGTTACAATCGAGGCGAAAAGCTGGCTGGGAGTCGGTTCGTTCAATCTTACGCACTTGATCGTTTGATCGATCTTGTGGGTCAAACTGAACATTCTGAGCCTGAATTCGTCGATGAGTTTATGTCGGATAGAAGGCTAGAAGCGCGCTTTCCTAAGTTTGCTCAATTACTACCAACCTTTACCCAAGGTTACGAGCGTACGGCGGAATCGGCACTTGCCCAACTAGTGTTTCTCAACACCCACTTCACAGTTAACCAAGCTATGTGTGACCGAATCACTGAACTGTGTTCCAGTAAAGATTAAGACTATAACCGGTTAATCTTATGACCTATTTTCTTTGTGCGCGTAAATAACAGTTGTCGCTCGTCTGTATTGTTGATAGGTTTTAACCATGAAATTTAATTCTGTTTCAACTTCAATTTTCTTTTGGTGGTGCTCTCAATAGAGCAGCACGGAATACTTACATTCTTTAGCTGCTGGACGGTAGCTAAGAATGTCATCAAAAATGTCGCCTCTTTTTATCTCCAGTAGCCTTTTTAACTTGGAGATACACCATGAATACCAACTCAAAAAGCCATATCGACAGCAACAATAATACTGGCAGTAAGAACAATACCAACAAGCCTGAAATCATTCTGACTGGGGATAGGGCAACTGGGCCTTTGCATTTGGGTCATTATGTCGGTTCACTTAAACAGAGAGTCTCTTTGCAGCATATTCACAACCAAACGATCTTGGTCGCTGATATGCAAGGGCTTACCGACAATGCCCATAATCCCTCGAAGGTTTCTTCCAACATTCTCAATGTGGTCGCTGACTATCTTGCGGTGGGTATCGACCCGACCAAGACCACGATTTGTCTGCAATCACAATTGCCTGTGTTAGCTGAGCTCACGATGTTCTACAGCAATCTTGTTTCTATCGCTCGTTTGGAACGTAATCCAACGGTCAAAAGCGAGATTCAAAACAAAGCATTTGGACGCTCAATTCCAGCAGGCTTTCTCACTTATCCCATATCTCAGGCGGCAGACATCACCGCTTTCAACGCAACTTTAGTACCTGTCGGCGATGACCAACTACCGATGTTAGAACAAACCAATGAGATAGTGAGGAAAATGAATTCGTTGGCGGGTAAGCCAATCTTGAATGAATGCAGGCCACTTCTCAGTAATGCATCTCGCCTCCCTAGTACTGACGGTAAAAGTAAGATGTCTAAATCGATGGGCAACGCCATTAATTTGGGTGCGACAGAGAAAGAGATCAGAGCTGCAGTTAAATCCATGTATACCGACCCAAATCACCTACGAATTGAAGACCCTGGCAAGGTAGAAGGGAATATCGTGTTCACTTATCTTGATGCTTTTCACGCAGACGCTAATTATGTCAGTCAACTAAAAGAGCATTATCAAAAAGGTGGGCTGGGCGATGGTCAAACCAAAAAAGTATTGGAAGAGTGCTTGCAAGAAATGCTTCGTCCGATTCGCGAAAGAAGATCTGAGTTGCTGAATGACAAAGCGCAACTCATCGATATTTTACGCAGTGGCACACAAGTCTCCAGAGAAAGAACGCAAAAGGTATTGTTCGATGTGAGAGAGGTATTCGGTTTAAATATACTTTAGCATACGGGCTTAAATTATCGATAAGGTATGAGTGCTTTTACTAGCAGGTTCCGTAATTCTAGCGACTGATATGTAAATAAAGTCAATTGATTTGAATGAAGAGGGCGATTGATTTATAAAATCGCCTTTGTGATTAGTTCTTGATGTTGATATGACCAAGCACACTGTCAAAGCCATATCTTCAAGTGTTGGTAATTAAATGAAAAATAGGTCATTACTCTCCATCTCATTTTCGGTTCTGGCTTTAATGTCTGGCTGTTCAGATGTCGTTAGGAGTGAATATGCGACTTATGCGCAAGCCAAAAAAGAGCGATTATTTGATAGAGGTTGGTTACCCGACATTCTTCCAGCCTCAACTAAAAAGATTGAAGTGAACAACAACCTAGATAGCAACACATCAGATGGGCGCTTTATTATCAATGATCCTGAATTATCGGAATTTATTGCAACATTGGAACCGAATGAATCTAACAGCGAATTTCAGTTTATCAAAGGCGACAATGTTTGGGTATTCAAGGTTGGAGACGACGATTTAATTACCTATACACTTGGTAAGCTCGAAGATCCTGAAAGCAATCTGATTGAGGACTCTCATTATTAAGCTTAAGCTTAATAATGAGCACTAAACCCGTATACTCTTTCGAAAGCGGACTTTTCATATTTACTTGTCTTATCACTGGATGTCGTCAACTAAATAAAATACAATCGAACAATGTTTTATTGATTCATGCGTTGTCATTATGGTGAGAAACTTAACCACATTCATCGTTAGCCTGTTTTTCTTAACTGCTTGTTCGACTGCGAGTAATAACAAGCTCGAAGACAAGGCTCTGAGCAACGAAGATACTGTGTCAAAAGGTGTAGTAGAGGAAGAAAGTCATCTCGATGTCATAAAGATACATGCTGACACAAGTGTTGCGCTTTTACATGACGAGGTAGCTAGCCACGATTCTAATGTGACTTTAGACTCCAACACGCAGTCTGACTCAAAGCAAGACTCTAATTCAAATACAGAATCTGAATCTGTCGAAAACTCTCAAGCCGATGCGAAACTGGCCTCAGAAGATAGTGTTGAAGCTGGAAGTGAAAAAGGTATCGGAAGTTACTTTTTGCGCAATAACACACCGACCCAGAAAGTGATTAAATCTCTAGAAGGCGTGACAGACGCATTGAACGTCATGACATTTGGGATATTTGCTACAGGTCACGGGTAGCGGTTACACATTAGCTCCAACTCTACAGAACAAATCAAACGATGAAAGCGAGCCATGGGTTCGCTTTTTAGATCTTACCATTCTTTTTCATTGCTCTAATTGGTTTTCGTCAATCAGTGTTCTACGAGTTTGAGTCACGAGACCGTCAACGAAAATAGGAATTTATTCGTTATGGAAGGGACTCGCGGAATTTGCTGCACTTGACTTGTTATATGCATCAAGGGTTCTAATATTCCTCCCTAATTAAGCAATGAAATCTAATCTTACAGAGACAACCCTTATATTCATTGGTGAGCATAGTAAAATCTTTGCTGTAACGTGTATTTGGGTTTAGTTATCAATATTCTAGGGAAGAGATATGAAGAATAAGAGTCTATTTTTAAGTGTTGCGATGGTGATGTTGTCAGCTCAAGCGAACGCATCAGATGCGAGTCATGAGTCTGTGGCAGACAGTGTTATCGCTGAACAAAGAGCGAACCTGTCCGAAAATACTCAAGGGAAAGGTTTCGGTCCGCAAGCCCCTCGTGATTTGGGGTCTTTAAAGGGGACCAACGCACGTTTGTTTTCGGATGCACCAGATTCTACCGCAATGAACTTGTGTAATATTCACTTCCACAAAAACGCTGAGCACAAAGGTGGAGAGTTTACTCAATACGCCGGCAACGGTGATGGTAAGGGCTTCCAAAGTGGTTTCAAATACACAGGTAAGCTAAGTGCGGCTGAACTTAAACCATTCGATCAAAAGGTTTGTCCAAGTGACCATGGTTCTCTTCACTCGGGAGATACTATTGAGGTGCATTACGTATATTCAACGGCGCAAGTTGAACCGGGTGAAACATTGGGCGCTTGTTTTAATAATGCAATTACCAATCCGCAGCTGCGTGTAGAAACCCAAGTTTTCGTGCTAGTCAATGACGGCAAAGCTCTCGACTTCGAAGCATTAGCGAAGCACTCTAAAGTCAACGGTTTAAACCAAGCTCCAAATATTCCACAAAATACGGGGTCAGCTATTCAATACGCAGGCTCTACAACGGGCCCTGGCTATAATGAACAAGGTTCGCCGTTCCAAGTAACATGGAGCGTGAGACCACAAGTAGCGAAAGTAAACATTGCGACGGTTGGCAGCTGGTGTGAAGGCAATGACTTCAACGAAGATCACGCGCATGGAGTGAGAAACATAGTTGTAAACCCAGAGTTGTTGTCACCAATAGCGAACTAATCTTGTCACGTTGATTTGTAATCAATATTTTTCAAAGGCGAGCCACTAGGTTTGCCTTTTTATGTCTTAACGAAAAATACCTTGGTTCTTGCTTACTAGACATGCTTACTGGGTAAATTACGTGTGACACTTATTCAAAACATGCGCAGCGCGAATCGTTGTTAGTCAAAAACGTTCTTTACCAGAATCAAGGCTGCATGGTACGTTCTGGATCAATCATGCTGACTTATAAGTAAGGACAAGCCGATGTCATTGGAAGGTGCAGTTACATTCTTTATTGCCATGTTTATATTTGGTATCACTCCAGGACCTGGAGTCTTTGCCATTTTAGCTCGTGGCATGGTTCAGGGATGGCGAAAATGCATCACTCTTTCGTTAGGAATGATATGCAGTGATCTTATTTATCTTACGCTTGCCTGTTTTGGTCTCGCGACGATTGCTGAGAATTGGTCGTTTTCTTTCGAGGTGATTCGCTACGTTGGTGCCGCTTATTTGATTTACTTAGGCTACAAGATGTTTAAGAGCCTACCTGAAGTGCAAGGTTCAGCGGAGCTCGCGGCCAAGCAAAGTCAGAAATCAGAACTCGCCAGTTTTGCGCAAGGGTTTTTAATTTCGGCATCAAATCCCAAAGTAATTTTGTTCTATATTTCGTTCTTGCCAACTTTCGTTGATCTAACGGTTTTGCGTTCACAAGATATCGTCTTGGTTTCTGTTTTAGCATCTGTTGCTCTGATGTCCGGTTTAATGCTAATTGCAATGGGGGCGGGCAGAATGGCAAGTTTACTTAAAACGCCACGCGCACATAAAAGATTAAACCAAAGTGCAGGTGGAATAATGATTGCGGCTGGATCATATTTGGCGATAAATCGATAAACATGACTTTTTAAGCACGATTTTCAAATAAGAAGGCGAACCAAATGGTTCGCCTTTTTTATTAGACATAGACGGATTATTAGGTATCGATCAAAGCAATTTTCATAAAAATCTAGCGCTTACAAAAACGTTTACTGACGAGATCTAAGCGTCTACGAAAATTACTTCACCAGTAAGGAAGCCATCGACTGAACGCTCGAAGGCTTTGCCTACTAATTTGCTTGGTACAGGTTCAAAGCCTGGCATCATTTCACCGTAAACATCCCATGCTTCAGCAAGAACGGTCGGGTTAATGACATTGATACGAGTATTTCTTGGCATTTCATAAGCGACACACTTTACGAAGGTGTCTATCGCACCGCTGGTGGTTGCGTCGGCAATTGCAAAAGGGATTGGTTTAACGTTCAATATGCCACTAATCAGCGTAAATGAACCACCGTCAGCGATGTACTTTTGGCCGATACGAACAAGGTTAATTTGTCCCATCATCTTGCTCATTACCGTGGTCATCCACTGTTCTTCCGTCATATCCGCAAAGGTATTGTATTCGCAGAGGCCAACGGTGTTCACAACCGCATCAAAGTGTCCAACGTTCTTGTACAGCGCTTCAATTGATTGTGGGTCAGTGATGTCAACAATATGGTCTACATCGCCAGAGCGACCCGCAGTGATAACGTTATGATTGCCTAAGCCCATTAATGCTGCTTGACCCATCTTGCCACGTGCGCCAATTAGAATGATTGTTTTCATGTTGTTCTCCGATCTGTATGTGTTTCGTTTCGATGGAAGAACTTTAACCAAATAACTAAACAAGTAGAAACAAAGCTTAATTGTGAGTGTTACTGGTTTTTCTTGTGCAGTGTTACACTCACAAAGAATCCAATTTCAGAGCGGTAGGTAAGTTTGAGCAAATTAGACCGATTAGACATAAAGCAACTCAGGGTTTTCCAAGCGCTAATACGTGAAGAGAACGCATCCAAAGCCGCCAATCAATTGGGGCTGACTCAGCAAGCTGTTAGTGAGCATTTGAAGAAACTAAGAGAAGTGTTCGACGATAGGTTATTTGTAAGGAAAACTAATGGCTTTGTCCCGACGACGTTTGCACAAGAGCTATCGATAGGAGTGGATCGTTTACTTATCGATTTCAATTTGTTGTTATCAAAGACCAACTTTGTGCCGGAGAAAGCTAACGGGACGTTTGTGATTGCGGCGACGGATTATGCCCAGCAGATCATCCTACCAAGCTTAATTGCAAAGCTAAGGGAGCAAGCGCCAAAGTTAAAGTTGATTGTGCGTGACTTCGAAATCGATAATCTGCAGGAGCTAATGGAAAGCGGTAAGGTGAACTTAGCCATCGCATTCCCTGATTACATTCCAGATAGTTATAAAGTCATTAAGCTGTTTGAAGAGAACCATGTGTGTGTTACTTCACCTCATTCATCTATCGCACAAACCACGCCTTCATTAGAAGAGGTTGCAAGTTATCCAACCATAATTGCGTCACCATCACGTCCAAACTTTAAAGGGTCGATTGACGAATGGTTTGGGAAGTTCGGATTAAAGCGCAATGTCGTAGTATCCGCCCCGTGTTTCTCGATTGTACCTATGTATTTAAACACCACTGACTCGATTGCTTTCTTACCATCCAGAGCGATAGAAGGGCTGAACCTAGTCAAACTTCCAATGGAACAATCGCCTGAGAGTTTCGATGTGATAGCCGCTTGGCACCCAAGGTATAACGATGATCCGCTACAAAAATGGGTGACGTCTTTGTTAGAAGTCGATTAATGGGAAGAGTGTTTTTGTATCGCAGCGAACCAAAGAAGGCTCTTGTTGGGCTGTCTATGTGATTAGATTAGATTTGATATTTCGACTTGAACCGACGCTACTTTAATTGGTGTTCTTGCACTTATTTGTTCATCGACATTTTTTTCTTCTAACCTGAACTCCAACTACTTGATTTCCAGTTAATTGACCTTTATTGAATGATTTTGCGTGTTGCATAAATGTGACCAATATATGTTTTTTATATTCTTCGGCTAAAGTTATCGGGCTTTTTACAGATAAAGGAATAGAGGCGAGCTCTAACACGAGATAAAACGTGCGAGCTTTGGTTTCGCTTTTTGAAACCTTTAGAGAACTTTTAACAAACTTGCGTCGAGACAACCTAAATGAAGAAAACAATCCTATTTGCCGTTTTTATTATGTTTGGCATTGCCGTCGCTGCGAGTATGGCGTCAACTTATTTCATTTCAAGCGAAAAAATTGATGAGATAATATTGAACAAATCTCAAGTTCAAGCTGAATTTTTGGCTGGGAATGCTGGGTATATCTTAGAGAATTCGGACAATCCAGTTCAAGATTTACAAAAGCTGGTGGGCGAGCTGAAACAGCGGTCTGATGTCACTTATGCCATTGTTATCGATAGTAACGTAAGTGCTATTGCTCACAGCGATAAAAATAAACTTAATAAGGTTTACGAAGATAGCTATACCGTTAAAGGTGCAACCCAAGGCGTACAACAGTATTCAAAATGGTACGCTGATGTTCAAAAAGTATGGGTGTTTGACATCATGGCACCTATCTACGTCAACGGTGAGCTGTACGGCACCTTTGATATCGGCATTCCTATCACAGAGGTTAGCCAAGCAACGAATGGCATTATTAGCTACCAGCTCGCTTCAATGGTTTTCATTTTTGTTGTTTGTCTCGTTGTTCTATCACTTCTTCTTAGTAAACTGATGCAACCTCTCTTGGTATTGAAAAATACATTGCATGATATTTCTGAAGGCGATGGTGATCTCTCAGTACGTTTGCCAATCAAAGGGAATGACGAAGTTGCTCAAATCTCAACGGCTTTCAATGTGTTTGTTGGTAAGGTCCACGAGATAATTACCCAAACGGTGAATACGGGTGTTGAATTAAATAGCACCGCTATTGGTCTTCGTGAGCAATCGCAGCAAGCATTGCAAAGAGGACAAGAACAGAACGAACAAACTATGTTGGTCGTGACGTCTATGAATGAAATGATTGCCACGGTCAATGAAATTGCATCTAGCGCGGCCAGTGCGGCCAGTGCGGCAAATATGGCTGCGAGTGAAACTCAAGAAGGTCATAAGACAATCGAAAAAACGTCGACTTCAATTTTGAATCTTGAAGCAGAGATGAATAGTGCTTCTGACATCATCGTGAGCCTTGCTGATAATACACAGTCCATCGGTACGATTCTTGACGTTATTCGAGGTATCTCTGAGCAAACAAACTTGCTTGCACTAAACGCTGCAATTGAAGCTGCGCGTGCTGGTGAGGCTGGCCGAGGCTTCGCTGTCGTTGCTGATGAAGTTCGTAATCTTGCGACAAAAACTGCGCAGTCTACCGATGAAATTGACAACATGATCAACCAACTTCAAACCGAAGCTAAGAACGCTGTTAGCTCGATGAGTAATAGTAAGAGCTTAATTGAAGACGGTACGACTGAAACAGAAATGGCTCGCCAAGCTTTGGAGAAAATTTCTACACAAGTTTTGGCCATTCTCGATATTAACACTCAAGTTGCCACAGCAACTGAGCAGCAATCAGCGGTGGCGAATGAAATTAATATGAACATGGATACGGTTAATAGCTCAGTCAAAAACGGTTTGAGCGCAAGTGAGAAGTTAGAGCAATCAAGCCAGCAGCTGGCAGAGTTGTCACAAGTTCTCGATCGTTATGTTGGTTCATTTAAAATCTAGACTTCCCAACATACCTCTTTAAGAGATGTGTGAGTCTCCAGTTATTGAATAGCGCTTATGTCATACATGAGCGCTATTTTTTTGCGATATGCAGACGCAGATACTCCGATAGAGCGCAACAGAAATGAAGAATGTACCTGCAGTGTAATATCGTGACAATTTAGCTCATTCAAAACAACGCGATCAAATAAGACAGCGACAACAAGGCGTTAATTTTCATCCTCTCATGCGCAAGGTCTAAAAATCGACTAAACAACAACTCTGACGCGACACATAAGGTGTCCCGCATCTCATCACGATGTATAGTTATTGATAATTCATTCAGTAATTGTATCTGTAGTTGTCAGTTGATGTGGGTGTTATGAAGAAAAACGGATTTACTTTAATGGAATTAATCATTGTGATCGTGATACTTGGAGTATTGGCCGTTACAACAGCCCCGAGGTTCCTCAATATTCAAGAGTCAGCGAGAGAAGCAGTACTTGCAGGTGTTGCGGGTGCGATGGAAGGCGTGATCACGCAGGTGACTTCTAAAGCTATTATCGCAGGGCTTGATCCTGACGCATCAAATCCAGGTGATCAGAGTAACTATGTAATCGATTTTGGTATCGGTAGCGTTGAGGTTGATTGGGGAACGCTTTGCCCAGAGAGCCGGGGAGAGTCGGGCGACAAATTGACGATGATCGACTTTATGACTTTGTCAGATGATGACAGCTTAACTTCTGATTTTGGTAATCGACACACTGTGGTCGGGTATGACTACGATTTTACCCAAGCTGAATTAGATAGTACGAACATAACTGACGCGGATCTAGAAACGCGCCAAGGTTGTTATGTTCTTTACGATTCTTTTGGTGGGCGAGTAACCGGAAATGAATGTCCTGCTGGTGGTTGTGAATGCACCGTTCGTGTAGTGAATGACGAATGTTAACCCAAATACATTAACTGACTTATAGAAATTCAATAAAAAAGCGCGTTATTGCCGAGTAGCAATAACGCGCTTTTTTGTATTAGCTTAATGGTCTATCTTAGTTTGCTATTGCTGCATCTGCTGGCGGCAAGTCACGCTTCTTAATCACGTATCGCAAGCGAATTAACATCAGCGTCGCTGAAACGCTCAATCCCGTTAGGATACCAATCCAAAAGCCTTCTTCACCCATTGCAGGAACAATGTGGTCTGTTAAGCCCAACACCATGCCCAGTGGTAGTGCTAAGCCCCAGTATGAAGCGATAGCTAAGATCATCGGGATCTTAGTGTCTTTATAGCCACGTAGTGCGCCGTTAGCAGACGTTTGCAATGCATCACTAAACTGGTACATCGCCGTAAAGGTCAACAATACTGCTGCTGTCGCGCTTATTGTAGGGTCGGTTGTGTAAAGCCTAATGATCCACTCAGGGAACAGTAAGAACATCGCTACTGAAAGAAGTGAGATTAATGCTGCAACTAAGATACCGACTTTGCTGCGTTCAATTGCGCCTAGTTCATCTTTCTCGCCTAGTGCATGCCCAACACGAATTGTAATGCCAAATGAGATACTCATTGGAATCACGTAAGTCAGGCTCGATATATTCAGAGCAATTTGTGCTGCTGCCACGTTCTCTGCACCAATACGACCAATCATCAGAGCGATTACCGCAAAGATACTGCCACATACCGCGATGTTCATCCCGATAGGTAAACCTAATCTTAGAAGGTGAAGCATTTCTTTAGCTTTTGGTTTTGCATCTGAAAAGTTGATGATGGTTTTGTAGTGGTGATGACCTTTAATGTAGGAATACAGCATTCCCGACATTAACCAATACACCAAACTTGTTGCCCAGCCACAACCCACAGCGCCCATTTCAGGGAAGCCGAACTTACCGTAAATAAGTACGTAGTTGACCGGAATATTCACCAACAAACCAACCACCGAAATGATCATTGGTACTTTGGTGTTGTTCATACCCTCACAGAAGCCGTTCAAAGTGTAGAACAGGGCAATACCCGGAACACCAAAGGCTAGGGCAAACGCATAATCGCTGCCGATAGGAATGATCTCAGCGGCGACTCCAATCCATTCTAAGATCGGTTTCGCACTCACCAAATAAGCGATAAGTAATACGCTAGCAATTAATGCCAACCAAACCATCTGGAAGAATTCAACAGAGATACTTTGAAAGTCACGTGCGCCGCGGTGGTAAGCGACAACGGGTGTTAACGCCATAATCACCCCACGTAGAAGAAGTAACACTGGGATCCAAAGGCTGGTGCCAAGTGCAATAGCGGCGAGATCGGCAGGGCTTACTTGGCCAGCCATTGTCGTATCGACAAATCCCATCGCTTGGGTAGCTATTTGAGTCAAAATGATTGGAATCGAAAGATGCATAAGCGCACCCGATTCACGAGTAAAAGGACGAAATTTCGTTAGCATGGAAGTTCACAACACCAATATAAATACACGAATGATGGCAGGATGGCCGGTGTGCATTTTAGGATGTGCCCCGTTGGGCGGGCGACAATATAAACACCTTACCGTATAGGGTCAAGCATTGGATTTATAGAGTTTTACTTGCTCAGTTGTATGGGTGGGTTCTGATGGTTACAACAGAGGTTTAACTCGAGTAACTTCATGATTTATTGGGATTCATACTAGGCAGGTAAATTCAATATTTGCCACGCTTATCACTAGGATGACGGTATAAGTGATTGTTATGGAAAGACAAAGGCTAGTACAATTGATGGCATAAAAAACTAGATAGAAAAATTTTGTAACTAAGTGTAGAGCTTTTTTATTTGAAAGGTGTTATACGAAAACTGGGATGCAAATGGAAATTACAGTTAAGAAAATCTCGAAAAGGTCTCTTTTCAAAATGCTCTTTATCGGCTTTAGTCTAAGCTTCTTTGTTTTCTTTTTAATGTGTGGCGTCGCATCCATATTTGGTGCGGAGACGGTAAAGTGGGAAGGCACACCAGTAACGGGTTTTTCCGGTCTGCTACTAGCCTTGGCAATGTGGCCAATATTTAGTTTGTTTCTAACATTATTTATGTGTTTCTTTGTAGCATTTGGCTTGTGGATTTACTCTTTGGTTAAACCTCTGAAACTACTCTTCAAAGAAACGGCAGAGCACAATTAACCATTTGTATAACAAGAAGGTTAAGTTTGATTCACAACATTTGGCACTTTCAATTCAAGCCGATTTTGAGTTTATGGCAAAATGGATTAACCAAGGTGTTAGCATTCAATTGAGGTCGTAATGTACGAAGTTGTTTATAATATAAAGTTTGAAGGGTTGTGGTCACTTTGTTTCGCTCTTCCCGGTTTGTTGTTTATATATATTTCAGCTGAAGGTTATAAAAATAGAAAGAAATTATCCAGTTGGGATGTACAAGTTGTTGGTAAGCCTGCGACTGAACAAAGCATAGGTATGGTTTTCAAAATACTCCTTATTTTTTCAGTGCTTTGGACTGCTTTAAGTGGGGGTAGCTTAATAATTCAATTATATTCCCTTTTATCTGATTACGGTCAGGGTGAATATGATGTTGTTGAAGGAAGTGTTGAGAACTTTAACCCGATGCCTTATGGAGGGCATCAACAGGAAAGTTTTACTGTTGAGGGCGTTAAATTTAATTATTCAGATTTTAGTATCTCCCCTGGTTTTAATAAGACTAAGTCGCATGGCGGGCCTATAAGAAAAGGGTTAAGGGTGAGGGTATCACATATAGATAATGTAATCCTGAAGCTTGAAGTGATGCGCTAAACACCGTGGTTTTTTATGCTTCACTTATGCTTACAAGCAATTTAAGCATACAGCCAAAGCGTGGCATTTTTACTGTGCGTTGATTTAAGCGTTTAAGGTGGTATTCGGTGGCTTCGGTATTACGTTATTCACCCCTTAAAATGGCGACATGGATTCCCCCGGTTGTCAAACAACCGCTAAACTTATGTTGATGGGTTTGGACTGCCGTGCCTTATTCGTTAGATGATAACTAGTGTGTCCCGCCGCATTAACAGGCTTTCAGTGAGTGCCTTAATATATCGCCACAATTAGAGTCTGCAATGACCCGGTTTTTATGATACTTAGGTCTCCACTTAAACAGCATAGTTTTCCTATTCTGTTTGATTGTGTAAAAGCGACCCTACGGAAATTATTGGAGGATGTGTCTATGACTTGTCTTAAGTACCGAGAAAAAGTGTTACTGATTTTTGTGTCAAAGTGCCTAAAAAATTTCTTTGGTTTTCATGGTATGGATATCAAAGACAGACCTTATGTCGAGAACATTTATTATCGGAATATCGCAAGTCATTTACTACGTCACAAGCGCGATTGGTTGTCTTCTACCCCGACTTTGAATACAAAAGAAAAGGTCTCTATCAATACCTTCCAACTCCATTGCGTGAATTTGAAGAGTTTGCCCTTCACGATAATAAACAAGGGGAAAGAAAAGAAGATTTATTCGTTCTGAAAGAGACCTTTCGAAAATTACGTGGGTTTTGCGAGAAATGCGGCAAACCGGCACGGGTTGCTTTTTTTGTACTGGTTCTTTTGCATGGGAACAAAAACCTTTTTCACCATGCACAACAAGTGATCAGATAATCATTTTTGCTATCTGTGCGCAGCCTGAAATTCTGTGTATGCAGTGCTGTTATTCGCAGGTTGAACCCTCATTATCCGCATGCGACTTAAAGTGACTTGATGGAATTCATCCTCTTCCTCAACATGGAGAGCATTGTTTAATTGGAGTTGAAGAATGAAACATGATTATATTTTGGAGACCCGGTTAAAGATAGGGGACACAAATATTACATACTAGTTCTGTTTTTGGTTTTCTCTAAGGCACTGTCGAAAGCGTCCTTAAGGGCTCAGATCAAATTTATTGCCACAACGCCAGCAGAAACACAAATAACCCAATCCCAAGCGTGACTTTTAGAAGCAGGCCAAGAGGGGCTCCACCTTTTGGCGCTTTGTTACAACATCCCATAATCATTTCCTAATTCAATGTTGGTTTAGATCAACCTTAAACCTTTCCCTTACGGTAAGGTCAATGCATTTGTTTACCTTGAATTTCGGAAAACAAAAAGGCGAACCGTTTGGTTCGCCTTTGTTATGTTTCGCTGCTTAGCTCCGCTACGAATTAGTCTTCGTAGTTATCGATGCTTGGGCAAGAACAGATTAGGTTACGGTCGCCGTATACGTTGTCTACACGGTTAACTGTTGGCCAGTACTTCGAGTTCTTAGTTGCTTTCGATGGGAAGCAAGCCAGTTCGCGAGAGTAAGGGCGATCCCATTCTGCGCCTGAAAGGTCAACTTGTGTGTGCGGTGCGTTCACTAGAGGGTTGTTGTCTAGTGGCCATTCACCCGCTTTCACAGCTGCCATTTCGTGACGGATTGCGATCATCGCTTCACAGAAACGGTCTAGCTCTTCTAAATCTTCTGATTCAGTTGGCTCTACCATTAGTGTGCCCGCTACTGGGAAAGACATCGTAGGAGCGTGGAAACCGAAGTCCATTAGACGCTTAGCAATATCTTCTTCGCTGATACCTGTGTCTTCTTTAAGCGGACGAATATCGATAATACATTCGTGTGCTACGCGGCCGTTAGTGCCACGGTAAAGAACAGGGTAGTGAGGACGTAGTTTTTCCATCACGTAGTTCGCGTTCAGGATCGCAACTTTAGTCGCGTCTGTTAGGCCAGGTTCGCCCATCATTGCGATGTAAGCCCAAGAGATAGGTAGGATTGAAGCACTACCTAAATCTGCTGCTGATACCGCGTAGTCAGAACCTTGTACACCGTTTTCGATATGACCTGGTAGGAAAGGTGCTAGGTGCGATTTAACGCCGATAGGACCCATACCCGGACCGCCACCACCGTGTGGGATACAGAATGTTTTGTGCAGGTTCAAGTGAGATACGTCTGAACCGATGAAGCCAGGTGAAGTTAAGCCTACTTGAGCGTTCATGTTCGCGCCGTCTAGGTAAACCTGACCGCCCGCTGCGTGTACTTGTTCACACACTTCTTTCACTTGCTCTTCGTATACGCCGTGCGTAGAAGGGTAAGTGATCATGATGCTTGATAGGTTGTCTTTGTGCTTCTCGATTTTCGCTGCTAGGTCTGTCATGTCGATGTTGCCATCTTCATCACACTTAACAACCACTACTTTCATTGAAACCATTGATGCTGTTGCAGGGTTAGTACCGTGCGCAGAGCTTGGAATCAGACAAACGTTACGGTGAGCTTCACCGCGGCTTGCGTGGTAACGTTGAATTGCGATTAGACCTGCGTATTCGCCAGATGCACCAGAGTTAGGCTGTAGTGAGAAATCGTCGTAACCAGTGATTTCACATAGCTTCTCTTTAAGATCTTTCGCTAGCGCTGTGTAACCAGCTGCTTGCTCTAGAGGTGCGAATGGGTGAATTGAACCAAACTCAGGCCATGTTACTGGAATCATCTCAGCAGCAGCGTTCAGCTTCATCGTACAGCTGCCCAGTGGGATCATGCCGTGCGTTAGTGAGAAGTCTTTGTTCTCAAGCTGTTTTAGGTAACGCATCATTTGCGTTTCGCTGTGGTGCGTATTGAATACTGGGTGAGTTAGGAACTCTGATTCACGACGGCAGTTTTCTGGAATTGCTGCAAACTCGTTTGATGCAATGTCAGAAGATAGTGCTTGAACGTCTTCTTTCACGTCGAAGATTGCAAACAGTGAGTTCACGTCGTCGATCGTTGTAGTTTCATCTAAGCTGATACCGATTTTACCCTTGAGAAGGCGAAGGTTGATGTCTGCTGCTTGTGCTTTCGCATACAGTGCATCTGTCTTTTCTTCAGAGTTGATTGTGATGGTATCGAAGAAGCTGTTGTTTGTTAGCTCGTAACCCGCTTTAGTCAGGCCAGCCGCTAGGATAGCTGTCATGTGGTGTGTACGACGAGCAATAGTGCGTAGGCCTTCTGCACCGTGGTAAACCGCGTAGAAAGACGCCATGTTTGCTAGAAGTGCTTGAGCTGTACAGATGTTCGATGTCGCTTTCTCGCGGCGGATGTGTTGCTCACGAGTTTGCATTGCCATACGTAGTGCTTGGTTACCGTGAGTATCGATAGATACACCGATTACACGACCTGGCATTGTACGCTTATGCTTTTCACGAGTACCCATGAATGCAGCGTGTGGACCGCCGTAACCCATAGGAACGCCGAAACGTTGCGCTGAACCGATGACTACGTCTGCGCCCATTTCGCCAGCTGGCTTGAGTAGAGCTGAAGCAAGTAGGTCAGTAGCAACTGTTACCAGTGTTTTGTTAGCTTGAGCTTTCGCAATGATGTCTGTTAAGTCGCGAACTTCACCCGTTGTACTAGGGTATTGAAGAAGCGCACCAAATACGTCTTGCTCAGGAAGTGTTTCAAGAGCGCCAACCATTACTTCAAAACCGATGTACTCAGCACGAGTTTTAACAACTTCTAGTGTTTGAGGGTGAACATCGTCAGCAACGAAGAATACTTTGCTCTTGCTTTTGCCAGCACGCTTACACAGTGTCATTGCTTCGCCAGCCGCTGTCGCTTCATCAAGAAGGGATGCGTTCGCGATTTCCATACCTGTTAGATCCATTACCATTTGTTGGTAATTTAGTAGAGCTTCAAGACGACCTTGAGAAATCTCTGGTTGGTATGGTGTGTAAGCTGTGTACCAGCCTGGGTTCTCTAAAACGTTACGCAGAATAACGTTTGGAGTGAATGTGTTGTAGTAGCCTTGGCCAATGAAAGTACGTTTTACTTGGTTTAGGTTCGCGATCTCCTTAAGAGAGGTCAGCATGTCCATTTCGCTCAGTGGCGCAGCAAGTGTCATTGGTTTTTCAAGACGGATTTGTGCAGGAACCGTTTCATCGATCAGTGCGTCTAAGCTAGTCGCGTTGATCGCTTCAAGCATTTTTTGCTGGTCTGCTTTATTAGGGCCGTTATGACGAGCAACAAACTCGTTTTGAGTACCCAGGTCTTTCAGTAATTGGCTTTGAAGTAATTCAGTCATGATATGTTCTACTTTCTCTCTGGAGCCGTGAGCTAGCCCCTAAAATTAAGCTGCTCACAAGAGCAGCTTTATCGTAATGAGGTTACCTATTAATCTTCTTCGATAGAGCTTAGGTATTCTTCCGCATCTTTAAGGTTGTTTAGTTCAGACGCATCAGACATCTTCACTTTAACAATCCAGCCACCTTCATAAGATTCTTCGTTAATTAACTCAGGGCTATCTTCTAATTCTTCGTTGATTTCTACGATTTCGCCAGAGATTGGTGCGTAGATATCAGAAGCTGCTTTCACTGATTCAACGAGAGAGAAGCTTTCACCAGCTTCTATTTCGTCTCCAGTGTCAGGCAGGTCAACAAACACAACGTCACCTAGCATTTCTTGAGCGTGCTCAGAAATACCGATAGTCACAGTACCGTCACCGTTGTCTTTTACCCACTCGTGGCTGTCTGCAAACTTTAGTGTATTGTCCATTGCTTATTCTCCAAAAATTTATGAGGTTTTAATTTAAATCTTAAAAACGGTTTAACGGTAAAGAGGGAAGCGCTTGCAAAGCTCTTTAACTTGTTTGCGAACACGTTGCTCAACTTCAGCGTTGCCTTCAGGGCTCTCAACTAAGCCATCAAGTACATCACCGATCCATTCACCGATAAGTTTGAATTCTTCAGTGCCAAAACCACGACTGGTTCCAGCTGGCGTACCTAAACGGATACCAGAAGTAATCATAGGCTTCTCTGTATCGAATGGTATGCCATTTTTGTTACATGTGATCCCTGCACGTTCTAATGCTTCTTCAGTTACGTTACCTTTCAAGCCCTTAGGGCGAAGGTCAACCAACATCAGGTGCGTGTCTGTACCGCCAGTCACAATGTCACAACCGCGAGTTTGCAACACTTCAGCGAGAACTTTTGCGTTGTCGATCACTGAATCAATATAAGTATTAAATTCTGGGCCAAGAGCTTCGCCAAACGCCACAGCTTTAGCCGCGATAACGTGCATTAGTGGGCCGCCTTGAAGGCCAGGGAACACTGCAGAGTTGATCTTTTTGTTGATGTCTTCGTGGTTAGTAAGAATCATACCGCCGCGTGGGCCACGAAGTGTTTTGTGAGTTGTTGTAGTAACAACGTGTGCGTGTGGTAGTGGGCTAGGGTGAGCACCTGTTGCGATGAGGCCCGCGATGTGTGCCATATCTACCATTAGGATTGCGCCAACTTCGTCAGCGATTTCACGGAACTTGGCAAAATCAATAACGCGTGGGATAGCACTACCACCAGCAATAATCATTTTAGGTTGGCTTTCGATAGCTAAAGCGCGTACCGCTTCATAATCGATTTCTAGAGTATCGCGGTCTACACCGTATTGTACTGCGTTGAACCACTTGCCCGACATTGCAGGACGTGCACCGTGTGTAAGGTGACCACCAGCGTCTAGAGACATACCTAGGATAGTGTCGCCAGGTTGAAGTAGCGCAAGTTTAACTGCTCCGTTTGCTTGAGCGCCAGAGTGAGGCTGCACGTTTACGTATTCACATTTGAACAGCTGTTTAGCGCGTTCAATCGCAATAGATTCAACGGTATCTACGTGCTCACAACCACCGTAGTAACGACGGCCTGGATAACCTTCCGCGTATTTATTGGTTAGGCAAGTGCCTTGAGCTTGCATTACTGCTTTAGAAACGATGTTCTCAGAAGCAATAAGTTCGATTTGTTCGTTTTGACGAGTGTTCTCTGCTTGGATTCCAGCAAATACAGCATCGTCAGTACCAGATAGGTTTGTAGAGAAAAAACTGTCTAAGCTATGGTTTTGGTAAGCGTTCATTGTCGAGACCTTTCATTAAGCTAATGGTGATTGTTTTTATAGTCCATTAGGTCTTACGTTGATTTCTGCATCGGTATCGTTTGCGCTATATAGGTATAAATAAACGTGAATAGCGTTATAAATATACTCTTACAGCGTCTAAGCGATCGTTGTAGGGTCAATGCAGCACGAATTGTTTCCCAAAAAAGTTCGGGTAAAAACAGCTCTTACAAATGTTAAATTTATCATTTGCAGCAAGCTGAAGTAGCATCTCTTCATCTAACAAGTCGATAACATAGCTCCGTTAAATTCAATTTTCAACAAAAATTTCCAATAGGAAACAACTTTTCTGGTTTTGCTACGGGGAGCACGCTTTATTTCTGTGTGCGCTCTTTAATCAACAAAGCGCTTCATGCAACAATGAGTTTAATAGACAGGAAGTAAGAAATTAATGAGGGACCTATGTCAGAAGACATTTATGATGAGTACCCATCTTTAACGTTGGCGAAAGAAACGTTAGACCAGAATATTGAACCACTTAGGCTCGGTCAGCGTATTAAAGATATTCGCAGCAAGCTTGGGATTACGCTAGAAGAGGCGAGTCAGCGTACTGGCTTAGCTCGTTCTACGCTCAGTAAAATCGAGAACGAACAAATTTCGCCAACCTTTCAAGCTATGCAAAAATTAGCGATGGGTTTGCAAATAGATATGCCGCAACTATTTGAACCACCTAGAAAAAAAGTTGCAACAGGTCGGCGAGATTTAACTAAAGTCGGTCAGGGTAAACCTCATCCAACCCCAACATACGAGCATGAACTGCTTGCAACAGAGCTGTCTAATAAGAAGATGATGCCATTTAAGAGCCGCGTGAGAGCTCGTACTTTTGAAGAGTACAATGATTGGGTTCGTCACGACGGTGAAGAGTTCTTAATGATTATCTCCGGCGATGTGATGTTCTACTCAGAATTCTACGAACCGGTGCCTATGAGTGAAGGTGATAGCATGTATTACGATGCCAATATGGGTCACATGCTTATCTCGACTAGCGCAGAAGACGCGCTCATTTTGTGGGTGACAGCAAAATAAATTAACAAAAGTCGAATTTCTTATAGTGGATGCAAACGTTTGCTTTTGTTTCTAACGTTTGCCAAATGACGCGATATTGATGTGAAAATCATCAATATCGCGTTTTTGTATGCATCGAATAATTGTTTTTAAATTGTTAAATGTCACATTTTGAGCTGTTTTAATCTTGTTAAGGGTGTAAAACTGACTCAGCCTTGTTTATTATAGTGAACACGGTTTACTCATGTTGATTGAAGTTTACTGAAGTGAATTCTTAGAAAGTGAGTTGTAGAGTTTTTGTACTGCTGTCTGTTTTTATAACGCTAGCTTTATAAACCTATATAAAAGACATCACTTTTTACTATCTACTGTTTCTAACGGTAATCACTATCGTTAGGGCGACTCTAAATAGAGATATAAGCGGCAGATTCGATTTAGGAAAGCCTGCAACGCTTCATGGAGAATAAAATGACTCAAGAACACGCAAATCAAGACCTACTAAAAACACCACTGCATGCACTTCACGTTGAAGAGGGCGCAAAAATGGTTCCTTTCGCTGGCTATGACATGCCAGTTCAGTATCCATTAGGTGTAAAGAAAGAGCACTTACACACTCGTGATGCTGCCGGTCTTTTTGATGTTTCTCACATGGGGCAACTTCGTCTTCATGGTGAAAACGCAGCTGCTGTCTTAGAATCTTTGGTTCCTGTAGATATTATTGACCTTCCTTCTGGTAAGCAGCGCTACGCGTTCTTTACTAACGAGCAGGGCGGCATTATGGATGACCTGATGGTGGCAAACCTAGGTGACCACCTGTTTGTTGTTGTGAACGCAGCATGCAAGACACAAGATATCGACCACCTAACGGCGCACCTTCCAGCTGACGTGGAAATTGAAGTTATTGATGATCGCGCTTTATTAGCACTTCAAGGCCCTAAAGCGTCTGAAGTTCTTGCTCGTTTCCAACCTAGTGTTGCAGATATGCTTTTTATGGACGTTCAAAAAGTCGATATCGATGGCGTTGAATGCATCGTGAGCCGTAGTGGTTACACGGGCGAAGATGGCTACGAGATCTCTGTACCGAACGATCACGCAGAAGCGTTAGCGCGTAAGCTGACTTCAGAAGCTGAAGTTGAGTGGATCGGCCTTGGTGCTCGTGATTCACTTCGTCTTGAGTGTGGTCTTTGCCTATATGGTCACGATCTAGATACAACGACAACACCAGTAGAAGCTAGCCTTCTATGGGGTATCCAAAAAGTGCGTCGTACTGACGGTGAACGTGCTGGCGGTTTCCCTGGCGCTGATATCATCCTTGAGCAAATCGCAACGAAAGACGTACAACGTAAGCGTGTTGGTCTTGTTGGTCAGACTAAAGCGCCAGTACGTGAAGGCGCTGAGTTGTTTGATGCTGAAGACAACAAGATTGGCGTAGTAACAAGTGGTACTGCGGGTCCTAACGCTGGTAAGCCAGTTTCTATGGCTTACGTTCGCACTGACCTAGCAGTTATCGGTACTGAAGTATTCGCTGAAGTTCGTGGTAAGAAGCTACCAATGACAGTAGAAAAAATGCCGTTTGTACCTCAGCGTTATTATCGTGGCTAATCTCTTCTGAGAGAATTATTCCACATTAACAAAAAGCCTATTGTGTTTTCTCTGGATGGAGAAATAAGACAATGGGCTTTTTTGTTATTTGGAGCGTATCTAATCCACTCAGCTTGGTTCGAAAATCAGCTTAAATAGTGAGATGTGTGACCATTTCGTTATAAATACTTACTATACTGATGGTTATGGCGTGTTATGGTGGCGACTCATCATTTTTGTGTATAAGTAGTAGGGGTTACAAGGAGTTAACTATGAATGTGAACCATACAATGAGCCCGGTTCGTAAGGCTGTTTTAGGACTTTTAGTACCATTGATTTACACATCCAGTGTAATGGCAACGGAAAGTGCGTTCGAAATTACTCCTGATGCAGGTGTAACACCTTATATTGTGAATGGCAGTAATGCATCAGTAACTGATTTCCCTTCAATGGCGAGTTTGTTCATTGACCGTATTGATTATGATGGTGTCTACTCAACAGGGCCTTACTGTGGAGCAACAATTTTAGATAACTATCATGTATTGACTGCTGCACACTGTATCTATGGTGACGACAACTCGCAGTTATTTACGGTGGTTATCCCTCAATTAGAAGACACTTCTTTATTTCCTAACGGCGGTATTCAGAAAGTACGGGTATCAGAAGTTTATTACCGAACTGACTATTCAAATAGTATTAATCAACTTTTAAGAAATGATATTGCGATTTTGAAATTAGAAGCTTCTCTCAACCTGCAATCTTCTTCTGAAACTGTTATCCCTCCGTTCGTGGTAAGAAGCTACCAATGACAGTAGAAAAAATGCCGTTTGTACCTCAGCGTTATTATCGTGGCTAATCTCTTCTGAGAGAATTATTCCACATTAACAAAAAGCCTATTGTGTTTTCTCTGGATGGAGAAATAAGACAATGGGCTTTTTTGTTATTTGGAGCGTATCTAATCCACTCAGCTTGGTTCGAAAATCAGCTTAAATAGTGAGATGTGTGACCATTTCGTTATAAATACTTACTATACTGATGGTTATGGCGTGTTATGGTGGCGACTCATCATTTTTGTGTATAAGTAGTAGGGGTTACAAGGAGTTAACTATGAATGTGAACCATACAATGAGCCCGGTTCGTAAGGCTGTTTTAGGACTTTTAGTACCATTGATTTACACATCCAGTGTAATGGCAACGGAAAGTGCGTTCGAAATTACTCCTGATGCAGGTGTAACACCTTATATTGTGAATGGCAGTAATGCATCAGTAACTGATTTCCCTTCAATGGCGAGTTTGTTCATTGACCGTATTGATTATGATGGTGTCTACTCAACAGGGCCTTACTGTGGAGCAACAATTTTAGATAACTATCATGTATTGACTGCTGCACACTGTATCTATGGTGACGACAACTCGCAGTTATTTACGGTGGTTATCCCTCAATTAGAAGACACTTCTTTATTTCCTAACGGCGGTATTCAGAAAGTACGGGTATCAGAAGTTTATTACCGAACTGACTATTCAAATAGTATTAATCAACTTTTAAGAAATGATATTGCGATTTTGAAATTAGAAGCTTCTCTCAACCTGCAATCTTCTTCTGAAACTGTTATCCCTCCATTTGATACATATCTTGATTCTGCTTATGATTTCGTTGCTGTTGGCCATGGCGACATAGAATCTGATGTTGAAGGAACAACATTGCTACAGCAAGTTGACCTTACATACGTTGATACACCTAACTGCATAGCAGTGTTCGGTTCTTTCGTTACTGACAAACAAATTTGCTTTAATGGTGATGGGCCTGATAATAAGTTGTACGGAGGCACTTGCCAAGGAGATTCGGGTGGCCCGGTATTTTGGAAAAATGGCTCTACTTATGAACAAGTAGGCATCACAAGCTTTGGACCGACTACTTGTGGTGCGGGAATTGGTGTTACGTCAGTATTTACAGAGATATATGACTATAAAGATTGGATAACAAATGTGACTAATGGAGTAATCGATAGCGCAGAAACTGTTCAGCTTTCTGCGACGGAAGCTAAACGAATAGCTTACGCTGGCACTAGTTCATCTGGTTCAAGCAGCGGTGGTAGTGTTTCATTTGGATTGCTCGGCATGCTGATGTTGCTTGCAGGCTTGAAATCTACTCTATCACGCAGAACTTAATGTAATGTGTAAGTCGACATGATGTCTCTGGATATCGTCGACTTACCTGTTGTTCGCTTTTTCTGTCGACTATGCACCATCCCCAGATGGTAGCTCAAACCTTCTCTGTTAGTTCAATTCTAGGGTCGATTTCCTGCCGTATTTCTCAATGATCTCATCGATCTCTTTAACAGTATCGTTAATTGTCTTGATACCACTCTTTACTATCTGTTTCTCTGTTGAATTGAGTGCTTCAAAAGCTTGCTTCATTTCCTTGTCATCTAGCATACTCTGGTGAAGTAATACTTCTTTATAAGTTAGAAGCCTATGTTGTATTGCTCTGATCTCACTTAGCGCATACTTTGATTTTAAAGCCTGTTTGATACAAGAAAAAGCCAATTCATATTGACTCGCAATTTCCCATTCGACATTTTTTTTATTCGCAATTTGCAATTTTAACTACTTCCCAATACTCGAATATTCAAGTTTTTAGACTGCTCGTTCATCACGGTTAATGTGTGAAGGTTTATGAAACATAACGCTTTTTATAAGGCGAATAATATGCCTTTGATAGCTTATGTAAACTGTTGTTCGTCAATATGGTCTGTTTCTTGCTGAAATTAGGTCATAACTGTCCATTTAGGAATAGATAATGTCTCAAGAACCTATCGTGATAGCGCTGATTGAACGTAGAAAACAAGCTAATTTATCGCAAGAAAAATTAGCTTTCAGTTCTGGAATGAGTTTAAAAACGTACCAACGTATCGAGCGCGGTGAAGCGGATATCAAAATGTCTCAATATCGTTCGATTATGAGAACCTTGAAAGTAACGGATTTGGATGTCGTTCTTGATGTTGTTGGGGCATCTCAACCGACAGAGGCAGACGTAGCCGCGGCGAGTCGCTTGTTAAGCAGTGAAGAAAGAATGTTGTTAATCAAACTGATTTTGTCTGTCAAAAAGCAGCAGTAGTGTCGGTTTAGTTATTCTTAAGGAACGTTGATTTACTATGTTTAGATATTCAATATTAGTGATTGTGTTGATGGTTCGATTTACTTGAATAAACAGAGCTGTGATGCAGTAGAGTGGTGTTCTATAGACGGCTTAGAATCGCCTAACTTACTCTTCCACGGAGTTGTTTTGTTGTACTTCTTTGCTTCTTACTTTCCAAACGTCTCTTTTGAGAGCCACGCGTCGGCTTAGTTGCTCTTCTGACTTTTTGCACTTTAGTCGCCTCCAAGATCAACTCCTTCAAACGCAATAGGGCATCATCTCGATTTTGTTCTTGAGTCCTATACTGTTGAGCTTTAATGATAATCACGCCATCTTTGGTGATGCGGTTATCTTTATGTGCTAACAGTTTTTCTTTATAGAAATCAGGTAGTGTTGAGTGGTTAATGTCAAAACGCAAGTGTATCGCGCTGGATACTTTATTGACGTTTTGACCGCCAGCTCCTTGTGCTCTGATCGCAGTTAACTGAATTTCCCAGTCTTGAATTGAAACAGAGTTTGAGATTTGTAACATAAACATCCATTTTGAACGGTAATATGGGGTCATGATACTGAATATTGGTTATGGTATCAGTAACTTTCTTAAAGAGTGGTAGTAGTGATGAAAATAGATTTGGCTGCATATGAAGGACTAATCTTTGATATGGACGGTACGCTGATCGATACGATGCCTGCCCATGTACAAGCATGGCAAAAAACGGCAGAGCAGTTCGGCTTTCATTTTGAGGCATCTTGGCTGCACAGTTTAGGCGGGATGCCTAGCTATAAAATAGCAGGTGAAGTGAACAGTAAATATGGCTTATCGCTTGACCCACAGGCTGTATCTACTTTTAAGATGGCTTCATTTGCGGCTATTGAAGACAAAGGCGATATTATTCCTTGTACGCATTCTTTGTTGTTAGAACACTTGGGTAGTAAGAAAATCGCTGTAGGGACGGGGAGCCAACGTAAAAGTGCCGAGCAATTGTTAGAGAAAACCGATATTCTAAACAAGCTTGATATTTTAGTGACCGCCACGGACGTTAAAAATCACAAGCCAAACCCAGATACATTCCTTGATGCTTGTTTTGGAATGGGTTTGAAGCCGGAACAGTGTGTTGTGTTTGAAGATACAAATCTTGGTAAGCAGGCAGCTCACGCGGCGAACATGGACTGTATTCTTGTGGTCGAAGGGAATAACTTAGAGTTTTATCCTGCGCCAAGTTGAATGAATTACTAATAGGTGGGCAAGCGCTTTGGTTAACAACCTAAAGGAACAGCCTTGATTTTCTGTTAGGCGATTTCACTCATCTCACTGTCTAGGAATAAACATACGTTGTTTCGACCCGCAGCTTTCGCTTCGTATAGGGCAAGATCAGCACACTTGTAATTGAGGGCAGGGTCGTTCGTTAGGTTGGTAATTCCACCACTAATGGTAACGACGTTGTCCAGTTCGATGCACACAGCGATTCTTAAACGGTTGAGTACGTATTCTGCTTCTTCGGTTGTGGTATGCGGCAGAATGATGCCAAATTCTTCACCGCCGATGCGCGCAACAACATCGGTTTCACGGCACTCACGTTGTAGTACCTGAGCGACTGTTTGAATGACGCGGTCACCGTAATCGTGCCCAAACCTGTCATTTATACGTTTGAAGTGATCAATATCTAAGATCGCCAAGCAAGATTGCTCTCGGGTTGGGTAACGGTTGACACGGGAACATTCATCGCGAAGTTCAAGATCGAATTTACGTCGATTCCAACACTCTGCTAGTGCATCTTTTTCACTCAGGTTTCGCAGCCTTTTCTCAAGTTCTTTGTGTTTACTGATATCAACAAAAGACGCGACATAAAATTGGATGACACCTTTAGAATCTTTAATGGTCTGAATTCGAAGTATTTCAGTAATTAAGGACCCGTCTTTGCGACGATTGACTACTTCACCTTCCCACATGCCTTTTTTCTGAATTACGCTCCACATTTTAATGTAAAACTCTTGATTATAGCGTCCAGAAGCAAACATTGATGGTTGGCGGCCTTTTACATCTTCCAGTTCGTAGCCACTGACACGAGTAAACTCTTGGTTCACCTTGATGATTCGGTTGTTTCTGTCGGTGATAACCAATGCAGACATACCGTTCATTGCTGCCTTTGCTAATTGGCTTTCAATACTATTTTTTTTATGGTTTATATTCCAAAGCACGAAACCGATTGAAATCATTGATATTAATACAACTAAAGTAATCGTCTGAACCAGGATTGAGTGTTGCTCTCGTTGGTATTGACTGTTTACTTGCTGATTTTTTATATGAAGAACCATATAAATAGGCCCTTCAAACTGTTTTATTTTTGGACTAATGTTTGAATGGAAATACCAGTTTTTGCCATCAAAATAGCTTGAAGAGCGATCATCTTGAATCGCTCGCCAAAGTTCTGGATAAAGCTTGGCGTAAGTTTTATCAGCACGAGACTCAATAAGGTGTCCAAATGATTCTTCAATATCGGGCCCCATGATGACATGCCCCGTTTGGTTGAGTATGACGGGAACAACATACGATGTGCCGATTTGATACAGAAGGCGGTCGTATATTTCAAGCATGTTTAGGTTGGCAATAAAATATCCGAGAATACGGTTGCCTGAAGCAACTGGCGTCATTATTCGCAGTGCTGGGATCAGTGGGTGGACGATCTCACCATTTTCAATCTCCAGATCAATCCCATTAGAGCTAACTTCTCCAATTTTTAACTGCTGAAGTGTTTTAAAGTAAGCACGAGCTGATTTGTCTTGTAACTTGTTATTTGGAACTATCTTTGCTTTTTTGTTGTTGTAATTTATACGAAAAACTTCATTACCCTCTAGATCGAGATAGCGAAGTTGAGAGTAATATTGTTGGCCACGAGCCAGCATTACCCAAAGATCTTCTAATGTTTCTCTATTGATAGTTGAAGGCTCTTCAATTGCGCGTAGCAGTGTCCGTGAATCGGCAATGGCAGGAACAGAGTTTGAGATTTGATCGACAATAACAGCAAGCTCATTGAAGCTATATTCGATTTGATTTTGGCTAGACTGTTTAATATTTAACGCGTGCTGAGCCTCGACCCTATCAAGCTCGGAGTTAATATAGAGGGCAGGGACTAATCCTAGCGCAAATAAGGTGCACAGAAATTGACTGATTAGCTTTTTTATACTCGTATTCATCGCTGTCCTTAAAGAATCAGCGCAATACTATATATTTTATAGGGTTTTTAATGTGATCTTGACCCAGAACTTAAAACAAGATTTGCATATTATTATGGTTTTAGTGCAACTTTTTGCAATTGGGGTTGCTAATTGATTGATTAAGTAATAATAAACAACGCTAAATGATGCCTACTCGTAACAGGCTAATTCGTTAGATGGCGAGTAGGCAAATCGTTGGTGAGCTTCTCAATTGAACTAAGATATTGTATTGATTAACTTAACCCGATGATGTCCCCTTTGTCATCAATATCCAACGACATAAATGCAGGTTTATCAGGTAACCCAGGCATGGTCATCACATTGCCACACAAAGCATAAATAAAGCCCGCACCAGCACACAGTTTTAATTCTCTAACAGGAACGTCAAAATGAGCCGGCGCTCCTTTTATGTGTGCTTCTGTCGAGATAGACAACGGCGTTTTTGCCAAGCAAACCGATAGGCCGTTAAAGCCGTGTTTGTTAAATTCCTCAAGCTGTTGTTTCGCAAGAGCTGATAATGTAATGCTTGATGCCCCGTAGCCAACTTCAGCAACTGCCATCAGTTTCTCTTCCAAACTCTGTTCAGATTGATACAACGGCTTGAACTCATTGTTATCTTGGCAAGCTTTTACGACGGCATGCGCTAGTTGAGTGGCACCTTCACCGCCTTTGCCAAATGCTTCGCTTATTTCAACGCGAGCACTTGGGTCAAAATCGATGATCATCTGTTTTAAAGCGTTTAGCTCTTGAATTGAGTCTTGTGGGAAGCGGTTGATTGCAATGACAATAGATACACCGTACTGTTTGACATTGTTGATATGCCATTTAAGGTTTTCAAAGCCTGCTATCAGCGCGTCTTGGTCATCACTAAAAATTGAATCTGGTAAGGGATTCCCTGGTCTTAAATCGTATAATCCAGAGTTCGCCTTTAAGCCGCGTAATGTTGCAACGACAACTGCGCAGTCAGGTTTCTTGTTCGACGCCTTCACTTTTATGTTGCACGCTTTTTCAAAGCCCATATCTGAGCCGAACCCACCTTCAGTTACAACAAAGTCACTAAGCTTCAATGCTATTTTATCGGCAATGATGGATGAGTTGCCATGTGCAATGTTTGCGAATGGCCCAGCGTGAATTAACGTAGGAACGCCTTCAAGGGTTTGCATCAATGTAGGCTCGATAGAATCTTTCATTGTTACGGTCATCGCCCCTGCAACGCTGAAGTCATCTGCCGTTAGCGGTAAGCCGTGCTGGTTATACGCAAGTACCACTCGACCGATACGTTTACGCAAGTCTTGAAGGTTATTCGCCAATGCGAGTATTGCCATTAACTCTGAAGCTGCTGAGATATCAAATCCGTCTTCACGCTCAAAGCCATTAATCGTTTTACCGGCTTCATTTTTTCCAACGGTGAGCATACGAAGTGCGCGGTCATTGTGATCGAGCACACGACGCCACACGATTCTGTTGGGATCGATATCTAAGGCTTTTAAGCCAGAGCGCGCTTCAAAAGCTCCTAAACCTTCACGTTGCTCGTGATACAAACGTGCGTCAATCGCGGCAGATGCGAGGTTGTGAGCAGCTGTTACAGCATGAATATCGCCAGTCAGATGCAGGTTTAATTGTTCCATTGGGGCTACTTGAGAATATCCACCGCCTGCAGCACCGCCTTTAACGCCGAATACTGGACCCATTGAAGGCTGACGAATACAGGCCATTGCCGATTGGTTAATCTTAGCGAGCCCTTGTGCTAGTCCGATTGTGGTAACGGTTTTACCTTCACCGAGCGGCGTCGGAGTAATCGCTGTTACGACAACCAACTTACCATCTTGTTGGTTAGCGAGACGCTCCAGTGACGTTAGAGACACCTTTGACTTATATTGCCCTAGTGGCTGGTGTTCGTTATTTTGTAAGCCAGCGTGTTTGGCAACCTCACTGATGTTTTTAAGGGGAGTTGAGCGACAAATATCAATATCAGATAGCATATTTGATCCTTATATCAGAACCGAAAGGTGGTACGTAAACGTTTGCGTGGCGATAGTACTGTATAAATTTGCCAAGTAAAGGCAAACCACACGAATTATGTGCTGGAAGATAACAGATCTAAAGAGTCATTGCGCGAGATCAAATCTTAAACGAGCAAAATATTCGATTTGATTACCTTCGGTTGTACTTACATTATCGTTTGATACTAAAAGGGCTGCATATAGCAGCCCTTTTAGTTCTGGAAAGTCTCACCAGCTAATAAAGCTAATTAGCTAAAGCCTGATTAACGATCCCAGTATGTTTCTTCTAAACTATCTTCGCGTTCTGGTAGCGCGCGAGAAAGGCGAGGAGAGTGCTGAGTCAACACTTCGTAGCTTACACGGTTTGCGTACTTACAAATTTGGGACAATGACGAGTACGTTAGGCACGTGTATTCATGTTTTTCTGAGTTCGGCACGTTCACGTGGTGGTAGCTGTTCGCTGCCATATCGTGTAATAGAGCAGAAAGCGCGCCATCGCCAGCACCGTTGGTGTTTTTAATCTCTAGTGGACCACCTAAGTAAGGGCCTATGTGAGAGTATACTTTCACTGGGTCTTGGCAGTCTTGCTTACGCATTGCACGGCTGAATTCATACTTATTGAACTCTGGGATGTTACCAGGTAACAATGGCAGAGTCGTTTCACGCTTCGCTAACTCGTCTGTGTAGCCAGCCATGTAAAGACCGATTGGGCCAGCAGTACATAGCACTAGGTCTACCCATTCAAGTGCTTTATTAGCCGCAAGTAGAGGATCTTTCTCGCCAGTTAGAGCTTCACCCTCATCTTCGTTCATCGCAACGATAGTAACGTTTTCTTTTAGGTATTCTTGCCACCATTCAGCATTTCCTTCGATCACGTATTTAGTACCAAGCGTGAGTACAACAGGCACATTGTGCGATTTCGCGTATTCAATTGCTTTTTGCACGGCTTTTGGCATTGGATCTTCTGGCTTACCGCGCATTAAGTATGAAGAGACGACTAACGCTGAGGCTTTTTCGAAAACCTGCTCAGGAATGCTTTCAGGAAGCAGTTGATTCATGTGTCCTTCGTTAATCGCGAATGTACGTTCGCCATCTTCGGTAATGAGCGTATAACAACGACCAATAGGACCATCAACAGTTTGTAGGTGGTTTAAGTTCATACGAGAAGAAGTGCGGCATAGGTAACGATAACCAAATGAGCCAACTTCAATTTTCTTAGACATGACGCCAAGCAGAACAGATTTGCTGTCTGCGAGTACGGAATAATTGTGCAGTGTATTACCAATAGTATCGCCAGGGTATTGATGTGTGATCAAACCGCGCTCAACTAACTCTTCATATAGCGCATCTGCTTTACTTTCTTCCAATACTAGCGAGTGACCTTTACTCAGCTCGTATTTTTCTAAGAACGCGTTATCAACACGGGCTTCGATATCAACAATCGTTTGACCAACACCGACAATTGTTGCGCGGTGTAGCTTGGGTGTTTGTTGAATTTGGTTGACCAACGGATCACGTGCGTGAGTTGGAAAGTAGTGCTTAGATTTACGCTGTCCAGGAAACTTCATATGAAAAATACAGTGAAAAAATTTTGCCGCATGATATCACATTTTATTTCTGTTTCTTTCATTTTTATTACATTTTGAATCACCTGTACAATGTCTGTACAGGTGATTCGCTTGACTATTTACGTAAGACTATTCGCTTGTCGCTATTCTGTTGGTACTAACGTTGCGGGATCAACGTAAGCCTTTGTACCCCATAGCGGAACAGTTGAAAGGCTGTGTTTGAAGCTACCTTCTGTTTCCTTTGTAGTGTAAGACAAGTAGAGCAGTGATTGATTCTCTGCATCGTAAATACGGCGAACCTTCATTGTCTTGAAGAAAATACTCTTTGATTTCTTAAATACCACTTCGCCTGACTTGCTTTTGTCAATTTGAGCAATCATTTCTGGTGTGATTTCACCTGTTTGACGACAAGAAATAGAGCTATCACTTGGATCAGAAAGGCTGAGGTTTGCCTCTATTGATGCGATATGGCAAGTCACACCTGCGATCTTATCGTCATCTAAAGAAGACATCTTGATATCTTTCATTGTGAAGAAACCCAGTGAGACGTCGCCAACCTCGTTGTCCGAACAGCCAGTTAACATTGCGATGATACCTGCTGTTATTAAGGCTTTTTTCATAAGAAGTCCTTTTTATTTATATAGTTCTGTTTACTATAAGGATATTGAAAGCTTGAATACGAGTGTAGAGCTTTTCGTTAAGTTCTTAAAGGATGTTGTTGGATAATGAAAAAGATGAAGCATTTAAAGTACTTGTTGGCTTTGATCATGCTCTGTATCCTTTCTGCTTGTAGTTCGGCACCTCAGTCGACCATATGTCTTCCAAATAACTGTGATATTTGGGGATACTAACCGTGGGTACTAAAAGAATGAATAACGAAATACCTGAAATTGCACACCAGAAAAATAAATGGCTATTTAGTCAACTCGATATTGCATATCCTGCAAAAGAGAGCCTCCTCGGTCGAGACATCTATAAAAACCAACTTTCTCAAAAGACTTACCAACTCCTCCCGCAAGACCAAACTCCTACTCAAATTGATGAATTGCACAAAGTCGACTTCCATAAACTGACCGTACTTTTCTCTCTTAACCAAGCCAGTGCCTATCAAAATGAAACCGAAAGAGCGCACATGTTGGAATTCTTAAGCCAGATAATGCTGTCGGACGAACATGAGCTTTATGTAGGGACAACAAAAGGCGATGTTGTGGCGAGTGCGATTGTGACTCAAGGTGCAAGTTGTCTGTTGATATCGGATGTTGTTAATAAGAATGATCAAGATATCAACGGCTTTGCTAAACAGTTACATGATTTTTGGGCACAAGATCATGCTTCTGGCGATCAAGTATGGGTTGAGAACTAAAGATTCTTTGAGAAAGCGTTAATCTGAGTACAATACCCCATCTTTTAAAAAGGGTTTTGTATGTACAAGCTATTGATATCAATCGCTGTATTGTGTGTTAGCGCTTTTTCTCCTGTTACACATGCTAAAGACTGGGATATTAAACAAATTCTAGTTCTGCACTCCTACGAACCTTCCTACCAATGGACCGCGGATTTCCAAAAAGGAATCGAAAACGCGTTCAAACACTCAAAAGCTGAAATAAAGCTCTCTGTAGAATACTTAGATACCAAGCGTATCCATAGCCCTGAGTATTACGACGCTTTGGCAGCATACTTCGAAACTAAATATTCGGAGTATAAGTTTGATGGCGTCATTGTCACTGACGATAACGCAGCAAATTTTCTTAAGTCGTTAAGCTCAGTGATTGATCGTTCGACACCTGTTGTTGCTGCTGGTATCAATGATATTAGTACTGATATGTACGCGGTCACCGACAAGGCGACCGTGCTGTATGAGAATGACCATATTGATATTAATATTGCGCTTATTGCGCAATTAAGACCAAACCTTAAGAACTTATATTTTGTAAATGATTACAGTGTCACGTCTGAGTTGATACGAAAAGAAGTGCATAAAGTAATGGCTGGATTTCCGCATATCAACTTGATTGAAATTGGAAGTCAAACGCTTGAACAAGCGAGCCAATACTTAAAGACAATTTCTGTTGATGACGCTGTGTTACTCAGTCACTACAACACAGAGCTACATAAAGCAATTTACCACTCTTACAAAGAGGTAGCGGAGATCCTGTCAACTTCGAGCGCGGCACCTGTATTTGCGCTTTGGCAATTTAACATCTTAGGTGATGTATTCGGTGGCTATGTAAATCATTCACAAAGTATGGGGGAAGAGGCGGTCAATGCTTTGGATAAATACGTGCCGCTCGGATTTTCTGCCCCTTTAATTCCGGGTGATAATATACGTTTTGTCTTTAATTACCCTGCAATGAATAAGTTTGGTATTAACAAGAGTGCACTTCCTGAACAATCGGTAGTCATCAATGAACCAGCTTCTTTCATACGTAAGAATTTCCAAATACTGTTGGGTTTGATCATGGTGATTGCAGGGTTGAGTCTGATTATCGTAATGCAGTTCATTACTTTACGTCAGAAGAAAGAGTTAGCGAAGAAGAACAAACGAATCCTAGCCCTTCAGAAGCAGACACTAAATGTTCAAAAGGACATGATTCATGTATTGGGTGAGGCCATTGAAACCCGCTCTGGTGAGACAGGGAATCACGTTAAACGTGTCGCTAAATTATCAGCATTACTCGCCAAGCATCACGGCTTAAGTCATCGTGAGGTCGAGATGATTGAGATAATCAGCCCGATGCATGATGTCGGAAAAATTTCGGTACCGGAATCGATCTTGGATAAGCCTGGCAAGTTAACGCCACAAGAGTGGGAGGTGATGAAATTACATACTACAGCTGGCTACAACTTATTGAAAAGCGGTGCTGGTGACATTACTAACCTTGCTGCGATCATTGCTAACGAGCACCATGAGCGTTGGGACGGAGCGGGTTATCCTAGTGGTAAGGTTGGTGAGGAAATTCATCTGTTTGCTCGCATTACTGCAGTGGCTGATGTATTTGATGCCCTACTTAGTACTCGTTGCTACAAAGAGCCATGGCCATTAGAGATGGTTGTGGACTTGTTTGAGCGAGAGTGTGGTTATCAATTCGACCCTAAGCTGACCAAGATCTTATTGAATCACTTAGCTGAGTTCGTCGCGATAAGAGATACTTATCCTGATACCGAGGATTCACGTCACGTGATCAATTTACAAGCTACTGTCGCTCCAAAAGATGCAACTGACCTACAGCAAACAGTGTCTGCAAAGAGTGAGTTAAGTACTGTGTAGGCGATTGTCGCCATCATTAGCTTAAGCAGATGCTCTCTTTAACCTTTATAACACTCTCCAGTTGGCCTTTTTCTTCAGAACATTAGCCAAGTCCCTTTATATTTTGAACTGATATTCATTTGCTTTTGTAAACATGGCAGCATTTGGTTCTAATAAAGTTGATTTAATTTGGTGAAACCTGTTGCTTAACTTTAGCTATTAAGTGATCAGCTGCATATTTTGCGAAGATAAATAAGTGCGCATCGGTAAACTGTTACCTAAGTCATCTCTAGCATTAAGATAACCCTATAGGATAAAGCTTGGATTTGATGTGAGTGAAATACCTATGCGGCTAGAACAGACTAAATGTGTGATTTTTGATTGTGATGGAACGCTGATTGATAGTGAGAAGCTTTGCTGCCAAGCTTTAGTGAATGTGTTTGCTGATTTTGGAGCTAGTTTAAACGTCAATGATTGTTATGCTCACTTTCAAGGCGGGAAGTTAGCCGATATATTGATGGATACACAGGAACGTTTAGGGCTTTCTATCTCGATCGATACGCTTGAGCCGTTATATCGAACAGAACTAGAAGCATTGTTCCAGCGCCATTTAAAGCCAATGGATGGTGCTATAGAGCTTATTGAATTCCTTAAGCGACAAGATATCGAATTTTGTATTGCTTCCAATGCACCTAAATCTCGAGTTGAATCTTCATTAGCGATGACAGGTATGCTTGACGACTTCAAAGGCAAAGTGTTTTCGGCTTTTGACGCCAATAGCTGGAAGCCAGAACCTGACCTTATTATGTATACAGCTATGAATATGGGCTTTTTACCCAATGAATGTATTTATGTGGATGACACTTTGAAGGGGATTGAGGCTGGTGTGCGTGCTGGTATTCAATCGTTCCGACTGCGCCCAAGTATTGAAGAATTAAGCGTATATCCAGAAGCCGGCTCTACAGAACTAGCGGCTCAGGATATATACAGTTTGGAAGAAATTTCGGTTTGGATTAATGGCAAGCACTGTTCAAGTGGGGGTATACCGAGTTCGGGAGCTTTGGTGGGGTAGAGCCGAGCTCAAGACTAATGACTTTACTAAATTGTTTGGTATGAAAACCGCAAGATGCGCAAGTAAACTTCTCTCCACTTTCTGAAAGCAGATATTCGTCGTGTTGGCATAAAGGGCACGTGATGTTTTCGGTGTTCGGTGCTTCTGTTTTATTCATTATGTGTCACCTGCAGCAAGAGGGTAAGCGAAAATAAGACCCGTACTATTAGATTACTCCTAAGCTCGATTATTAGACAGTTTTGACTGCTTATAATCTCTCCTTTGCGACTAACTTCATGGTAATGATAATCTGATAGTTAACGGGCATACAGGTGGCCATGTTGCATTGTTTTTACTCTGTGAGTTTTCTGAGTAATGGGTTGCTTAGCAGTCTAACGATGTCTCTTTGAAGCATTCTGGACCAATTTTTCTTGTTTATTTTCTGTTTCCTTTACCCGCTATATCCCCAGTACTTAGTATCTTGCGACGCTAAGCTTAGTTATCAATGGTTAATTAGATACACAAAACCCCAATAAAAAAGGACTCTTACGAGTCCTTTTGGGTTAACTGGTTTTGGAACAAGTTGCTTCACGCTGCTTGTCTCGTATATCTCGTCGTTAAGTGCGGTATCTCGCTAGTGTCTGAGACAGAGAAACCGATGCTTCTGTCAGCTTAGATACACCATTTGAAGAATTCTGTGCGACGTCTTTAATTACATCAGATTGGCTGCGAATATCATTAAGCTCTGCAGCAATCGTGTTCGCAACATTACTTTGTTCATCGGCCGAGGTCGCTATTTGAATACTCATGTCCATTAACGCTTGCGCTGAGTCAGCGATAGAGTGAACGTCATGGCCAATATCAGAAATTAGATGACTACTGGTTTGTGCTTGGTCAACGGTTTGTTCGGTAATCTTTGCAATATTTTGGCTTTCTTGTTGAAGACGCTCAATCATTGTTTGGATCTCAACTGTAGCAGACTGAGTTCTACTTGCTAGGGTTCTTACTTCATCAGCAACAACAGCAAAACCACGACCTTGTTCACCCGCACGAGCCGCTTCAATCGCAGCATTTAATGCAAGTAAGTTAGTTTGCTCTGAAATAGCGTTGATCGTCGTGATGACTTCATTAATTTGACTAGTGTTTACGTTGAGGCTAGTAACAGAAGAAGAAGTTTGCTCAATCAAAGAAGAAAGGGTGGTGATCTCTGAGATGGCTTGCTGAACCTTAGCGTGGCTATCGTTAATTTGTTGTGCGTCTTGTTCTGTTTGTTCTGTTGAACGAGCTGAAATATTAGAAACTTCATTGGCTGACGCGGTCATTTGGTCCATTGCTGTTGCAACGGAATCCAGTGACGCGTTTTGGCTCATAATTTGAGTTTCACTGCGTTTCATCTCTGTTTCAAAAGATGCAGACGTTTCGCTTAGTGTCGCAGCGCTGTGGTTTACATTGTCTACGAGCTCGCTAAGTGTGTCCATTGAGCGGTCGAGTGCACAACCAATCGTACCAAACTCATCACGGCCTGGGTGGAAACCAAGTCGTGAGGTTAAGTCACCGTCACCAATCTTTTGAGTGGTTGAATAAAGTACCCAAAGCGCGCCGCCTAAGAAGGTCGCTACCCAATAGCAGAAAATACCAAAAGGGACACACCATAAGAGACTGAGTAAGAAGGTGTATAGTGCTTGTTGCTTTTGCTTTTGATTTTGTGTATTGATATCGGAAACAGTCAGTGAGTAGTAGTTACCATCTTTCGCTAACGCGGTTGCCGTAACAGAACCATTGTTGAGTACATTGGTTTCTTGAGGGCGTGATTGTTGGCGAACTGAGTCGATAGAGGCAGGTGATTCTGATGCAGACAAAATACCTTTAAGTTGATACTCAACCTGCTGTTTTGCACTAGCGTCAATTTGGTCCATTTTACTGACGTAGTTTAAACCAGATAAGCTTACCACTGCGGCCAAAAATATTAAGAAAATGACCCAAAACTTATCGTTAATAGACATTTTGATAAACAACTTGTCTATCGTTCGAAACTGTACTTCTTTCATAAAAACTCCACGGTAAATCCTTTACCGTGGACTCTAAATAACCGACCCTAATAAAAATGTGATCTAATCCAGGTAACTGTGAAAATTAATGATATGGAGATATCAATTATGAGATATCGATCAACTTATTCAATCTCAGATCCCTTTATTAGCCAAGTGACGGTAATAACCCTACTGAAATCAAGATTTGGATAGCAATGATAAATATACCAATAGTGCCAGCTAAAAACAGTGCTTTGCTTCCACCTAATACTTGGTAAGTCGTTCCTGTCCCTTGCGATTGAACAGAGAAGTCAGTGTAACGAATCTTGTAAACCATGACGGTAGGTAAAAGGATTGCCAGCACAGAAAGCGCAATAGCTGCGTAGCCCAATGCTGTGATGAATCCTTGAGGGTAAAACAGAGCAAAACCAAGTGGTGGTAAGAAGGTGATAACCGCTGTTTTTGCACGTTTGCCGTTGCCAAGCTTATTGCTAAGAGAATCACCCATGAATTCAAATAACCCTAAACTTACGCCAATAAAAGAAGTCAGTAGTGCAAGGTCCGCGAATACACCGACGATCACGCTCAGGTTGGATTGGTGAACGGTTTGCGATAGAGATACTAAAAGCGCGCCCAAGCTTGTATCTGACAATAGTTGTTCTTGGCTAATCACACCTAAAGTCACACTCTGCCAGAAAACGTAGATAACTAAAGGTAGTGCTGAGCCAATAATCATTACTTTACGTAAAGAGCGAACATCGCCATCTAAATAGCGAACGATCGATGGAATGCTGCCGTGGAAACCGAAAGAAGTAAATACGACAGGAATTGCTGCAACAATAAGACCTTGCTGCAATGGCATACTCATTAGGTACTGAGAGGTAATGTTTGGTGCTAAGAAACTTAGAACTAAAACCATTGCGATTAGCTTTAACCCAAATAAAACGCGGTTAACTTTGTCGACACTGTGTGTACCAATAGTTACAACGCCTGCAACTAACAGTGTGAATAGAAGAGTGGTGATTTGAGAGTTGAGCTCGATACCCGCGATATCCGAAATACGTTGGTTAAACTGGGCACCACCGCCCGCGATGTATGCCGCACATAAAGCGTAAAACAGAAACATCACCGCGAAGCTCGCAATCCACTTTCCTTTTGTCCCTAAAATTGTGTGAGCTAAAGTGTGTAGGGTTGCGTCAGATTCTGCGAATTGATGAAGCTCTACCATTAATAGAGCCGTAAATGCCATTAATGCCCACAAACCCAACATCAAGAAAAGTGAAGTGGAAAAGCCGATACCTGCAGAAGCAAGGGGAAGAGCGAGCATGCCAGCACCAATTGTGGTACCAGCAATGATCAAAGTACTACCAAAAACCTTTGATTTATTCATTGTATATAATTCTTTACGTTAGAGTGTATTTTCATTGTAATTCTTCTAGCTTAAGTGCATAAACCCAAAGAATATCTCGATTTTCAAGTATTCTGATTGAGTTTAATTCCAAATGCAATGCTTTGTGTAATTAAAAACATCCAGTGTAAATCTTGGTTTACACTGAGGCGTATTTTCAAAAACTTGATGGCCTAAGCAAACGTTTGACTATGATCTGGTTCAAAATTGTTAGAGTAAATGGTTGTACTTAGTGTAAGGTGGCAGTACATATGTCGTTCGCGTATACCCCTTTAGCGTAAAAAGGCGCTGATGACCGCGAGTAGCTTTAAGCTATAAATATGGAATGGGTAAAGTAGAGTGCGTTCATCAAAGTGACATAATATAAGTCCAAGATGGTGCACTAGTTAACAGGACATTATGTCCACACCAAGGAATAGAGGGGGCACTATGAGTGACCAATCTTTTAATGACGAAAGTCTTGAGTTGTTAGATGCCATGGAAATTGGTATTGATTTATCTGACTATGAGCAGACGGTTAAACAATTAGCAGAAGAACTTTTTAACTCTTCAAACTAAAGTTTTATTAAGTTTTGGGTATACTAAAGCTCAATACTTCCATAGCTCAATGTTTCCCAAATTAGACAACTCTTAAACTGAGCAAACCTCATTTGCTCACACGTCAATCAAAACTATCCTCATTAAAGTTCGCGAAGATAAACGAGTACGTTTACCATATTACTTAGTTCTCGATACTTTAATGAGGTTCAATGAACTTTCTCGCACATCTTCACATCGCGCAACATTGCAAGAGTAACTTGGCAGGAAATCTGTTAGGTGATTTTGTTAAAGGCGATCCGAATAAGCATTATTCAACTTCGCTTGCAAATGGCATCAGACTTCATCGATTCGTGGACAGTTACACCGACCTCCATGATGTGTCGCGCTCAGCCAAATCACTCTTTTCAGTTCAAACACGGCGCTTTGCTCCTATTGCTCTCGATGTATTTTGGGATCATTGCTTAGCCAATCATTGGGAGAAATTCTCACAACAGACACTGGAACGTTTTTGCCTGGATTCCCACCAACAAATTTTCGCACATCAAGAACCACATTGGCCTGAGAGTTTTATTACTATCCATCAGAAAATGGCGGAACAACGATGGTTAGAAAGTTATCAAGACATGTCTTCAATCGATATGGTACTGCAACGAATGGCTATAAGAAGGCCCAAACTAGGCATGCTCAAAAACTGTTATGCTGACCTTGAGTACCACTATGATACGTTGCAGTGTCACTTTAATGAGCTTTATCCATTGGTTTTAGAGCAAGCTAACCAGTTTAGTACGCTTCAATTGAAGAAAAATCAAAAGGAAAGGTAAACAGCGTAATGCAGGTTTGCTACAATCCGCGCCTATTTAATCGTTGAGCATCATACTATGTCTGAATCTACCAAATCTTTTAACCAACTTGGATTATCTGAGCACCTTCTTGCTACGTTAGCAGAGCTTAATTTTACGGCTCCTACCAGTGTTCAAGAACAAGCGATTCCATTGGTATTAGAAGGCAAAGATGTATTAGCTGGTGCTCAAACGGGTACAGGCAAAACAGCGGCATTTGGTTTGCCGATTATTCAAAGATTAATCGAGACCAAAGACAACATTATTCCAAATCCAAAGTTAGTGCGTGCGCTTGTGTTAGTGCCAACGCGTGAATTAGCACAACAGGTGTTTGATAACGTAACCGAGTACGCAAAAGGTACCGATATTAAAGTCGTTGTGGCTTATGGAGGCGTTAGCATGAAGGTTCAAACTGATAACCTGCGCGGCGGCGCTGATATTCTTGTAGCGACGCCTGGTCGTCTTATTGACCATATGTTTACCAAGAACATCATGCTAAGCCATACCGAAGTATTGGTACTGGATGAAGCGGATCGCATGTTAGACATGGGCTTTATGCCGGACATTAAGCGCATTCTTTCTCGCATGAACGAAGTACGTCAAACCCTGTTCTTCTCTGCAACGTTTGATAACAAAATCAAAGCGATTGCACACCGTATGATGCAAAAGCCGAGTGAAATTCAAGTTACGCCAAAAAACAGCACTGCTGAAACCGTAACACAGATGGTTTACCCGGTAGATAAGTCGCGTAAAAGTGAATTATTAGCGTATTTGATTGGCTCAAAAAACTGGCAACAAGTGTTGGTGTTCACAAAAACTAAGCAGGGCACTGATGCTCTGGTTAAAGAGCTTAAGTTAGATGGTATTAAAGCCGCATCAATCAATGGCGATAAGAGCCAGGGTGCGCGTCAAAAAGCACTGGACGATTTCAAGTCAGGCAAAGTTCGCGCGTTGATCGCAACCGACGTGGCAGCACGTGGTATCGATATTCAGCAGCTAGAACAAGTTGTGAATTATGACCTGCCATTCAAAGCAGAAGACTACGTTCACCGTATTGGACGAACTGGCCGTGCAGGCAACAGCGGTTTAGCGATATCTTTGATGAGTCAGGATGAAGCTTATCTCCTGGGTGACATTGAGCGATTACTTGATACACGCTTGCCTCAAGAGTGGTTAGAGGGCTTTGAACCAAGCCTTGAAAAAGACGTGGCACCAGAACGAGGGGGGCGTAGTAAGAGTCGTTCATCAGAAAAACGTAAGATGAAAGCAAAGCTAAAAATTCACCAAAACCGCGGTAAAGCGCGACGCTAGTCTTGTTGGAGTTGATGTTTATCGCGTTTATTAATTCGAAAGTATTAACCTGAGCCAATATAAAAATGCCCCATGACTGTGATCAGTCATGGGGCATTTTCGTATCAAGGCAATTTAAATGTCGAGTACAAAGGCCTCAGCGTTACTTAGTCTTGTTCGCACTTCCATACGCAAGGTACGTCATAAACTAATTCTTCGATCGAGGTAGGATTCAGTGCCCATTCTTCATTGATGTTGAACGTGCTGAGCATTTGTGTGTTGAATAACTGCCAATGTTTTAATAATGCTTCTTCAGGTGTTGACTGCATCTCGCCTTCGTTCCATGTGCTTTCCATGAACGGAGTTAGGCATACGGCTCCATGCGCGTACATGATCATTTTCCACTTAATCTCATAAATGTTGATCAAGTTTTCAGGATTCGCCTCATTATACTGCTCAGCTAGCATATTGATTTCTTTTTCAACATTGCCAACATTGTCGATAAAGTAATCAACTAAGTTATCTTTTTGGCGAACAGAGTCGGTGATAAGTTGCATCGGCTTACGTGAGTGAATCATGTTGCTAAAGAGGCGCATACTAAATAAATAGATAGTAATGTTTGGCGCTGCATCTTTTGGAAGCTCATCCATGATTTTAGCAATATAAGACTGAAAATAACCATGTAAACAATCGCTTATAGCATGCCAAATCTTTTCTTTGCTACCAAAGTGGTGGCGGATAAGGCTATGCGATACGCCTGCTTTTTCACTGATGTTACGAAGCGAAACGCTATCATAACCATGCTCACAGAACATATCCGCAGCAACCGTCATGATCAAAAATCGCGTCTCCTCCGCGTCTTTTGCACTTCTTCTACCTTGTTTCTTTTCTGTCATCTTTACTTCACACGTTTACCTGATTACCACATTCTACACTGTTTTTATTAAAATAAAAATACTGCACAGGTGGAAAGTAAAGCTTGAGAATTATCTAATTTTAAATATACTGCCCGCCTGTGTAATAAAACATAATAATTAAATGGAGAAGCATCATGCAATCCAATTTGTCTATCGAAACCAGTTTAAGAAAGAATGCGTTGCTAGCGATCGCCACGATCATGCTTGCGGGTTCTCTAACTGGGTGTAATAAAGCCCAGTCCGAAGAAACTATTCAAGTTGTTAAACCTGTAAAGCTTTTTGAAATTCCTCAACAAAGTGATGTTGACCTAGATAGCTTTATCGCCAAAGTTGACGCAACCGATCGTGCTGCGCTTTCTTTCCAAGTTAGTGGAGACATTGAAATATTTTCTGTTCGAATGGGGCAGGAAGTGAAGAAAGGCCAAGTATTAGCAGCGTTGGATGCAACGGATTACCGAATTGCGCTTGATGCGGCTCAAGCAAGATTTGACTTGGCGAATAGCCAGTTCAAACAAGCTTCAAAGTTATACGCGAAAAAGCTAGTAAGCACTGATTACTATGACCAAGCTTTAAATACATTTACTGCCGCTGAAGTTGAGTTGGACCAAGCAAAAACAAACCTTGGTTACACCACATTAGTTGCTCCATTCGATGGCGTAGTGTCTATGGTGTTCGGTAAGCAATACCAATTAATCGCAGAAAAGCAGCCAGTGCTTAACATTTTGAATCACAGCGAAATGGACGTGACGTTCTCTATCCCGGTATCAAAGCTTGAAGACCGTTCTATTCAAGACCTAACCAGTTCAAACATGTGGGTAGTGATGGATAGCCACCGAGGCATTCGTATTCCCACTCGTTTTAAAGAGATATCGACTCAGCCCGACGAAGACACCAACAGCTATCAAGCGGTTGTGTCTATCGTAAAACCTGACGGGATAAATCTGTTGTCCGGCATGACTGCCCAAGTTGAAGTTCAGAAAAGTAAATCTCAGCTAGGCATCGGAATCGTTGACTCTGCATGGTTAAGCAGAGAAACGAACCACGGCGAGCTTTGGCGTTATAGCCCAGAGTCTCAATTGATTTCTAAAGTACAAGTATCTCTTGACCCACAAGGCAACGTTATTGATGGCTTGTCTCCTGGCGACCTTATCGTTGAAGCGGGTGTCGATGTTTTATCTGAGGGCCAGCAAGTCAAGGCGTGGCAACGTGAGGGCGGTATTTAATGAACCTTTCTAAATTATCATTTGTCGTAGCATCTACTTTGTTTCTTCAAGCCTGTAACAGCGAGGCTGATCACCGCGAGCAACCTTCTCTTTTCGTTTCTACCTTTGAAGTTGGTGCTCCTCTCACTGAACAGTTCAGAAGCTTTAACGGTCAAGTGATGCCTGCTGAGTTAACGCCTTTATCTTTTAAGCTGCCTGGTGAAATTAAGCGAGTCTTGGTCGAGGCCGGAGACAGAGTAGAAAAAGGGCAATTGCTCGCAACGCTTGATAACGATACCTACCTGCAAGGTTTGACGGACGCTAAATCTCAATTTGAGCTAGCGAGTAAGCAACTTGCGCGTGGTACTGAGATGTTCAGCAGCAAGATGCTATCTCAATCTGAACACGATCAACTAACCGCTAACTACAAATTGGCATCGGCTAACTTGGCTGCGGCAGAGCGTAAGCTGAGTTACACCGAGCTTTTAGCACCATTTTCTGGAACGGTTTCAACAGTAGATAAACAGCGCTTTGAAAATGTAACACCGGGTGAAACTTTATTGAGCTTGTATCAAAACGAAAAGGTGTATGTGCGAATTCAAGTCTCAGATTCAATCTTAGCGTCAATCAGCCCAAATATGCGGTCAAACAGTTACCGCCCTCAAGCGACTTTCGGTGGGCATACTGGTCAATATCCATTGACGTATTTAGAACACACCAGTGAATTACACCCACAATCTCGTTCTTATGAATTTTGGATGCAGATGCCACAACCTAAGAACGAAGTTTTACCAGGTACAAGTGTTACGGTAAATGTAGATATGGCTAAAGCGGGTCTAAGTGATGTTCAAGGCTATGAATTACCAATGACAACGCTACAAGCTGGGGGTGAAGCAACCCAGTTTTTTGTATGGAAACTCGAAGATGGACAAGCGTTCAAAAGCGAAGTTGAAGTTGAAAAGATCAGTGGTAAAGGCGCACTTGTCGCTCACGGTGTTGAGCAAGGTGATCAACTCGTAAATTCAAATTTAAGAAAACTCCGTGACGGAATCAAATTGTCAGGAAAAGCAGAATGAACATCGCAGAATATTCAATAAAGAACAAAGTAATCAGTTGGTTGTTTCTCGTCATTTTGGCCATCGGTGGTGTCACATCTTTTGGTAATCTATCCCGTTTAGAAGACCCAGCTTTTACCATCAAAGATGCCATGATTATTTCAACTTACCCTGGCGCCACATCAATGGAAGTTGAAGAAGAGCTGACGTATCCACTTGAAAAAGAGATAAGACAGCTCCCTTATATCGATAAGATTACGTCGACCTCATCGAGTGGCATGTCTCAAATAATGGTCAGTATGAAGATGGACTACGGTCCGGACGAGCTACCACAGATTTGGGATGAGATGCGTCGTAAAATTAATGATCTTCAACCTACGCTTCCAAGTGGTGTTAATTCTGTTCAGATTATCGACGATTTTGGTGATGTGTTCGGTGTCATGATTATGCTAACGGGGGACGGTTATGATTCTGTTGAATTGAAGCAATACGCTGACTACCTAACACGTGAAATTGAACTTGTAGAAGGCGTTGGGAAAGTCAGCATTGCCGGTGATCAACAAGAACAAATGTTTGTTGAAATGTCACTTGAACGCTTAGCTGCGTTGAACTTAGATATGTCGACCGTAACCTCCTTATTAGCACAGCAAAACAGTGTGGTATCGGCTGGTGAAGTGATGCTAAACGGTCAAAGCTTAACGATTAGACCTAATGGTACGCTCAATACCGTTGAAGAACTTGAAAACCTGATCATTCATGGTCGTGACACGGGTAACTTAATTCGCCTTAAAGATGTCGCTGATGTTACGCGTGGCATTCAAGAAAAGCCTGGCAATGTGCTTACTTACAACGGCAAGCCGGCTATAAACCTAGGTATCGCCTTTTCGTCAGGTGTAAACGTAGTCGAAATTGGCAATGCGCTTGATACGGAGTTGGATCGCTTAGAAAGCATTAAACCTGCCGGTGTAGAATTGAACTACTTCTATAACCAGGCACAAGAAGTAGACAAATCAGTTGCAGACTTTTTGATTAGCTTAGTTGAAGCGGTTGCTATCGTTATCATTGTGCTGCTGTTTGCAATGGGTTTACGCAGTGGCTTAATCATTGGTTTGGTACTTTTATTGACGGTGTTTGGTACCTTCATTCTTATGGACTACAACGATGTAGAACTGCACCGTATCTCACTGGGTGCACTGATTATCGCATTGGGTATGCTGGTGGATAATGCGATTGTTGTTGTTGAGGGTATTCTGGTTGGCTTGAAAAAAGGTAAGACCAAACTTCAAGCAGCGAAAGACATCGTGACACAAACACAATGGCCACTATTGGGTGCGACCATTATTGCTATCACAGCCTTTGCGCCTATCGGCTTGTCGAAAGATGCAACAGGTGAGTTCATGGGCTCGTTGTTCTGGGTACTGTGCTTCTCGCTATTCTTAAGTTGGGTAACGGCGCTAACATTAACGCCTTTCCTTGCTGAAATGTTGCTTAAAGAAGAAGACAAAGTTGATGAAAACGAAGACCCTTACAAAGGCATCTTGTTCGTTGTATTTGGTGTGTGTCTGAAAGTAGCGCTTCGATTTAGATGGCTTACTGTTGTCAGTATGGTTGCGCTATTAGCAGTTTCCGTAGTCGGCTTTGGGATGGTGAAACAGCAGTTCTTTCCACCATCAAACACACCAATGTTCTATGTAGACATGTGGATGCCGGAAGGCACTGATGTTCGTGAAACGATCAAGCAGACCGAAAAGGTTGAAAGTTATATTCGCCAGCAAGATAACGTGGAGTTTGTGACAACAACGGTTGGGCAGGGTATGCAACGTTTTGCGCTTACATATCAACCAGAGAAAAGTTACGAAGCGTACAGTCAGCTACAAATTCGAACGACTGACCGTGACACCATGTTTGAAGTGCTAGAAGAGTTAGACAAGGACTTAGCCAACCAATTTGAACAACCGACGTTCCAATTCAAATTGATTGAGTTTGGCCCGTCACCAGCTTCAAAAATAGAAGCACGTATTAGTGGCGCAGACCCACAGATACTTCGCAGCATCGCGGTTCAAGTAGAAGATATTTTGTTAGCGGATCCGGGATCTCGAAATGTTCGTCATGACTGGCGTGAACGTACTAAAGAGTTAGTGCCACTGTTCAATGAATCAAAGGCTCGTCGTCTTGGCATTTCAAAGACTGATTTGTCTGAGACGTTACAAATGGCATTTGGTGGTTACAACATTGGGTTATTGCGTGATGGTACTCATATGTTGCCTATCGTAGCGCGTTTGCCTGAAGCCGAACGTTTTGATTTTGAATCACTGAATAATGTGAAAATCTGGAGTCCATCGTTGCAAACATACATTCCCGTTGAACAAGTGATCGATGGGGTTGAACTTCAATGGTCTGAACCGCTGATTCAACGTCGTGACAGAAAACGCACGTTAACCGTACTTGCCGACCACGATGTGTTGGGTGACGAAACGCCAGCTAGCTTGTTCGCTAGGGTAAAACCAAAGGTTGAAGCACTCGTTCTACCTGCAGGTTACGAGATTAGTTGGGGTGGCGAGTACGAAAGTTCCAAAGATGCGCAAGAATCTCTATTTGGTTCACTACCAATGGGTTACTTGCTGATGTTTATCATCACAATGCTTCTGTTTAACTCGGTTCGTAAGCCGCTTGTGATTTGGTTTACGGTTCCACTTTCAATCATTGGTGTTTCGATTGGTTTGTTAGGTACCAATATGCCATTCAGCTTCACTGCGTTCTTAGGCTTACTAAGTCTAAGTGGCATGATTTTGAAGAATGGTATTATATTGCTTGACCAGATCAACACTGAATTATCAACCGGTAAAGACCCATACTTAGCGGTTGTGGATAGCGCGATCAGCCGTGTGCGACCGGTTTCTATGGCAGCGTTAACGACTATCTTAGGCATGATACCTTTGGTATTTGATGCATTTTTTGGCTCGATGGCGATCACCATCATGGCAGGCTTAGGTTTTGCTACAGTACTAACGCTAATAGTAGTACCAGTGATGTTCGCTATCCTTTATAGAATCAAACCGTCCACTGCGGGTTATTAGGGATTGATATAAAACAGATTCTTTTAAGCCAGCCCAGTCATCTTGACTGGGCTTTTTTATAAGTGCTAAGGCTAAGCGTTAAGTTTATAAAAGAGAGTTAACCAACAGGAGTTAAAAAGCCGCTAATCAATGGAAAAGCAGCTTCTATAGATAAGCGGTTTTAGATAGCGAGGCGTATATCCAACTCAATCGGCTGTGGCATGGCTAAGTGGTAGCCTTGATACATATCGAAGCCTAAACTTTGCATTGCAACGAGTTGTTGCTGAGTTTCAATTCCTTCAATTACGGTCTTGGCGCCAATTTGGTTAGCAAGCTCTAGTACTAAGGTCATTTCACGAGTGTTGCCTTTTTCGAAGTCGAGCATAACAGATCGGTCTATTTTTATTATATGAGGATTGATATGACGAACGCGTTGCTCGGTTGAAGCTTGTGTTCCAAAATCATCGACTGCGATTTGAAATCCATTTTGTGCGAGTGAGTGGGCGGCGTCTTTCAAGCGCTCTTCACTTTCTGCATTAAGTTCAACCAATTCCATTACTATTTGAGACGATGATAGGTTAAGTTCATGGAGGCGTTTAGCCAACAGACTGTCGCTTACTTTTTCTGCGGCAAACAGCTCACCAACGTTCGGGAGCACGTTCAAAAACAGGTGTAAGTGACGAATTTTTGATTGTGCAAAGTTGCGGATATGGATAGCTCTACTCAGCCTTTCTACATTGATCTTATCAACGCATAAAGTTTCGTCGGAATGGAAGAAGTGATCAGGACGAACAATTTCACCCTTGCCGTTCGATAGGCGAACTAAAGCCTCTACGCCTATCTGAGCCATAGAACAATCAAATATCGGTTGATAGACACTTTTAAGTGTTAGATCTTGGTATTTAGCAATAAACTGCATATCGGTATCCACGGATATACAGCTAATAAATTCACTTCTGTTTGATAGAATCATAGTCGTTAGTAAAGGTGTTTATTCAGTGACGAAAACATTCGCCATGGCTGTCACAATATTGACAGGTGTTAGTAAATTGTCAATTAATAAAAATTCATTTACAGCGTCAATATTTAAATAAATATAATTAACGAAAAATCAGGATGATAAATGATATCAGTAATTAGTCTCAATTATCACTTCCTGTCGTTTCATTGCTGCAGTGAATTTAATGGCTAAGGAACCTATCGCATAGTAACCACACCTAATATAAGGCTAGAGCACCAGTACACCAGAGAAAACTAGGGTTAAAGACTTAGATTTTGGGAGGGCATCAAAGTTAAGAATTAAAGAGACTGTACCAGTTACATAGAAATGATATCTATCTCTCATAATCGATAAAGTTAGCGTAAAGGTTATTAATCATTCAAAATTGACATTTGGATAATTAATGAACACAAGAAAAGTTTTCGGTTATAAAATACTTTGTGAAAGTCAAAAATTTACTTTAAATATTAAATTTAAAAATTGACTCGTATTCTTATTGCCATTGAAGTACTGCATAAAGTTGTAAGTATTTACGAACTAATTGTTGATTTCCTGACCGTTTTAAAGGATGTCCGAATTTAATAAAGCACGGGCTAATTCTAAAATTACGATTTAAATCAGTAGCAAACTGAGATTCGCTCTCTCTTAATGTGATGCCCTGTTGGTTGTATTCGGATATTTCGTCAGGCAACTCTCCCATCCACCAGTGCAAAAGCTCACCGCTAGTCTTACTTCTGCTGATCCAATGGTCAGAGACAATAATCAAAAGATCGTTAGGTTGAATGGCAAATCCGTACTCTGATTGCCATTTATGAATGTCTAGCATTAACTTTTTGCGGCACGTTTTTCCGGCGCTCACCATATGATGGCTAATCATCCAAACCGTACCAATTTCAGAAGAAATTCGGAAGTGACGAGGGCTATCACCAGAAGAGAACATTTCGAGTGGGCTGATGTTGCTCACATGATTAAAACTCACGAAGGTGTGTTCCATTCGTCGAGCAAACGCTTTTCCTATGTGGTGTTCACTGATCCCTTGGTTGTGTACGGTAGGGTAATGGTGTTCACAGAGCTTTAGACAGTCGTCTTGAAATTGATTAACGCTTTTAATCACGAGATCTAATAACAATGAAGTCCCTTATACATAGTTACTATCTTATTGATGGGCAATAGTACGGTAATTTGTGTGCCATTACCTATGAGCAAAACGTGAGTTCTTGATCCCTCTATCAAAATTAGCTATTCCAAGTCTTTTTTATGGATAGCACTGGCAGTCTAGTGGTCTGTCTTCTAAATTATGTGGAATTATAGTGAGTTACTAGGATTACAGTGAGCAACCAGAATTGTAGCCATCTCTCATTATCAATTGCGTTTAGCTCACCTAATCTTAGTCAGCTAATCACAGTTCTTCTACTCGTATTTATTCGGAAACATTTATGACTATTCAATTAGATTCAAAACAAAAGTCTGAGCTTACTGATGCTCTTCAAAAGTATCTGCAGGATGAGATCGATATAGAAGTAGGGCAATTTGATACCGAGTTTATAGTGGACTTCATCAGTAAAAAATTTGGTGCGATTTATTACAACAAAGGGATAGAAGATGCTCAAAAAGTGATGGAACGTAAAATGTTAGATATTGCAGATGAGCTTTACGAGATTGAACAAATCGTTGAAATTTAAAAACAATGCGCGTTGTTCAGGTAAAAGAGCGACTGGTTCAAGAAAATAGTCACTTGTTCAAAAAATTTGAATAACTCGTTTAGATTGAAATGATGTAACTAATGTAAAGCTTGGTAAATAATATGTTACACAAACTTGGTGTAGGGTACGCTTTTTAAAACTACACTACTCGTTAACATTCGGAAAAGATGCATGGACAACAACGTTAGAAATTACAACCCTTTAGCACGAGCGATGCATTGGATTTCAGCTCTAGCAATTTTTGGCTTATTTGGTGTGGGCCTGTGGATGGTTGATCTTTCGTACTACAGCGAGTGGTACAAAACAGCACCAGACTATCACCGTTCGGTAGGTATTCTTTTAGCTACAGTGACCGTTGTTCGCTTGCTTTGGAAACTAGTTACCACGTCACCCAAGGTGGAAGGTAAAAGCTATGAAGTCGCAGCTGCTAAGATTGCTCACGGTTTTATGTACATAAACTTAGCGGTTTTATTTATTTCAGGTTATTTGATTTCTACATCAGATGGTCGCGGGATAGAGGTATTCAATTGGTTCACTGTCCCAAGTATGGGCGAACTGTTTGCAAACCAATCTGATCTTGCAGGAACGATTCACTACTACGCTGCATGGGTACTGATCATTATGGCATCAGTACACGCCTTAGCGGCGATAAAACACCACGTTATCGACAAAGACGATACGCTACGAAAAATGATAGGAGCTTCAAAATGAATAAGTCAATTATCGCTACAGGATTAGCATTTGCTATGGCAATGCCTTTCGCTGCGAACGCCGCTGATTACGTGATTGATACAAAAGGCGCACATGCTTCAGTTAATTTTAAAGTTAGCCACTTAGGTTACAGTTTTATCCAGGGTCGTTTTAATACGTTCTCAGGTGATTTTTCATTTGATGAAAGCAATATTGAAGCATCAAAAATAAATGTAACTATTGATACAACAAGCCTAGATTCAAACCACGCAGAACGTGATAAGCACATCCGTAGCTCTGACTTCATTGATGCAAGCAAATTTTCAGATGCCACTTTCAACAGCACAAAAGTGGTTGATAAAGGCGACGGCAAACTTGAAGTAATGGGTGACCTTAAACTTCATGGTGTCACTAAGCCTATCGTTATCGAAGCTGAATTTATTGGCGCTGGCCAAGACCCATGGGGTGGTGAGCGTGCTGGTTTCGTTGGTACGACTCGCCTAGAACTTGCTGACTTCAATATTCCTGTAATGGGCGCTTCAAGCTATGTCGATATGGATTTGCACGTTGAAGGTGTAAAGAAGTAATCTAGCTATTCACAATGGTCGTCTGATATCAACATTTTAAGAAGTATCAAAAGTTTAATTGATATCAAGAAAGCGACAGTTAGAAATAGAGAAAGGCGCAAAGTTTTCACTTTGCGCCTTTTTTATTGAGATAAATGGCAACGCGTTTAGGTCTGTTTTGTGTCAAACCTTTTGTTACGTCAAAAGCCACCATTTGCCTCTAGCCAGTCAACGTTGCTATGACTGAGTTATCCAGTTGAACTACTAATCCCTAATAGTTCAGCTTTAGATTCGTTAATCTGTTTCTAGCTTTGCAAGTAGCCGTTAGTTAAGCCGTTTCTAGCTCAGCTTGTGGAACCACGTTTAGTCGGTCGCCATAGATAGGACGCAGTGCTTGCATAACTTCAATGCGAGTCAGTACACCTACCATCACGCCATTTTCTAACACTGGAAGCATGTGTGGTTGGCTTACTTTCATCGCTTTTGCACGCTCTTCTAGAGAAAGAGAAGTCAGGCGAGTGGCGAAGCCCATACTTGTTGTTGGATATAGTTGCTCTTTGTCGATACATAAGAACTCAGCAACATCGACTAGCTTGTCGTTAGCATCGATAGCGACTACGTCACGACTCATTAGGTCTACCACTTTTTGACCTTTAGTAGGGATGTAATCCTGGCACCATAGGTCAACCATTACGTCATGAACAGAGAAGATACCTACAAGGCGGCCTTCAACATCACAAACAGGAGCGCTAACAAGTTGAGCGTCTAAAAGTGTATCAATTGCAACAGAGGTAGGCATTTCTACGCTAAGTGTAATTGGTTGAGTGTTCATTATTTGCTTGATAGTAGTTGCTGTGTTCATAGTGATTTCCTTAACTGACGTGATTTCTGTTGTTTGTGTAATTGCTGTAATTTTTGTTGCTTTAAGTTGTGGGCGACGGTAGATGCTCCAATTAGCTAAGCCGACTAATACCGAGCCACCTACGATGTTGCCTATTGTCACTGGTATTAAGTTTGCGGTAACAAATTGCACGACATTAAGGTCTGCGTACTGAGCTGGTGTCGCGCCAATCTGCATCCAAAAACTCTCTGGTGCGAACGCTTGAATCGTGATGCCTAGTGGAACCATGAACATATTTGCCACACAGTGTTCAAAGCCTGAGCTAACGAACATCGCTACGGGTAATACGGTCATCATTGCTTTAGTCATCGCATTCGCAGAACTAAACGTTAACCAAATTGCTAAACACACCAGTAAGTTACAAAGCACACCTAAAGCAAAAGCTTGAACAGGGCTGTGGTGTAGCTTGTGCTGAGCAATGTTAAGAGCGTTTAAGCCCCACTGTCCGCCATCAAGTTGATACAAGCCTGCGGCGCTGACTAACGCCAAAAGGAACATCGCACCAACAAAGTTACCTACGTAAACCTTGCCCCAGATTGAAAGCATCTTGGTGAAAGTAATCTGCTTGTTTGCCCATGAGATGCTTGATAACACCGAACTGGTAAACAGCTCACCACCACAAATAACAATTAAGATTAAACCCATACTGAATGCTAGGCCGCCAGCTAAGCGACTTAATCCCCATCCCGCATCAGCGCTACCGGTGGTAACCGTGATGTAGAATAAAAAAGCAAGCCCTATGAATGCACCAGCCATGATTGCCAAACTCAATGTCATGCTGCTGGTTTTACTTGCCTTACTTAGTGCAAACTTCTCTGCTTCCGCCATCATTTCTGTTGGTGAGAACAGTTGATGATTTTCAGAAGTGCCTGTTGCCATATTCCCCCCTTGAACAATCCGTCATGTTTAATTCCTAGTGTTAATGACTGAGTTAATCAGTAGTGTTTTACAGGGCTCGTTGTGTCCTGCCATTACAGATTAGGGGGTTGAGAGGTAGAGGTAAAATTGATAATTTTTAGAAACCACATCAAATTTATTGATATAGATTTGGTTACGCGTAGAATGAAATTGATTGCTCATCGGCTTTATAAAAAACGAGCATTTGGACACAAATAATTAGAAGCATTAAGGATCAATTTTGCGTTATTCATTGAAGCAACTCGCGGTATTTGATGCAGTAGCAGATTCCGGGAGTGTTAGTCAGGCAGCAGACAAGTTGGCGTTAACTCAGTCGGCGACAAGTATGTCTCTTGCACAGTTGGAAAAAATGCTTGGCAGGCCTTTGTTTGAAAGGCAAGGCAAGCAAATGGCCCTTACTCATTGGGGCATGTGGTTGAGACCAAAAGCGAAGCGTTTACTGCAAGATGCGCAGCAAATTGAGATGGGTTTTTATGAGCAGCATTTACTGAGTGGTGAGCTCAAATTAGGTGCAAGCCAAACCCCTGCGGAACACCTCGTCCCAGATCTCATCAGTATTATTGATAACGACTTTCCTGAGATGCGAATCTCACTTGGGGTGCAAAGTACGGATGCAGTAATAGATGGCGTATTAGATTATCAATACGACTTGGGCGTAATCGAAGGTCGTTGTGACGACAACCGTGTTCACCAAGAAGTATGGTGTACTGACCATTTAACGGTGGTTGCGTCGGCTCATCACCCGTTTGCCAAGCGAGAACGAGTAAGTTTGGCGCAATTAGAGCAAGCGAAGTGGGTATTACGCGAGCACGGCTCAGGTACCCGCAAAGTTTTTGATAGCTCTATTCATCATTTAATTGGCGATCTCGACGTTTGGCGAGAGTACGAACACGTTCCTGTTTTAAGAAGTTTGGTTGCAAACGGCCCATATTTAACGTGTTTACCTTATCTAGATGTCGAACAATTTGTTGAGTCAGGCCAACTGGTGACGTTGAATGTTCCTGAGCTAGAAATGGAAAGAACGCTGTCCTTTATTTGGCGTGCTGACATGGCAGAGAACCCACTCGCTGAGTGCATTAAGCGTGAAGGTAAACGCATGATGAAAGGTAAACGGTCGGTTCTGTAACCTAGATTTGATAAAATACTAATAACCAAATATGTTGAATAAGCGATTTCGGTCTCTATATAGTGATAAATGCACATTCGCATACATTATTAATGTGATCATGATCGGCTAAATCAGAGCTCTCTTCACATAATATACTCACTTGATTTTAAGTGAGGCTAAATCCGGTTGTAGAAACCCTACAGTTAGGCTTTAGAAATAGTATGAGTACATTAGTCGCGATTTCATTAACAACAGGTATCTTGTCAGGTCTATGGGGGTGGATTGCTATCTCTTTCGGTCTGTTGTCATGGGCAGGTTTCTTAGGTTGCACCAGTTACTTTGCTTCGCCAACGGGCGGTGTAAAAGGGCTAGCAAGCAGCTTATTAACCAATATGACAGGTGTATTCTGGGCAATGGTGATTATCGAAAGCTCAACCTTCGCAGGTCTAGAGATTTTAGGCTATATGATTACCGCTATCGTTGCTTTCTTTATGTGTATTCAAGCGAAACAAGCGTGGCTAGGTTATATCCCCGGCACCTTTATTGGTTGTTGTGCTACGTTTGCTGCAGGTGGCGATTGGCAACTTGTAGTGCCGTCTTTGCTGCTTGGTGGTGTATTCGGATACTTGATGAAAGCAACGGGGCTATGGCTTCACGAGAAATCGACTCAATCTTCGGAAGTTGTTGAACAACACGCTAAACAGGCAAAGGCTTAATAAATACGTTAAGTATTGACGCTTTAGTCACGGTTAACTCTTGCAAGATAATCCCCAATTAATTTGTATATCGATTTATACAGGCACACCGTTTGGTGTGCCTTTTTTGTTTGATTGTTATTGTGATAATAAGCTTAAGTATTTGTTTAAAATTGAAATTATAACATCGATCAGACAAATTGAATGCTAGGTGCTAGGTGCTAGGTGCTAGGTGCTAGTTATTTAAGTATTCCCGTTTGCCATAGTGATGACGCGTTTTAGGGTCCACCTCAGCAATAATGGAATACATTCTTGCCCCTGATTTTCGCAATGAGAAACTATCGCCAATGCAAGGTCGGGTTTTGCGTGTTTTTTGAGTACCTTAGCGACTACTTTCTTTGGAGGAATAGGGTGATCGTATGGAATTTTCACCATGTCACGGAAAAAGTTCTCGAAGCCGTTCATATACAAGTAATGTTCTATGTCTTTATCAGGTAATTCAGTTAAGCGGTGTCGTTCTTGGTCATTACCAAGCTTTGATAAAACGGTCGCTGCGTATTTTTTACCTGCCGCGTCGCCATCGGTCACTACATGCCAGTCGATACCAAACTCTTGTGCAACCTTAATGAGCGCTTTAAGACCTGACTGAGCGAACTCGATAATTTGAACACCTTCAGCGGCAAGGTTATAGCCACATTGGTTAGCTAATTCGTTGAATAACCAAACTTCGGTTTCACCTTCCACTAATAACCAGCAGCGGGCAAACAATGCACCAGAGCGGTGGAAACGAATATGGAAACCAATTCGTCTCAACTCATCTTTGCTGAAGTGATTCATGTTGAGTTGGTTAGCGATGGTTTTGTCTGAATGGCGAACCAATCGACGAATCGATTGTAGAGGTACCGCAGCTAGAAGGTCACCACTGTTGGTGGTGAGGATTTTCTGCATCGGTAATTTCTGCATCAAGCTCCAAGCCCTTGCCAAGTGCGTTGGGTGTAAGCGGCCTTCTGGATCTTCGAGGATCAAAAGGGGGCGTGCACATCGCCTTAATTCATTCGGCCCTTTTGCTTGAAGGTAGGCATTGAGCAAACCCATGAATAATAGGCGAGTTTGTTTGTTTTTAGTTTCTTCTACAAGCTGATGAATGCTCTTATCGTTTGCGCCTGCAGAGTAGAGTAAACCGTCCCTCGGTTTTCTAGGGTTGCGGCGAGCAGTGCTTTTGAAAGAAAAGTAATGCTCAATTAGGCTTTGCATAGACTCTAGACTGCTACGCATTTCGCCTTTGTTTACATGGCCAGGGATTGCCATCAATCGTCGGCATGTATTATCAATTCGTTTCTCTATTCGAGCTTGACGCCCATTGCTATTGTGCCCGTTTCCATGACCAGTACTGGCGTGGCTATTCGCGCTACCATTTTCGTTGTTGCCGTTACCATTATGCCCATTGGTATGGAGATGAGCATTGTGGTTGAGTGATTTACTATTGAAAGGACGATCAAAATGTCTTGCATCACGCAGACGGATCACTGGGTGCAATGTCATCAACTCTTGAGCGAGCTTTTCAGAATGGTGCAACTTTAGTGGGTTTCCCTCTATATTTAAGAAAGCATAATGAGTGGTGGCTTCATATTGCTCTAACGTCGCACTGATTCGGTAATAGATACGGAACACACCGAACTCATCTTGAACCCAAATGGGTTTTAGTTTGCGATAACGCCCGGCATTTAGTTCACTTTTATCGCTGGCTTTTAATGCGAGAACTATTTGGAGGTGTTGAGATTGTGGGTGTGAAACAGAGTAATCGACATGAAAATCGGTCATTTTAAAATGATATGGAACGCCATCTGATGGAAGTACGACGGATAGAGCATCCAATAATGAAGACTTGCCCCAAGTGTTTTCACCAATCAGCGTGGTTAACTCATCAAACGCAAGAGACATGCGCTTTATACCTCGAAAGCCAGAAATCTCGATTCTTTCTAGTTGCATAGGCTTACTCCTAACGGAAGGCTCTGCTAATTGTTTGAAAGCTAACAGATATCTTTAATCATAATCGAAAAACACGTGTTCAGTATGTTCGCTTGTCACAAAAACCGCTCTTTATTAATACGGTGCAAAATCAGATTTTTGATCTATATCGAGTATTTTTTTGCAGTGCAGTTTCATAAAATTCACGATTCTGTCATGATTCTCGACCTAGTATGAAGGGACAAAGAGAGAACACAATATGACTAAAAATAATAAGCCGACCAAAATAGTGTTGGCACACATTAACGACACCCACTCATACTTTGAACCAACGTCATTACAGCTATCACTTAAAATGAATAACCACATCATTGAACCTTATGTCAGTGCTGGTGGCTTTGCTCGAATCTCAACGCGCTTTAAACAAATAGAACAAGATGCGCAACGACAAAAGGTTGGAACCTTGTTTTTGCATGCTGGAGACTGCTTCCAGGGCACCTTATACTTTTCATTATTTAAGGGAAAAGCAAACGCCGATCTGTTGAATGCTCTTAATATTGACGCCATGACGCTCGGTAATCATGAACTTGATATGGGTAACGAGCCAGTTGCAATCTTCGCCAAACGAATCAAATTCCCACTGTTGGCGGGTAACTGGAACTTATCGAATGAGGATATCAATAAAATTCATACTTTAGCGGACAACGACATTGTTAAGCCTTTCCTGACTGAAACCCGAAGTGCTTCTTTTATAACGAAAGAGTTTGATGGAGAGAAAGTTGCGATATTCGGTTTAAGCATCGACAAGATGGCGGGTATCGCTAACCCTGATATTGACACACCATTTGAAAATGCATTAGAAACGGCAAAAGCCACAATAGAGCAAATTCACCAAACGGGTATTAATAAGATCGTATTACTCAGTCACCTTGGTTATGAAGCTGATTTAGAATTAGCGGCAAACGTTACAGGCATTGGCGTGATTGTTGGTGGTCATAGTCACCGCCTGCAAGGTGACTTCTCTGATATTGGTTTAGTTAAAGATGACGATTATGGTGTGAAAGTTGGCGACACGTATGTGGTTCAATCTGGTTTTCACGCAATGAGCCTAGGGCACTGTGAAATCGAGTTCGATTCTAAAGGTAAGGTGACTCACTTTAATGGCAAAAACGAATTGCTGTTGGGGCGTCGACTGTTTATAGACGCTAAATTAAGTGAAGTAGGTCAAGACGATGCCCATGATATGGCGTGTGAGTTCTTGAACAACCACCAGAATATTGCGGTATGTAAAAAAGATCCTGAACTGCAAAGCATACTTACTGACAAATATCAGCCTAGAGTTCGAAAACTGCAGAAACAGGTTATTGCTCATGCAGATACGAAACTGCGTCATGTGCGCATTCCTGATGAAAAAGGGCCAAGCCAACTGGCACCGTTGGTTGCTCAGTCTTTTCATTACTTGATGAACGAAAAAGGTCATCAAGTAGACTTCGCTATTCACAATTCTGGCGGCGTTAGAAATTCGCTCAACAGTGGTGATGTTTCGGTTGCCGATATTGCCGGAAAACTGCTACCGTTTGCCGTACCTATTGGTGTATATGACGTAAAAGGTGAAACGATCGCGGGTATGTTAGAAGGTGCGATCAATAATGCGTTAGACAATGGCGTTGTTGGTACTGGCTCAGGTAGCTTTCCTTATACTCACAACTTGAGATTTTGTTATCACAAAGAGGCGCCATTAGGGCACCGAATTCACCACCTAGAAATACACACTGATGAGGCTGGTTGGCAAGATGTTGATCGTGAACAGGTATACCGCGGCGCATCGTCTGCCTACACAATGAAAGGTAAAGAAGGTTATGATGCAGTATTAGATATGATAGGGAATGGTACAGTGACCACCGATTCAATGTCAGACTGTTTTATTGCGTTTCTTCAAGACAACCCAGAGTCACTTCAGCAGAGCGAAATATTGAATTGCATGGAGTGTTTTAGGTAATCCCATTTAGCCTATTTAGACGTATTATTATTGCTTAAGTAAATCTATAAAATTGGCACTGTTTATGCTTAGTTTTCCAGGTAACTTTCTGTGGAGGCAAAGCATGGATAAGAAAGATTGGTTCGACGCTGCAGCTGTTGTCGGTTGGGTGTCTGTTTGGTCTGCATTGGTGTACTTAGTACCTACTGCAGGTTTATAACTTGTCGATTTTATAACTTAACAAAGCTATAAGATGATTCGGTTTGAACGCGATTTTCAAACCACAACAACATAAGGGTTGCAGGCTTGGAATGACACTCAGTTTCAAAAATCGGTGAACCTCTTAGGGGGATTATTTGAATCAATACAAGTGTCGCTTTGATAAGCTTACAGCAATAAAAAAGGAGCCTTGTGCTCCTTTTTTATTTATTTTTAAAATTTATCTAGACGAAACAATGTTAGAGGAATATTATCCACGCGTTTGGGGAGTAGTTAGCGCAAGTTTACATATCGTCATCTCGTTAGGCCAAGAGTCTATCCGGTATGTAAAGGTGAAATCCCATATTTCACTTCAACGAGACCAACGCAATCACAATCAAGATCCGTCGTGGAGCTTGATATGTTTTGTTTGCGGAAGGTCTTTGTAAAGTTCTTCCGCCCGGAGGAATAATGAACTCAACTCAATCTCTATTATCTACCAATAGTGAATCCTTTTTTTCATCGCCAATCATGACGACATATGCGGGCTTTTTCCTGCTGACTGTGATTCTTGTTTCTATTGATATCTATCAGACTCGCGGAGGTAATGTCACCATCAAGAAAGCGGCGATCTGGAGTGTTTTCTGGTTTGTGCTCGCATTTTTGTTCGCTGGTTCTATTTACTTGTTTTGGGACCTCTATGCGCCGAATAGTGAATACACAGCTCAAAAAGCAACCGTGTCATTCATTACCGGTTACTTGCTAGAAAAATCCCTTAGCGTAGACAACCTATTTATATTCGCGATGATATTCGCTCAGTATCAAGTTCCAGAGCACTTAAGACCGCGTGCGCTTCTTTGGGGGGTTATTGGTGCGTTGGTACTTCGTGCAATCATGATCGCGTTAGGCGCGCAATTATTAGCTGAATACCACTGGGTACTTTACGTGTTCGCTGCGTTCTTGATTGGTACAGGTATTAAACTGGCGTTAGATAAAGACGAAGAAGAGAGTATAAATACACTGCCTGAAAAGCTACTTCGTAAAGTGATGCCCGTAACCGAGGATTTCCATGGTCCTGCATTAATGGTTAAACAGGGTGCTAAATGGGCATTCACTCCAATGATGTTGGTGATCGGTGCAATTGCAGTGATGGACGTAATGTTTGCATTGGATTCGATCCCTGCGATTTTCGCCGTTACGCGAGAGCCATTCTTAGTGCTGGCTGCAAACGTTTTTGCGTTACTTGGCCTTCGTTCACTGTACTTTGTACTCCAAGGTATGATGGACAAGTTCATCTACTTGAAGCCAGCGCTTTCATTCATCATGGTCTTTATTGGTGTGAAAATGCTGCTAGTTGATAGTGAGTGGGCAATCCCTACGCATTGGTCACTTTTGGTACTTATCTCTACGATGGCCATCGCTATTATAGCGTCGATTTATGCGAAGAAACCTGCCATTGAACAAGTAAATTAAACCAAATATAACTTATCGAAAAATCGATAGTAAGTCCGTGGTCGATGAAGTGGATAATTTATTTATGTAAATTTTCTGTGACATTGGCCGCTTTGTATAGGGGGTTATTTGAACTAAATGCATGATTTTGATGTCTTGTTGAATTTATAAGCATTGTGGGTGAATATGTATTCTCCCAGCTTGTTAATGGCTTGTTTTATTAGAAAAACTAATCTGAATTTTCAATTTTAGTCATTTTTTAACGGGTAAAATATCACCTATTATTCTTGTCATCAGAACGAGATACTTAAACAAGTTTATAGAGAGGCAATCATGGCTCAAGCAATGCAAATGAATACTATCGCTGTTCCTAACTCTATGGATAAGAAGACCTACTCGGTTAACTTCAAAGGATTGATTGCACACATTTTCGATATTCTTTTCGTAGACAACTCTCCACGTAGTTACTACGCAAGCGACCTATCGGGTCACATGCAGCGCGATATCGGTATCAACCGTTGATCTCAGCGTAAATGCATAGAATTAAAGAAATACAGAATTAAGAAACGCCAGCTTTTGAAGCTGGCGTTTTTGTATCTGAAATAAACTCTATCTTTTCGCAAACTAAGCTCCTGAAAGAAAAACCTAGGCATAACGGTCTGTATTTGAGCGCCAATCAATTCGCTTTGTACAAGGAGCTCGGTATGTCACACGCCAAACTCAATCCATCATTGATTAAACTTTGTTTATTTGCCTTACCGATCAGTTTGTATTCCTCAGTGTCGCTTGCACAAACCTGGAGTAATGAAGGGCAACCTGCTCAGGTGATCGAACTGTTCACCTCTGAAGGTTGTTCGAGTTGTCCGCCTGCTGATGAATACCTCAGCACTTTTGAAGAACATCCGAAACTCTGGACACAAGTTATTCCGCTCGCTTATCACGTTGACTACTGGGATTACCTAGGTTGGGGAGACAAGTTTGCCAGCAAAGCGTTCAGTCAGAAGCAACGTTTATACAAAGCTTATGGGGTAACAAGTGGCGTTTATACGCCAGGCTTCGTTGTCGACGGTAAAGAGTGGCGCGGTTATTTCAATTGGCTTGATAGAACGCTGCCTTCGCTCCCCCAACAAAATAACCCCAAGCTTACAGTCAATCATAAAGGCGACACGTTCAGTGTCAGGTATGAAGGAAAAGGGGACTATGTCGCTCATATTGCCTTGTTGGCGATGAACGAAGTCACCAGCGTTAAAGCGGGCGAGAACAGAGATAAGAAACTTGAGCACGATTTTGTCGTGGTTTACGATGGCTACCAACGTGGTGAGTCTGAATGGCAATTCAATATCGACTTCTCCCCGTTAGTTGCCACACCTGACGCAGTAGCCGTGTGGTTAACAGAGCCTAATTCGTATGAACCGGAACAAACAGTAGCAGGGTGGCTGAACTAAATTTGCGATAACTTGGTATCTGGATGTGTTTTAGAGGGGCTTAATCGCTGAAACACGGGAGAAAGGGGCGATTTAGTTACGTAATACGGCTGAAATACGTTAGTATAGCGCGCTATTATTTTAGCTTTGAGTTCCTGCAATTAATGACTAACACCACAACACCAACCAACTTTTCTGATCTTGGCTTAATTTCACCATTGATGGCTCGTCTTACCGAGCTTGAATACCAACAGCCAACGCCTATCCAAGCGCAAGTTATTCCGAGTGTGTTAGCAGGACGCGACCTAATTGCAGGCGCAAATACCGGTTCAGGTAAAACCGCGGCATTTGCACTTCCACTATTACAGCAGATCCATGAAGATGCACCTTTAGACCGTCGTTCGGGCAAAGGTAACTATGTTTCTGGCCTTATCTTGGTTCCAACACGTGAGCTTGCTAAGCAAGTTGCCGATAGCGTTAAGTCTTACGCAGTGCATTTCAACGGTGCAATTAAAACCGTTTGTGTATTCGGTGGTGTGTCGGTGAACACTCAGATGCAAGCGCTACGTGGTGGTACAGATATCTTGGTGGCAACACCAGGCCGATTGCTTGACCTGATCTCAAGCAACGCTATCAAACTCGATAAAGCAAAAACGTTAGTACTTGATGAAGCTGACCGAATGTTAAGCCTTGGTTTTACAGAAGAACTAGACGCGATCTTGAAACTTCTGCCAAGCAAAAAACAAACCTTGTTGTTCTCTGCGACTTTCCCCGAGCAAGTTAAAACGCTGACTCACGAACTACTGAATGATCCAATTGAAGTTCAACTTCAAAGTGCTAATGCGAGCACATTGGTTCAGCGTGTATTCGAAGTAGAAAAAGGTCGTAAGACAGCATTGTTAGCGCACCTGATTCAACAGCACGAATGGCGCCAAGCTCTTATCTTCGTAAACGCGAAAAACAGCTGTGAGCACCTTGCAGACAAGATATACAAGCGCGGTATCATCGCAGAAGTATTCCACGGCGATAAAGGGCAGGGTTCACGTACCCGTATTCTTGAAGATTTTAAATCTGGCGAGATTGACGTTCTTATCGCGACAGACATCGCGGCACGTGGTCTGGATATCGAAAAGCTACCAGTAGTAATCAACTTTGATTTACCGCGTAGCCCATCAGACTACATGCATCGTATTGGCCGAAGTGGTCGTGCGGGTGAGGTTGGTCTAGCGCTATCTTTGATCGACCACGAAGATTACCATCACTTCACAATCATTGAGAAGAAGAACAAAATCCGTCTTGAGCGTGAGCAAATCGAAGGCTTTGAAGTAGATTCCGAAGCGGTTGCTGAGCTGGTTGCAGCGCTCAAACCTGTTGCGCCACCTGCTGGCACAGGTAAGAAGAAAAAGAAGAAAGCACCTAAAAACCAAGATGTTTGGTTGAGAAATAACTAATATAGAGTCAGTAAAAAATAAAATTTATAAAGGCGCTTAATTGCGCCTTTTTTGTACTTACATTTTGGCTCTGGTAATAACCTAATCTTAGCAAAAAGCCTGATCACTAGTTCGTAGGGTCAGATCCTCCATAAGAGATTCAGCGATTTAACGCTTTGCTCATAACCTGTTCGGGTTTTGAGCAAATTGGGTAACCGCGTGAAGACCTCGATTAAACAATTAGTGCTGGTAGCTTCATTTTTCCTGTTTACCCAACACTCTTCGAGAGCTGCTGAATTTGAGACTAAAGGGGTTAATAAAACTCTCACCGAAAACGTAGAATTATACTTAGAACCTTTGGTTGATGTTCCTGCTTCACAGCTATCGAAAACTAAGCTATCTAAACGTATTCAAGATGCGCTCAATCCTTATGGTTATTATCACCCTCAGCTAGATATCGAATTCAATGATTCTGATAACGTGATCATTAACATCGATTCTGGCCCTGTCATGCGCATCGCAGAATCGATAGTAAAAGTCACAGGCGAAGCGAGTAAAGATGAAGAGTTCATCAACATACTCAATCATAGCAAGTTAGGCTCAGGTTTAACTTTGTCTCATCAAGAATACGACCATACTAAGCGTGCGATTTTTTCTTTAGCGAAGCGGAAAGGTTATTTTGACGGTAGGTTTATCGAGTCAAAGATTGAAGTTATTCCCAGCGAGAACATCGCCAACATTTACCTGCACTTTTCAAGTGGGCCACGATACAAGTTTGGTTCTATAAGTATTCCAGATGATGGCGTTGATCCTACCCGTATCGAGAAAATACCAACTTTCAAAAAAGGTGACGACTTTGACACCATCAAGTTAGGTGAACTGCAATCCGATTTGTCTGACACTCAATGGTTTCGAAGTGTCATCGTACATGGTGACTTTGATAAGCTTGATGACAACCTAGAAGTTCCAATTGATATCATTGCCGAGCCAAGTTCTCGTAATATTGTGCAGGTGGGTGACGGTTATTCTACCGATCTCGGTTTACGAGCCTCGCTCAGTTGGTCAAAGCCTTGGTATAACCGAAGAGGCCATAGCTTTGAAACACAGACATATTTGTCTGAACAAGAGCAATCACTGCAGTTGGGGTACAAAATCCCAACGGAAAAGGTCACAACTGATTACTTTGGTATTCAGTTTGAATCGAAACGAATTGATCATCGAGACACCAATAGTCTTACAAACGATCTTAAGTTCGAACGTTACTGGCAATTAGATAGTGATTGGCAAAGCACCATTTACGTCAAGTACTTGCACGAACAGTACATTCAGGCGTCTGAGGAAGACCAATCGCAATTGTTGCTACCTGGCATCAGCTTCTCTCAGGTTGATCGTAAAAATGATCAACTGGAGATTAATCATCGACACATCTATTCTATTGAATATTCTGACCCTAATCTGTTCTCTGATTCAAGGCTGTTGCGGTTGGAAGGAAACAGTGTAGTTTCGTGGGATATTAGTGATAATCAGAAGCTCCATTTCCGTTCAAACGTTGGCATTAACATTGCGAAATCATTGTTGGACGTACCGTCTTCACTGCGTTATTTTGCTGGTGGTGATGGAAGCTTAAGAGGTTATGGTTATGAATCGATTTCTCCGAAAGACGATAACGGCGAACTAACCGGCGCGCGCTACATGTTAACGGCAGGCCTTGAATATCAGCATCAGGTGTATCAGTCAATTTGGATGGGCGCGTTTCTCGATGTTGGTGATGCGTTTGATGATGAAGCAGATTGGAAGCGTGGCACAGGCCTTAGCTTGATTTGGAAATCACAATTCATTCCTGTAAAACTCGATTTTGCATACGGTTTAGATGCCCCTGAAGGTGATGAGTTTCGTATTCACTTTTCTTTGGGTACTCAATTCTGATGCTCGTACTTTGTTTGAGCTCTCGCTAATGGGTATTCAAGCCAATTAAAGAGTCGAATCCAGAGTTGAAAGTCGGTATTTATCAACAGCAGGAGGATGTGAGCATACTTACGATGCGGACCTACTAAACTACGTTAGAATGGTCAATAACGTGGACAATAGAACCATTACACCAAGCATGTAAGATTAGTTTTTCTTCAGACAAAGAAACCGCGCATGTGACGCGGTTTCTTTGTTTTATGGTTCAGAGATTAGTTTACAGAGTTTTGCTCTAGCTAAGACAAGCATTCAGCCATTGGATTACAGCTCAAACTCGCCGTTCATTTTTCGAAACAACCAATCCGGAAATTTATTCAATGGACTGTAGTTTGGGCTCTTCGTGTGTGTTTGTTCGCCTGAAATCCAAATAGTCTCGCCTGATTGGGCTCGCGAAACAGCCCAGAACAAATCCTCTTTCTGACGCGTTAAGTAGTGTGTCACTTGCTTCGCAAACTCTTCACTCTCAATCAACACACCAAACTCAACGTTCAAAAAGTCTGATCTTGGATCGAAGTTAGAAGAGCCAATATAGGTCACTCGTTCATCTAAAATGACGGTCTTGTTATGGTAGTAGGTATCAACATGAAAGTAGTGATCATCATTGATAGCTTGGCTTTTGTACTCATAGACACTTACGCCTTTGTCGAGTAAAGTCTCACGGTGTTTTTCGTAATACGCTGGCACAAAGCCTGAATCATTGGAAGCAGATGAGTTGGTTAGTAAGGTTACTTCAGCTTGGTTCTCTCTAAGCGCACCGACAAACACAAACTGGTTATCGCTTGGCACCATATAAGGCGTAGAAATTATAGCCTTAGATGGGGTCGCTACTTTTTGCTTCATTAAGTACTCTGTACGTTGACGAAAGTAGGGTTTGTTGTCATCGAGCTTCTTTAACGAATCAAATAGAGGAGTAACCGATGCTTCAATAAAGTTTGGTTCACCTAGGTGATTTATCTGTTTCTCAACATCGAACGTGATCTGTTCTTTATTCTTTTCGCCATTGTTCATTGCTTTAATAAATGCTTTGTATTGACCTTTGACTTTAATTCGTTCTTGAATTGGCACAACATATTCGCTCTCCCAAAGTGCTTGGTAGTTGCGATCGAAAGACGCTATTACCGTACCTCGAAATAGAACGTCCATATCAAAGAAATTGGCATTTTCGCTATAACCAAAGTAATCATTACCGATGTTTCTTCCGCCCAAAATCATCGATTGATGGTCAACATTGAAGTACTTCTCGTGAAGCCGATTATCCAGTCGCTTTTGGTGAGTCGAGAAGCTGAACGCACGGCCAACCCAGCCAGCTTTACGTGACTCAAAAGGGTTAAACAGTCGAATCTCAATATTGGGGTGTGAGTCCAATTCCGCTAACCATTTATCATTAAAAACCAGTAGGTCATCTAAGGTCAGTCGGATGTGAACCTCACGATCCGCTGCTTGCTTTAGCTCGTTTAGAAGCATCAAACCTAGCGTGTCACGTTCCCAAGAGAAGTAAGTCATATCTATCGAATGTTGTGCTCGGCGAACGAGGTCGATACGACGAGCGAAGGCTTCTGGCGCAGAAGGAATCAAATACACTTCTGCTTGGTGTTCGGTGCTTTGCCAGTTTGCTTCGAAGTCTGTTTCAACATCGGGGTAAGGTTGGGCACATCCTGTGACCAAAGCAATTAACATCATTGTGCATGCTGTTTTTAGTTTGCTAAGTGTCATAACTAACCTGCGTTTGAGCGTAAAATTGGATATAAAAACGGCCAGCGAGCTGGCCGTTAAAGTAGGAGGGGGGGAATATGTTTAGTTTAGGTACCAGTCCCAAGGCATAAGACCTTGCTCTGTTAGACCCGTTAAGCGACCTTCACGAAGCTTAGGATCAACACCTGGGTTTGTGACATAGTCCCAGTCATAGGTTGTGTTATCGCTAAAGCCTTGAGATTCGATAACTAATACATTGTCGGCAGAATCGCTGTACTGGTAGTTAGTGAATAGTTCTTCGCTAAACCATAGGCGTGACATTTCGTTCATCAATGCCTTCTCATTACTTGTTGGGTGAATCTCACTACCGTCAAAACGTACAGCTTTGTTGAACATAAATGGTAGTTCTGAACCGTTACATGCACCGCTGATGCAACCAATCGTTTTGAATAGATCAATGATTGACAGTTGGTCGTATTCGCCCGTTTCTTCATTTAGAGCTGTTTTAAAGTTCCACATGTTAAAACTTGGTTTGTGCTCAAAGTAGTATAACGTTGCTTGTACTTCGCTGTTTGCTGCCATATAACGAGCAGGGCCATTGAATAGTGTGTCATTTAGCAAGGTTTTAAATTGCTTCATGTTCGCTGTTGCGTCGCCCAGAGTTGCTTCTGAGTTAGGGTAAAAATCAGTTAGAGCCAGAATGTCTTGGGTTTGTTGGTGGCTAGTTATATCAACAATGTCGACCAAGCAACCTAAGGTACCCGCAATATCACTGGTATCAATGCATCCAGTCATTTCAAGTAGATCTCCTTCTAGCTTGGCACCATAAAATAAACTCGTTACAGCGCTGTAAGCGCTGCTTGGCAATACAAGCTCTGCTGAAACTTCATCACTTGCTCGCTCAGATAGTTTTTGCTGAAGAAGAACGATGTTGTTTTGATCTTCTAACCAGTTAACCATTGCAAGTGCAAGCTGTGCTGGCTCTTCGTTAGTAAGCAGTTCAGGCTCATCATTTGCTAGTAGTTCAATGACTGTCGGAATCAAGAACGTTGTAGTAAAGAGCATGCCAAAGCTGTTCGCTTCATGTGCATTTTCACCGAGGACAGTAGGTACTGAGAAGCCTGCTTGTATTGGTGATTCTGCTGATTCGCTACAGCTACCAAGTAAGCTAGTTTTTTCACACAAGATGTAGGGAGCAAAAGGCATCAAGTTTGACATTGGAGTTTCATCTGCTGCTGGGCTCAGAATTGGGATTTGCAAAGAACCTAACAACCAATTTTTTAGCTGTTCAATACCATTCAAAGCTGTTTCTTGCGACGCCATGATCTCGTCGATCGAAGTGTTTGCATCAAAATCATTGTTGCGGTCCTTAGCCACGTCATAGCTAGCGTACTCAAAACCATACGGGTTGCTCTGCATGATGGAACGTTGGAAATATTGACCTGCGATATCGTCATCTTGCTGCAAGAAACCAATAGACATAGCACCTGAGCCTTGCCCAATAACGGTTACATTTTGAGCATTACCACCGAAATCGGTAATATTATTGTGTACCCACTCTAAGGCGCGCTTTTGGTCACCTAGGCCATAGTTGCCATCTTCGTTTGCGCCTTTAATCCATTGAGTACCTAACTGACCAAGACGGTAGTTCAAGCTTACATAGATGAAAGGCTTACCATCGTCGCTTCCTTGAGCAACCACGGTATCACCGTGCACAAGTGCTTCAGAACCTGAGCCATATTCAAAGTCACCGCCGTGGATGAATACATAAACCGGTAGATCTGCATCAGCATCTAAGTCTACTGGACGCCAAATGTTAAGGTTCAAACAGTCTTCAGATTGTGTCTGTGAAACGGTCTTCAATTGAGGGCAAGCATCACCAAACGCAGTCGCATCAATGTCAGTCCCAAGATCGATAAGTTCACTGTGCTCAAAGCGCTCTGCCTCAGCAAATTTAATACCTTTAAAAGACTCAACAGAAGTCAGTTTGTTGTCTTCGGTATTTGAAGTAATAACCAGTTCTTCTTTGGTCGCTTTAATCGTTACGTCACCGATTTGAGCGGTAAAAGGTTCAACAGGTGCCGGAACTAGCGGTTCTGGTTTGTCTGGCAATGGAACTGTAGGGGCAGTATCAGTATCGCAACCTGCTAACGCAGCAGCAATAGTAAGGGCGATCATAGAGCGGTATGCAATAGTCATAAAATGAGTTTCCACAATAGTATTCGGCGTAGTCTGTTTAATCGTCATCTACGTAGATAACAGAGCTACAAAACTTCTTATCAAGAACAACTTAGTTTTAAGGTTAGGCTGGTATCCCAAGCTCAGTGACTAGAATCGGTAGCCAAGATTCAGCGTTACAGCCGAACGAGTTTCACCTTTGTTGTACAACACGGTCATGTTGTAATGCTTGCCGATCTGTTTGTTAACCCCTGTTAGGAATGCCCACTGATCGATGTCGACACCAACGTCATAATCAAATTCGATGTCATCAGTTTTTACAGTGCCTTGCATACGAGAATTTAAACCTTGGTATTCAGCGCCAACGAAAAACTGAGCTCGATAATCGACTAATTGATAACCCAACATAGGTTGAACCGTAACAATGCCATCGCCCCAATCATCCATTCCTTTCAGGCGTGTTTGTGAATAGGTACCTGTGACTGAGGCAAAGAACTCTTTGTAACCAACAGATAATGTGGTGCCCGCACCGCGTAAGTCATATTCAAGATGAAGTGGTACATTCAAACGGCCACTGTTACATAAGGCAGAGACACCTTCGCAAAGTGCGTTACCTAGCCCAGGTAATTTGTCATTGAGTTTGTCTTTTAGGTATTCACCTGCTGCGCCGGTATAAGCCGCATCCACATTCGCATCAACGTTTACCTTTCCTACATATCCGAATACATTCCAGAATGGCAGGATATTAACGTCACCACGTATAGAAAGACTCTCAGCCTTAACCGTCGCAACGCTATCTTCAGGATCAAATAAGTCGTTCAAGCGAACACCACCAATCACGTAATCAGTCATTGGAATGTCCATGTCTTGGTTGCGATAAGCCACTGATACGCCGAATGGAAGAGGTAAATCAATGCCTTGACGTCGTACCATGTCACCCATTAACGGAAAAACTCGGTCTAGCTTGACGCTCGCTTCTAACATTCTTGGGTCTGATACTTCTTGAAGCCTCGCTTCGTTGACCACTTGTACGCCGTTATCCTCTTCATAAAACGCGACTGGTTCGATGATGCTCGTCATCTTCATTGGCTTGTTCTTGGTTGTACCAACCACTTCAGTTGTTTTATTTGCGATGACTAACTTATCCGTCGGTAAAGTGTGAAACTCAATCTCTTGCTTATAGCTTTCTACCTTGTAGGTATGGTGTATGAACGGCTTGTCATTGCTGATCAGCATTCGTTTTGGTTCACCGTCGACTAACTCAATGTCGACATTCAAAAAACGGAAATATGCGATATCTTGAGGGAGTCCATACTTCGAATAATCGAAGCTGATGATTACTTTGTTATCGTCGATTTCTTTTACTCGAACCGAAGATGAATCAAAGCTTTCTGCATAGTGACGTAAGCGATATTCGGTACGTGTGAAGGCTTCTATTTCATCGAGTAGGTTTTCGTTATCATCCAGCTCATCTGGGTTATATTTGATACGAAGGTCGATGTTGCCTTTAGTGTCGGTGTTCTTGACGAGGTAGACGCTTGAGTCACGAACATCATCACCAACTTGCAGTGTACGATGTGCGTGTTCAACTAGGTGCTGACCTTGTACTAGTGAGCTTATTGCTAGCTTTGGCAAGTCATGACTTATGCCATATTTGTCAAACAGTACTCGACCTTGCTCTTTGACTTCGGTGTAAGTCTTGGTTTTTGCTGCTGACGCAAAAGTGGGAGTAATAAGTAATAGGGCGCTCGCTAACACAGAAAGAGTATGGGTCTTACAGGCGCTGGTGCGTATTTCAAAAAAACTCATGACGGTTTCCACGCTGAGTGGCCTCAAACCTTCGAGACTCAAACAGTCGATGTAATACTGAACGTCGTGTTCAGTTGTTATGTATTTATCCGTTAGGATTGCTAGTGTGAATGTCGCGACTAAAAATGCATTGCGTCAATCAATGAGAGGATTTTAAGAGGAGGTGGCAGATCGCGTTAATCGCGTTTGATGGACGCTATCCTACTTTAGTGAATAACTACTCTAACATTCTGATTTATATGATTTTTATAAGATAAAAACGGCCTGCTAAGTAAAATACTGGGCAGGCCGTATTGTTGAAGTGGTTTATGTATTGAGCTTTAAGCGGTGACCTTCACCCTAAATAGATCAGTAAACAGCTTGGCTATCATTAAAATGATTAAGATATTAACCAACATTAATAGCGGTGTTTCAATTTGGTAAACGGGCGTAAGGTTGAGAGCTCCAGATGTCAGTACGACTAACAAATTAACACCTAGTATTCGATGCACCATGAGTTTAGGCGTGGCGAACACTTTCCATATCACCATAATGTTAAGGAAGTAGAATAGACCGAGCGCCCATAACTCCGTCATTGAGGGCATCACAAAGATGTACTGCAACAGAATCACCGATCCTGTGCCCAAAACACCATAGAAGGCATCCTTAATAACGCTTGGTGGCATTGTCGGCACCATAGAAGAGAATACACCGGCTAACATAGGAAAGATAAACCCGCCCGGCACTGGAAGATAAATCCAAATCAATAGTGATGTGATAAACATCGACACGCCTTGCAGCACTTTGCGCCCATCTTCATTCAAATGTTCAACAAACGTGCGATGAGCATGATGCCAAGAAACTTCTTTATGATCGCCCATTACATTGAGTTCGCCTTCAACAAGAGATTGTTCTGGTGTTAAGACATCGAACGTCTTCAAGTTCTTAATAATAACCGACCACTGGATACCCAAGTTAGGTTCACTGTTACTTTGTTTGATTAATGCATCTTGGATATGCGCCATTTCATCGATACGCAAACGCCATGTTTGGATGTTCTCTTTAAGATGATAACTTCCGGTCAGTGGTAAATCTAAAAGTTGATACAGCTTATCAATATTTGCGGTGTTGCTTTCAAGTGCGGCAATATCGATGTCGTCTGATTTTTCCATTGCATCTAACAACGCTTGTTTACTTGTTTCGAAACGTTGTACAAAGTTGAGCTCAGTATTCACAGGCCACACGATGCGATACACAAAAGAGAAGACCACAACTCCTAGTAGTGTCTCTTGAAGCCTAAGAACAGCAAAGTGAAAGGTGGTTTGGCTATCAAACCCGCCCATGCATGAAACAATTGAACACACGGCAAATCCAATTGAAAAGATATAACCGTACTTCTCGTCGCTCGACATGAAGATACACACCCCAAGGAACAGCGTAAAAAATGCTAGAAACAAGAAACGATCTTGAGAAAACATGGCGATAAGGAAAAAGGCATAACCGGTCCCTAACAAAGTTCCCATTAACCGGTTATGGCCTTTGTTTATTGAATGGGCGAAGCTTTCGTTCAATGTCATCACTGCAACGGCTATCGCAGCCCAATAGGGTTTTTCCCAGCCAAACCACAACGCTAGGCAGATTGCAATAACGATAGACAGTGCGGCTTTAATCGCGTCTTTAGTCGATGCAGTGAACATTAGAACCACCTAGCTATTTTTGATTATTTTAATCGAGGCAGTCATACCAACACGCAGTTGTACGTCCTCAGGTATTTTGTCTAACTTAACTTTGATAGGAATGCGTTGGGCGAGACGTATCCATTGGAAATTTGGATTCACATTTGGCAATAAATCATTACCAGTGCTGCCGTCTTGCTTGGCAATACCAAAGCCAATACTTTTGATATGTCCTTCTAGTTGAACATTGTTGTGCATCATTAAGGTCACATAGGCAGTGTCCTGAACGTCGACGCCGACTAAATCAGTCTCTTTGAAATAACCTTCAATCCAAAAGCTATCTTCATCAATTAGCGCAACCACAGGTGAATTTGCGACGACTTGAGAACCCACGCGTAGGGTCAGGTTAGTAATATAGCCGTTAGTAGGTGCATATACCTTGGTGTACTCAAGGTTAAGATGTGCTTCTTCTACGTTAGCTTTTGCCAGTTCGACATTCGCGGCGCTTGTTTCTACCGCGTTGTTTAAGTTGTTTAGAGTAAGCACGGGCACGGCACCGGGCGTTCTTTTCTCTAAATTCAAGGCGCGTTGTTCTTCATTTTTGGCTTTGGCGAGTAGGGCAAACGCTTGTTTTTGTGTGGCAAGTGCTTTTCTGTAGGTCGCCTTGTAAATACTCGGATCGATTTCAAAAAGAAGATCGCCTTTTTTCACTTTAGAGTTGTCTTCGACATGTACTTCAATCACTTGACCCGTTACTCGAGGTGTAATCGAGACAATATAAGCACTCACTTGCCCGTCTCTGGTCCACGGGTTACTTGAGTACGACTGGTAATAGCTATAAACCACAGTTCCCGCAGCAGCCAATAATAAAAGTGTGATGAGATAACGTTTGATCAAAGTAAGTGCCTCAAAAAATGGTAATAAAATGGCCGATAGCGCCAGTAAAAATCACGATCAAGCTCAGTTCTGCTATTGCAGGAAAGGCGACGTACTTATGAAGGCCAAAACTGGTAGCGATTGACCCTGTTAGCATTGTCAATATGTAAGCCAGTGCGATAACCAATAACAGCGGTGGGAAGTAGACTTCACCCCACACAAGTTCATGTGGCATTGTGTTCATGGTTCTTTTCTCTATTTGTTTGATGAATACAAAGATAACGGAATTCGATTTATTGTGATAATCGCGTATAGAGGACCGGATCCATCAAAAAATCGACTTTACTAGGTAGCTATGCCAGCCATGTCTTTCTTTAGTATCGCAAGCCATTAGAACAAGGCCAGGTAGGTTACCGTTCAGGGTTTAAAAACAATTAATCGCAATTTATTTCGAAAATAACTCATTTCTGCTGGTGCCAGATGAATGCAGTTAAAACAACGACTTTAGAAGTAAATTACGCTTTAAGAGTTATCCAAATAGTCAAAGTGATGATCTGATCCATCAAATGAGATTACATATTAAAACCTTTTGTTCTTAATATTCGGTTCGAAGCAACGAGATGCTTTATTTATTTTTAATAATCAAACAAATATCATTATTAAGTTATTCGTTAGATTATTTACTCCTTATATTTAGTAACAAGAGTAAATTTGTCATGGACATTATTTCTAATCTGTTTGACATGGCACCATTTGTCGCACTATTTATTACACTCTCATTGGGTTATATGGTTGGTAAAATTACTATCGGCCGATTTGTTTTAGGCGGGGTAGCCGGAACATTATTAATGGGTGTAATTATTGGCCAATTTGGTGTTCAGATTGATCCCGGCGTAAAAAGTATTTTCTTTGCGCTCTTTATTTATGCTGTGGGTTATCAAGGCGGCGCGCAATTTTTTAAAGCCCTTAACTTCAGAACCATTAACATTCTGCTCTCTGCGGTTGTTATGACGGTTTCAGGCTTATTGTGTGTGCTTGCTGCCGCGTGGTTATTTGATCTAGATAGAGGTACAGCTGCAGGTCTAGCGGCTGGTGGCTTAACTCAATCCGCGATCATTGGTACTGCAGGCGATGCGATTGCACGTTTAGGCGGCGTATCTGAAGAAGCCAAGCACCTGATGCAAACAAACGTAGCGGTTGGTTACGCGGTAACATACATCTTTGGTTCTTTAGGACCAATCTTGATGGTGACTTGGGTATTCCCAACACTGATGAAATGGGACATTCGAGCTGAAGCGATAGCCCTAGAAGAGAAAAACTCTAACGGCAAACGCGATTTAGCAGAAGGCGAATTTAACGCAGTCACCGCTCTAGTGACACGTGCTTTTAAAGTAACTCACGACGATAAATTGGTTGGGCAAACGCTAGCACAACTGAATCAATCATCACTTGCTGCGTGTATCGAACTTATTGAGCGCGATGGAAAAGAGCTAAGTGCAGACAAGTTCACTGCGCTTAAAGCCGGCGACCTTGTTGTGGTTACCGGCCGTAGAAATGCGGTTCATGAGCTACAGAGCAAGGCACAAAGCAATGAAGTAGCATTACCGGAAAGCTATGAAGTTATTGAAGAAAATCGTCAACTTATCGCTGATAACCGCAAGCTAATAGGTCGCTCGCTAAAAAAAATCAAAGACAGCTCAAACGAACGCTCATTCCGTGGCGTGTATGTGACAGACTACATGCGTGCAGGTACTTCAGTGGCGATTACTGAAGACCTTATTGTTGAGAAGAACGATGTTATCCAGCTAACGGGTACCGCTCAAGACATTAACCGAGTTGAAAAATACATCGGTAAGCGCATGGGTTCTGCGACTATGACTGACTTCATCGTACTGGGTTTCGGTATGGTGTTGGGCCTTCTTATTGGCTTAATTAGCTTCAAGATTGCAGGCATTCCCGTCACGATTGGTTCTGGTGCAGGTTGTTTGATCTCTGGTTTACTTGTTGGTTGGTTACGTAGCCGAAACCCACATGTGGCTCAGTTCCCAGTGGGTGCAGCAAACTTCATTCGTGACTTTGGTCTAGCGGCATTTGTAGGTATTGTTGGCCTACAAGCAGGCCCTCAAGCGGTTGATACCATCAAAGAACACGGAATGTCACTTCTGTTCTTGGGTATGGCAGTCACCATCATTCCACAGATTATTTCATTCTTCTTCTCGTACTTTGTGTTGAAGATCAAGAACCCAGTAGAAGCTTTAGGTTGTGTGACTGGTGGTCGAAGTGCAAACCCAGCATTCGCAGCATTGATGGAGAAAACAGGCAATGCAACGCCAGTATTTTCGTTCACCGTGACTTACGCTGTAGCCAACGTGTTACTGACTCTATGGGGACCAATTATCGTCGGCATTATTACCGTTAATGCGGGTATGTAATTGAACCTAAGAATTCATTACAGATTTAAAAGACACTAAAAAATTATCACCTTAATTAAAAGACCTGCCCAATAACGAAATAGGGTAGGCCTGAATAATCACACTTAAGTAAAACACTTCATTCTAATTGAAAGTGTTTAAGATTAAATTATTAGGTAAATATCATGACTACACAAAATACAACTATCGACTTTTCTAAATTCGCTGATTTAAGCCCGTTTGAATTAAAAGACAAATTAATTGAAGTTGCGCAAACAGTGCCAGACCGTACTTTATTAGATGCAGGTCGTGGTAATCCAAATTTCCTAGCAACATTGCCACGTAAAGCATTTATTCGCTTGGGTGAATTCGCAGTAATGGAAGCGGAGCGCACATACTCTTACTTAGACGGAAGTTTTGGCGGCATTCCAGATGGTGTTGGTATTGTTGAGCGCTTTGATTCTTACGCAAACAACAATCAACAGAACCCAGGTGTTCAATTCATTGAAAAAGCTCTGAGTTACGCAAAAGATCGATTAGGTATCGAGAAGCAAGTGTTCTTAAATGAGCTAGTGAATGCGTATTTAGCGTGTAACTACCCAGTACCACCACGCATGCTGACGAATATCGAAAGCGTTGTAAAACAATACATTGCAGAAGAGATGTACGGACCAATGCCAATGACGACAGATTTTGATCTGTTCGCAACGGAAGGTGGTACGGCATCGATGACGTATACGTTCCAAACCATGTTTCACAACGGTCTACTAAAGAAAGGCGATAAGGTTGCGTTAATCACACCAATTTTCACACCTTACCTGGAAATCCCAGAGCTTTCTGAATACGAACTAGAAATTGTTGAGCTTCGTTTAGATGAGACAACATGGCAGCTACCTATGTCTGAAATCCAGAAGCTTGAAGACAATGACATCAAACTACTATGTGTGGTAAACCCAGCAAACCCTGCATCAGTTAAGTTCTCTGATGAGACTCTGAATAACCTTTCAGACTTCGTTAACACACAACGTAGTGACCTATTCATTATCACCGATGATGTATACGGCACGTTCGCAGACGAGTTTGTTTCTCTGTTTGCCAAACTTCCATACAACACGCTTTGTGTTTACTCATTCTCTAAGTACTTTGGTGCGACTGGCTGGCGCCTTGGCTCGATTGCGATTCAACACAACAACGTGTTCGACGATGCGATGCGCAGCCTACCAGAAACGCGTCAACTTGAACTGGATAATCGCTACAAGACGGTAGACCCAGAACCACGCGGTATTAAATTCATCGACCGTATTGTTGCAGACAGCCGAAGCGTGGCACTTAATCACACTGCTGGTCTTTCACTACCACAACAAGTTCAAATGGCGCTGTTCTCATTGAACTGCCTAATGGATTCAGAGCAAAACTACAAAGAATCGTGCAAGCGTATCATTCGCGAGCGCTACAAAACTCTGTATAAAAACATGGGTATCGAAATTGAAGAAAACAAAGATCGTGTGGACTACTACACATTGCTTGAGCTCGACACTTTGGGCGGCAAATTGTACGGACCAGCTTTCGTTGAATGGTTCAAAGCGAACGAGAAGGGCAAAGACTTCTTGTTCCGACTTGCACACGAAACTGGCGTTATCTTGCTTCCAGGCAAAGGCTTCGATGTAGTACACGCGTCTGTTCGTGTATCGCTAGCTAACCTGACTCACCATGAGTATGAACTGATTGGTCGCGCAACTCGCAAGGTGTTGGATGAGCACTTCACTGAGTTCCAAGGCGCATAAGCTCTAATCAGGCTTAGAATCGAATTCATGATTTTAAGCCAATGATGTTCAAATCACTAAGAATAAGCCTCGACGATGTCGAGGCTATTCCGACCAAATAAGTACAGTGGTTAGAAGGCAAAAACTGCTTCTCTGACGTTCCGTTGTGTTTATTTAGTCGTCTTACCCTAGTAATCCAAAATCTAATTCAAACTGAAAAAGAGCGGCGTATGAAAAGTATTATTTCTATTCAATCTCACGTGGTTTATGGGCATGCAGGCAACAGCTCTGTGGTTTTTCCAATCCAAAGAATGGGACTCGATGTGTGGCCAATCCATACCGTTCAGTTCTCTAATCACACTCAATATGAACAAGGTTGGGCGGGACAAACATTCAGTTCAGACGATATTCGAAACTTAGTTCGAGGCTTAGACAACATCAGTGCATTGAAAGATTGTGGGGCGGTTCTATCGGGTTATCAGGGAAGTGCAGACCAATGCAAAGCGGTTGCCGAGGCGGTGAACCTCATCAAAGAAAAGAACCACAGCGCGCTCTATATTTGTGACCCTGTAATGGGAGACCCGGACAAAGGTTGCATTGTTGATGTAGGTGTTAAAGCGGCTATTGCCAAGCATTTGCTACCTTTAGCTGATGTCATCGTACCAAACCAATTTGAGCTGAGTGAATTGACCGACACCAAAATTCACTCACTTTATGATGCAGTTACAGCCTGTAAGAAAGCTCTGAAGCTTGGGCCAAAAATTGTGCTAGTGAAACATCTACACTCATTACCGGACGACGCATTCAGTATGATCCTCGCAACGAAAAAAGCATGCTATTTAGCTCAACGACCGAACATCGAATTTGATAAACAACCGGTTGGTGTTGGCGATCTTATTTCGGGCTTATTTACTGCAGGATTAATGAAAAAAATGTCTCCGGTGGCTGCACTCCGTCACGCAAACAACGCCGTCTACGGTGTATTGGAGCTGACTAAGAGCTATGGCACTTGGGAACTACAAACGATTAATGCTCAATATGAATTTGTTGAGCCTACTCACGACTTCAACGTAGTTAAAATAGGCTAGAGCGTTTAACTCCAACAGTGTTTAAGACGAAGGCTAACAGGGTGACTATTCGATGGATAGCGTCCTCCAAATGAGATTACGAGTTACGCCGGATCCTAGCTATATTACGACCATAAAGAGATGGACTTCACTTTATCCCTATTTATTAACCTCTCTGTTTTTTTACTTCTCTTTTTATTAAACAGAGTCTCTGGATTATTTTAGAGAACATTAAATGAGCCTAAATATGAACCGTCTAATTTCTTCGGGTTTTACTGTAGCTATGTCTTTGCTCGTGGTGGCTTGTAGCTCACCTCACACATTGGATGTACGCGTAAACAAAGACAATTATAAAGAAGTCACTGTAGAAGATGCATCATCACTAGTAGAGCCACTGCGTATTTGGGCGAGTGAGGCGCCAGACTTCTTATACTCTGCAGATGATCAAACCACGCCAATTACTGTATCAGGCGATCAACTGAACATCCTGGCATTGTCAGGAGGTGGCGCAAACGGAGCTTTTGGTGCGGGTATCTTGATAGGGCTTGAAGAATCAGGCCAGCTGAAGGATTACTCCATAGTGACTGGCATCAGCGCAGGAGCATTAATGGCACCGTTTGTATTTATCGGGGGAGACGCGCTTTCGAAGATGAAAGAAGTAATGTTGAACATCAATGATAAATCAGTGCTCGGAAAAAAGAACTTTTTAAACACTGTCTTTAAAGATGCGTTTACCGATGGAGAACACTTGTACCAGTTTATTGCTGAGGCTTTCCCTGAACCGATGATTGAGCAAATTGCAACGCAACATCGCAGCGGCAAACGTTTGTTTATTGGCACCACACATTTTGATTCTGGCGAGCTTGTCATTTGGAATGTGGGCGCAATAGCAAACAGTGACATGCCAAATAAGTCTGAACTCATTTATAAGGTCTTGGCGGCAAGTGCTTCCATTCCCGGAGTATTCCCACCGCAGTTTATTAATGTGGAACATGAAGGTGTAATTTTTGAAGAGTTGCATGTCGATGGCGGTTTAGCGACTCAAGTGTTCTTCAATCCATCTAACTTCGATTATCAACAGATCTCAGATTCACTTGGGTTAGAGACATCACCACAACTCGATATTATTCGAAATGGCTCGCTGAAAGCACCGTATCACTCACTCAGAGATAAGGGGCTCGATTTGGTAGCAAAGAGCGTATCAAGCCTGACTCTTGCTCAAACACGTGGTGACCTATATCGAATGAAATACATCTGCGAAATCAACAATATCGATATGCAATTTACTTATATGGAACACGACTTTGGTTATGCAAAACGCACCAAAGACATGTTTGATGAACATTACCTATTAACCATATACAAATATGGTTATCACAAAGCAACACGCGGGAAACCTTGGGTAACCGAATTACCTTAGTTAGGGATATTAGAAAATGAGAAAAACAACATTAGCGATACTTTTAATGACAACGTCTACCTGTGTAATGGCCCAAAACGCGACCTTAATGGAACAACAGAAAATCGATAATGACATGCTACAACTGGCCGACGTTCAGCAAGAAGCGGCGTTGACCATGGTTGAAGAAAATTCAGACTATGTGGCGATTGATTACATTGGTCTGTGGGGTGAAGTGAACAATTACGTTACACACAAAGAAGCCAAGCAACGCCAGCTTCAAAAAAACACCAAAAAATACATTTACTCGCAAACGGGTGAAACTCTAGAGTCCATTGAGCAGCGTATTGCTGAACATATTCAAGCGGATCAACCTAGATATTTTAGTGTCGATGTTTACCGCAATTACCACGGTGATTCAGGCGACTTTAACTACTTAGCACGAATTATCGAATACATTTAAGTATTCGTTACACGTCAATGATAGAACCTACTGACTTAAGTAGGTTTTTTTTTAAAACCAGACAAATTCATTTCACTATTATTATTCTGACAAAGTAGATCTTTCGTCAACCTGTGATAATTTAAATACATAACAACTAAAAGTAAGCACAACAAAATGAATTTCAGCATTGAACAACTTCTCGCGTTTGTGACTGTCTATGACCAACTGTCTTTTAGCAAGGCTGCGGTTAAGCTTAACAAGCACAGAACAACAATCGGCCAGGTTATTACTAACCTTGAAGACCAACTCGCGGTAAGTCTATTTGAAAGGGTTGGAAGATCGGTTAAGCCAACAGAAGATGGGCACCATCTCTATCACTATGCTAAGCAAACGATTGAACAAGCACGCACTTTCGACAAGGTAGCCTTGAGCTTGTCTTATGGCGGTTTGGAAAACATTACTTTTGCTTATTCAAGTGTGATACCTCATCAAATCCTTGTGGATATTCGAAAGAAGTTGCGTCGTGATTTCCCGATGATGCGAGTGAATTTTCTTGTACGAAATAAAAAAGACATTAAGCAAGGCCTTCAGAGCGGTGAGTATCATTTTGGATTGGTCAACGTGCATGACAGTCGTGGAATACACAGTTTTGATGCCACCTTTTTAGGCCATATAGAATTTTTTCCTTTCGTTCAAAAAAATGGTGAGTTTTCATCTTTGGCAAAAGAAGATGTACTTTTAGCGCTAAGAAATGCGAAGCAGTTTGTCTTAAAATCCTTCATTGAAGAAGGAATGTCCGAAAAAATAACCGTTAGTTCTGACAATGAAGAAGTCGACCAATTAGCGCTAGTTATCAAAATGGTTGAAGCAGGTCTAGGATGGGCACTTCTACCAAAAACGTTCGCTCATTCTGAATTTTCGCATTACGACATCGAACCTATACAATCATCTGAAATGGAACAAGGATTTAAATTTGGCTTTGCACTATGGTGCCCTCATTCTAAACAAATTAGCGAAGTTAAGTCATCAGTATTATCAGTTATCAAAGAAAACGTAGAGCGATTGCTAAAGCGAGATTAATGAACCAATAACACAGTTTACTTGTTCACAGAGGCTCATTTATATGAGCCTTTTTCGTATTTGTCATCTTTAGAATGATTTGATTTTGTAGGGCTAGATCCTCCATATGAGAGTAGGGCAATGCCACAGTTTGACCTACTCTAACCCAGTCGATTAAGGACCCCCTTTATTGGCAATAAGTGTTTAATTTCTATGTTTATTTCAAGGAAGCAAACTTTCGGTCGGGTAATTACCCGGCCTTTTTATTGAGGCCAATCTTATGAATCGCTGCGGCGGCTTTGCTCTTTTTTCTTGCTCTTTGCTTACGATAACACCTTCCTTTGCATCGTTTTATGATCCTGTTGATAGTCAATTTGATATGGGACATCACATTGCAGAAAATGCAACGGGGTTTTTACCTATACCTATACTAATTACCGAGCCTGCGGTTGGTTATGGTGGTGGTGTTGCTGGGTTGTTTTTACACGAGGGCGAAGAAGAAAAACGAATCCGTAAAGAAGCAGCGTTAAAGGCTATTGATGGTGGTGCGCAACTTGTTCCATCTGCGATGAGTGTTGTTGGTGCTTTAGGAACAGAAAATGAAACCTGGTTTGTTTTTGGTGGCCACAGACGTTCATGGATGAATGATTCAATTCGTTATACCGGTGGCGGTGGTTTCGGTGTTGCGAATATCGATTTATATAAGCAACTTTCTTTTGGTGGCAAAGAATTAGACTTGAAATTTGGCACATCAACGTCGGTCGCGGTACTTTCACAAAAGGTGCAATTTAGAATCGGTGATACACCTTGGATGATAGGTTTGAAATAGTTATTCGCCAAGTCTAAAGTTGAATCTGATAATCGTTTGGTCGACAAACTCATGGAGTTTACCCTAGGCACTGAATCAGTGACATCTGGTTTAGGTATTGAAGCTGAGTTCGATACAAGGAACAATTTGTTTTATCCAACAAAAGGATATCGATTTTCTGCAGACTACATGGTATTTGACGAGGTGATTGGTAGTGATTCAAACTATCGAAACTTAAATATTGAAGGGGAAGGTTACATTCCAGTGTCAGAAAAGTGGACACTTGGGTTAGCGGGTAACTATCAAAATTATGAGCAAGGTGATGGATTTGTGTCTCCCACAGCTAAGCCCTATGTTGAATTAAGAGGTGTGTCTTCATTTCGCTATCAAGGGGATGAAGTTGAAACCCTTCAAGGGCAGCTGAGTTACAGTATCAATCATCGTTGGAAAGTATCAGGCTTCTATGGTTCAGGAAAAGCAACGGAGCGAGCTGATCAAAGTAACAAGGTGAATGCGGGTGGAGTGGGCTTCAGATATCAAATTGCGAGACGTTATGGTTTACACCTTGGTATGGACTACGCGCAAAGCCATGAAGAACGCGCTATCTACTTTAATATAGGCAGTGGTTTCTAGAACTACTAAATCGGTTTGATTTTTTCTAATAAAAAAGGCGCTAATTATTCATTAGCGCCTTTTTAGATTTTGTTCAGCTAAAAGAATAATTACTTTTTACGGCAGAACTCAGCGATTACGTACATTGATTGACCGCCGTTTGTTTTACCAGAAACAAGCTTAGGATCGTCACCAACGCTGATACCACGGATAACAGTACCTTGCTTAATCACTTGGTTAGTACCTTTGATTGGCAGATCTTTAATTACTGTTACGTCGTCACCTTTTTTTAGTTCAACGCCGTTCACATCAAGAGGCTTGTCATCAGCAGACATACCGATTTGTGCCCAAACTGATGTTTCTTCTTCAAGGTACATCATATCTAGCGCGTCTTGAGCCCAGCTTTCAGAGTTCAGACGTGTTAGTTGACGCCACGCCATTACTTGAACTGGCGCTTCTTGGCTCCACATGCTGTCGCTTAGGCAACGCCAGTGGTTGATGTCTTTAGGATCGTCAATCTCACCAAGGCATTTATCACATACCATGATGCCGTGATCCACTGTTACGTGGCTGTGTGGCGGCACTGCGTATGCAGTAAGAGAAGAATCAGAACCACATAGTTCACATTTAGATTGGCAGCGTTCTAGCATAGTAGCTTCAGAAGACATAATGGACTCACATTTATTAGGTATTAAATTACGAGGCTATTATCCACTTTATTTACAATAAAGAAAGAGGTCGTACGGTATTCTGTCTTGATTAATTTTAGCTGAGATCAACCATTTGTGTTTTAAGGTTCTATGCAAACGGTTAACGAGGGAGATTGTTCGAACGACAGATACAAAAATGCCAGCGGTTAAGCTGGCATTGGTTTCATTTAAAACTCGTTGTTATTCCAATACGGAACCAGTAATAGACGCTGCAGTTAAAGCATTATCTATTAAGAAGTCTACAGCTTGCGTCTGCATACTTACGTGATGGTTTAAATCTAATGGTAGAGGCGTAGTATCATCTTGCGGTGCCACGAATGTGCTGTGAACAGCATCTTTGCCAAATTTAACAAAGTCGCTAGTACCGTTTGGCATTGTATTGCTTGCATCTACAACTGTTAAGCCAAGTTTTGTAGCAAGCGGTGTTGTTCCAGCAAAAGGAGCATTCGCAACGGTGTTTGGTACTGTTTCGTCACCTTGCACTTGACCCATGTAGATTGGCATAGGAGTAGTAGCATCCAACAAGTAATCAGCATTTGTGTAAGGGTCAATAGTATCTAACACGGTTTGAGCTGCATACGCGAACTGTTGGAATGCTGCGGCCATTGTTGCCAGTTGTGCTGTGGTTGCACTGCCTTCAAACATTTCGTAGCACAGTTTATCCGAGCTGTTTGTACAGCTAGCAGCCGCATAGCTTGCGTACTCTGTCGAAGCCCCCAAGGCTACGTTGTGCTTAACTTGTGGGCCAAAGAAAGGTGAACCCAACAGAAGGTTAGATATTTGGCCACCAGAGTTTTCGATAGCAGCAGCGCTGAATGAATAAAGAGCATCAGCAGTTGTACTACCTAACGTACGGTTAGAAGACGCAACAGCTGTCGTTCCGACAATACCTCCTAACGAATGACCTAGAAACTTAACTTGTGAGCCAGTAGCTATGTTAAATCCCTTCAAAGGTGAACTAGTAAGTAAACCAGCTTTCAAAGATGCTGTTAATGAAGTTCTCAAACCCATAATATCTAGTGCACTTTGACGAACGTTATCACGCGCTACAGGCAAGTTAGTAAGATTTAAATAAGCTAAGACATCGGCATTTGCAGAACGTTGGTCATCCAAACTACGAGTACCGTGTATTGGTAAGTCAATAGCTAAGACAGCAACTCCAGCTCTCGCTAGGTTGTAAGCGAACGCGTAAGCATTTTCTTTTGCAGAGGTGATACCGTGTTGGTAAATGACTATATCAGTAGGATCTGTACCATTAGGCGTAAATAGCAAGAATTCGACAGATTCTAATGATTTAACTTGAGGAACTGGAGAGTATTTCGTAATAACTCTTTCGCTATCAAGTGGAGAACCATCGGCCATCGTTAAGTTTAATCCGATTAACTTTAGTTGTTCGGTTTGCTCTGTCGCTAATATGCTTGTGTCGATACCAGCAGCAGCTAACTGAGTAGCCATATTTGCTTGCTCGGCACTATGACTTAAAGCACTTGAAATTTTTGCTAAGCTAGGCATGCCCGATTCGAATGGCTGTGAGTTCCATTCAGTAGCACTAGTTTCTAGATAATAGGGTAATTGAACAAAACCTTGGGTTACATCAACGTTGTCAGTAGCGCCATACAATCCATTAATCGCGCCTTTAAGGGTTGCGATCGTTGTTGCATCGTTACCTGCAACATACTTATCAAAGTCAGTATCGTTTGCTAAAGCTGTTGTGAACAGTTCTGTAGTGCCAAATTGCATCACATAAGCTGTTGTCAGGTCAACAGAGTTAGGGTTCGCACCGCCTTTCCAGACACCATTAAGATTTGCTGAGGCCAATCCAGTTGCTGTAGCCGCTTTGGTAGCGAAAAGAGAATCGCCGACAGACTCTGTAGTAAACCACGTAGAGTAAATGATGTTTTCAGTATCAAGGTTAATCGCACCTGCTGCAGTCGCTCCGGCGAAGATCTTTTCAACACCTTGAGTGACTTGTTGTGCTTGAGCTAGGCTACCTTCAGTATACGTTACCGCACTAGATTTTAGTGCAGCATAACTTGCCGACATGCCAACAGGATCACCATTAACATCCGTGAGTTCATTTGATAGCGCCAACACGTATTCGCTCGAAGCAGCGAGTGAATCGTTGAAAACTATCGTAAAGGTGTCGGTTGAAGCACTAGACAGAACATTAAAATGAGTGCCTTGTTCCAATACGCCAGTAACAGTTGGTGCCGTCTCAGAGGTGAGTGAGTCGCTAAGCTTTAATAGGTAAACCCCGCCAGTAGCTACACCGTCAGCTAAGCCAGTACCTTCAAAATCCATGATGATTGGCATTGAAGTTGACCAGCCATCCATTGTATTCATTGCTGCGATAGGGTTAGTTAATGAGTCATCATCACCAGTCGGTAAACCAAGTGTCCCATCGGTTGCATCCATTAATGCGAAGCTAGGAAGAGGAACAGCAATATCAGCACCGGTTAGTTGAAACTTGATGTTCGTTGCTCGTGCAAGTGAATCTTGAATATATTGCTCATATTGAATTGTTGTTGAAGCCCCGGAGCTAGATGTGTCATCACCACAACCGGCAAGAAACATTGCTGAAGCAAGCAGCGAAATATTAAATAACTTTTTCATGTTTATAGTCCGTTTAGTTGAAGGTGTAGTTCATTTGAATTGCAGATAAGTAAGCTACGGCATCACCAGAGAACTCAAGTTTTTGACCTAGCTGATTAGTCTCAGTGAAGTCACCATCTTTACTTTGTACAAGTGCGAAGCCGGCGTCGATAGAAAGGTCAGGGCTGTATTGGTAAGTAAAGCCAGCGCTGTACCAGTAACGGTCACTGTCTGGGATACTCAACGTAGCTTCACCAGCTTGTTCGTCATAAGCCAAACCTGCTCTTAATGTCCATTGTTTATTCAACTGATAAGTAGCACCTAGCGAGTATCGGTTGTTGTCATCGTAATGCTCTGTTTTTTTGAAACACTCCCCATTGGTACAATCTGGGCTTGTTGCTTTAAGCTCTTTAAAGCTGCTCCAACCAGTTTGTTGCCATCCGTAATGAATAGCCCATTGGTCTGTGAGTTGATGGAAAGCTGAGATTTCTATAATTGAAGGCAAGGTGATTTTAAGGCGACCTGTTGTCGTTGTCGCGTTACCTTGTACTATGCCGCCTGTATAATCAGTAAAGTCGCCATCGTCAAAGTCAAGATCTACCTCTGAACGATAAGCGATAGAAAATCGGTTATTTTCGTTCAGTTCGTATAAACCTCCCACGTTCCAACCAAAAGCGAATGTTTCACCGGTCATGCTGATCAGTTTTGTAGAAGCTGGATCCCCCGTAATATTTGAAATAGAACCTTGGTGACGATTTAATTCAGCTTCAGCGTAAACTAGGTTTACACCACCACCGATGCTGAACTGATCATTAATTTTGTAAGCTACATTTGGGTTAAGGCTCACAGACACAAGAGAAGTATCACCCGCCAAGTCTCCTGCATATATATCGTCAGGATAGTCAGTTGCAACTCCGTAATTTGAAAACATGCCAATACCCCAAGCCCACTTATCGTTAATCGGGCTGATGTAGTAAGCTGCTGGAACAACCTGGAGAGGGGCCACATCTTTTGAAGTTTGACTTTGACCACCAGAACCTGGGACGTTGTTTTGAGTAATATTTACCTCTGGATCAACGATAGAAACCGCGCCTGAAAATTGGGCTGTATCAAATAGGGTCATCGCGGCGGGGTTTCTCGCTAGTACACTTGCGTTGTCCGCTACCGCGCCTTCACCTGAAAATGCGCGACCAAGACCTGAGGCAGAGTGCTCAGCAACTTGGAAACCAGCCGCAAGTGAGTTACATGCAAATAGCACAGAAAGTGAAACGAGAGAGCGTTGTATTGTTTTCATCCTTGACCCTCCTAGGGCATCAAATCTCATTCTTATTGTTGAAAACACAGGGAGCATTCTTGTGAACGATGCTCTAATGTAAATAACATGTTAAATTCATGTTTCATGTAAAGTCAAAGAATGAGTTGTCATTTTGTGAAGTTATATTTTTAGGGAGCGGGACTTTAACATCAATAATATGTATAAAATCAATGATTTATTCGTGGTTGGAGGTGTGACCAGAATGTTTATGCGCACTATCGGCATAAATAGTGTCCAATTGCTCAATATGTAACAGTTTTGTTTATGTTTACCGTTTATCACTAAATCGGCATAATGTTGATTCGTTTTGAAAGTCATTAGATTGGAATTTAAATTTGGAATTACTCGCTGTAGAATTTCTTGGGAAGCCACTTCGTTTAGAAGGGTCAATGGCAGGATGGCAGCAATTATTTTGGGACAATACGTTAGTGTCGCAACTTGATGCAACTACGGAGTTAGATAACGCTCGAATTCATACATTTACGCTACGTGCTGGTGAAGATACGTTGCAGTGTCACGTTGAAGCCTTGGTTCAATGGCAACCGTTTGAGATGACGTATAAAGCGTCAGTTAATGGCCAAACCATTACTGAAGGCACTCGTAATACTAAAGATATCGAGCAACAAACACCCGTTGTAGCACCTAAACCAGAGAAGCGTTTTAGCTTAATCGGTTTAGTATCACTTGGTATGAAAGCGCTCAAAAGCGCTAAGTTGATTAAAGTAGTTTTAGCCTCTGCAAGTTTAGCGGCTTATTCATGGTTGTTTTCTATTCAGTTCGCTTTGGCCTTGATCGCTTGTCTAATGTTTCATGAATATGGTCATATCAGAGCGATGAAGTACTTTGGTATGAAGACTAAAGGCATCTATTTAATACCATTCCTCGGTGGCTTGGCGCTCTCTGACGAAAAGATTAATACACGCTGGCAAGACGTGGTGATCTCGATTATGGGACCACTGTTTGGGTTGATATTGTCGTTGGTATTTATGGTGTTGTATTGGGCAACTGGTGAGATGTTCTTTGCCGGGCTTGCAGTATTTAATGCCTTGTTAAACTTATTCAATCTGCTACCGATCTTGCCTCTTGATGGCGGCCACGTGTTGAAAAGTATCAGCTTTTCGATGAACAGCGTGTTGGGTATTGTACTCTGTGTCGCAGCCGCCGTTGCAGGTGTCGTGTTGAGTTACCAATTGAACTTAACCCTGTTTGGTTTCCTATTAATTATGGGTAGTGTTGAGATTCTGTTCGAATGGAAAGGGCGTCATCACAGTCACTTGCTGCCGTTAGATAGGTATGGACAAGTAGTGTCATTCGTCTGGTATGTTGGTTTGGTGAGTAGCTTGATTGGCGTTATTTGGTATTTCGCGTCAACAGGTGATGAACTACTAAGCCTTCCGTTACAAATTCTAGGCACTTAATCTGTGAGTTGAACCAGTTCGAATAGCTCATGAAACCAACAAAAACGCCCTAACCAAAATGGATAGGGCGCTTTTGTATTAAGCCATGTTACTGATGGGTAAATTATGCTTTGCAATTTGGTTTCGTGGCACCAGACTGAGGTAACGTTTTGATGGTTGCTTGCAGATCCTTGATACGCGTGCTGTGAGAAGGGTGCGTAGACAACAGTTCTGGCGGTTGACTTCCACCTGATGCTTTTGCCATGTTTTGCCACAAGTCGACGCTCTGGTTAGGATCGAAGCCAGCCTGAGCCATATACTCTAAACCTACGACATCGGCTTCTGACTCTTGAGTTCGGCCATAAGGTAGAATAACACCGTATTGAACTCCTAAACCTAGGGCTGCCATCGTCATCCCTTGGTACTGTTTGTACTCCGAAGCTCCCAAGGCGACGCTAGTGATAGATAAACCTGTATTAGCTATTTGAGACTGAGAAAGACGCTCATTACTGTGATCCGCTAATACGTGTGCAACTTCGTGGCCGATAACTGTCGCCAATTGGTCTTGGTTAACCGCAACATTGAGCAAACCCGTGTATACGCCAATTTTTCCGCCAGGTAGCGCAAAGGCGTTCACTTGGTCGCTATCAAAAACAACGACTTCCCATTCACTAAAGCCTTGTTTAGGAATGTGTTGAGTAATACTGTTCGCTACACATTGAACGTACGCGTTGGTTTTTGCATCGTTACTGATTGGTTGTTCTTTCTTCATTTGTTCAAAAGACTGTGCTCCAAGCTGAGACATGTCTTGATCTGAAAAAAGCAGCAATTGGTTTCTTCCTGTCGGAGAAGCGCTACATGCGGTTAGGCCTGCAAGTGTGAGAAGCGAGGCAAACTTCATCCATGACGTCATACAATATCCTCTGTATATTCGGTTTTTATGCATGTTAACATCAACTTGCGTAATAACTAATAGTTGTAAGATAACTTATAGCTTTAAGACAAAAAAAGCGGCTCACGCGATAGCAAAATCAATAATTAAGGACCCAACATGACGATCTGGAAAAAGCCCGTTGACCTCGATATTTTCAACGCGACCTCAAAGAATACCTTAATTGAGCACCTCGACATTGTTTACACTGAAGTTAACGATCGTTCTTTAGTGGCGACGATGCCGGTTTGTCACTTTACGCACCAACCGCTGGGCATGCTTCATGGCGGTGCATCGGTAGTTTTAGCCGAAACGCTAGGTTCACTCGCAGCAAACTTCTGCGTTCCTGATGGTTACTATTGCGTTGGATTAGACATTAATGCCAACCACGTTCGTTCAATGCGTGAGGGCCATGTTATCGGCACTGCCGAGCCTATTCACCTTGGCGTGTCTACCCAAGTATGGCAGATAAACATTACTGATGAGCGTCAACGCTTAGTCTGTACAAGCCGGCTAACTATTGCAGTGAAGAAGCACAAACGTTAATTCGATAAGAAAGGCTGGGGACAGGAATCAATCCATCCTCAGCTTATTAACCTCATATAAACTGTTTATTTTAGTTAGAGAAATCCATGGTCATAACGTTTAAAAGTGGAAAAGTCATCGCAACAGCACATGAGCTAGTTGTTCGTCTGAATGGTGAGCATAGAGTCACACTGCAAGCGCAAGTTGATGCGATTCAACTGATCGGAAAAGGGGCAAACGTTATTTCTGCCAACGGTTCAGAATGTAAATGGTCGATTAAATTAGACAATGAACAACAGCTCCGTGACATCGCCAATGAAATTGGCTGCGATGTGATGTAATTACTGGCTATGACAGCGTTTATTCAAACCTTTCGCTTTCTGTTAAGGATACTAAACCGACTCACATTCATAATCTCTTCGTAATAAATCATAAGTTCGATTGATTTTGACTCGTAAAATAGGGAAACTGAATTCAATATCCTTTGAATAAGTTTTCCTCTTTATGAGTAGCCCAAGACTTCGTGTTCAATTTGAAACTCTATTTGAACATTTTGACGGTAAAGATTCTGATGTTCAGTTAGACGACATCACAGATGTCCTTTGTTGTACGCGCCGAAATGCCCGAATGGTTCTCAACAAGCTCGAAGAAGAAGGGTGGGTAGAGTGGTTACCTGCTGCGGGGCGGGGTAAATTATCTCAACTTATCTTTAAGCAGAATCGTTGTGATGTAAGCGAAAACTTAGCTACGCGCTATTTACAAGAAGGCAAAATTGGACAGGCACTTTCAGTGCTCGACCACAATGCTGCAAAACTCACTCAAGTTATACAGAACTATTTAGGTGTACAGTATCAAGAGGGTGAACAGGTCATACGTTTACCTTATTATCGTCCACTATCAATGCTCAACCCTACCAAATCAATGCGCCGTTCTGAACAACACATTGCTTGTCAGGTTTTTAGTGGTTTAACCCGCCTAGACGAAAATGATCAACTACAGCCGGATTTAGCTCACTCTTGGCAAAAAATAAATGACTATCAATGGCGATTTTTCTTGAGACCGGGGGTCCGCTTTCATAACGGAGAACCGCTATTAACTAATCATGTAGTGGATACGCTTTTACAACTTGAGCCGCTCAATATGTTCTCTCATATTAAAGATGTCTCATCGCCAGCAAATTGCGTCGTCGATGTTTTTTTAACGCGTCCGGATAGGCATTTCCCCCTCGCTCTCACTGAATCGGTTGCTAAAGTCACGTTACCGATGACTTTACGTGGCGAAGATTATGATATTAGACCTATCGGCACCGGCCCGTATCGCGTAGAGAAGAACGACGAAAAGCAACTCGTGTTAAATGCTTTTAATGGATACTTTGGTTTTAGGCCTCTGATAGACCGTGTTGAAGTTTGGGTTGTCGATGAGGCGTATTCATCAATGGTTTATCCAAGTCTTTCTAAGCCTGTGATGGCAGACCGTGGCGACAGTGATGAAGTTGAACTTGATCCTGGTTGTACGTATTTGTTACTGAACAGAAAAAAGGGGATTGCAAAAGATCCGGCGTGGGCAGAGTTTTTATCGAACACCTTGAATGCGGCTGATCTGTTTGTGCATATTCCCAAAGAAACTGTCATAGACCTGGGCGTACTTCACGCATATGGAATCAAGCCTGGTTGGTATGACATCAAATTGAAGACTCCAGTTTGTCCACCAGCAAACAGTAAACCGACTATAAGACTGGCGTACCAATGCCAGCATCCAATGTTTCCAACGTTAGCAAAAGCGATTGTCACAGTATTAAAGCAATACAATGTTGATGTTGAACTTCACGGTTACAAAACAGAACCACCACATGCCGATGACGTTGATATTTGGATCAACCCAATGGGTATTGCTAATAATCGAGACGATGCGTTGGCGGGTTGGTTGATGGATTACAGTTTTCTCGATGAATCTAGCCCAGCGGACGATTTTGACCAGTGGTGTCATATGATTGATCGTTGGCGGTCCGGTGAATTTGAGCAATTCCCTGCAAGACAACTTGGTAAACAACTCGTACAAAGTAATCAATTGATACCTATGTTCCATTGCTGGTTAGGTGTTAATAAAGATCAATGCGGTACGCTGCAAAATGCCAAGTGCAATGCACTTGGTTGGTTCGACTTTAGCCAAGTTTGGGTTAAGCCTGAAGTTGATTGAAATACTAGAAAATGCAATTAGGACAAAACAATGCAAACTGCGATGATCACACTTATTACGCTGGTGGCCTTTGCTGCCAATTCAGTCTTGTGTCGCTGGGCATTAATGGATCAAACGATTGATCCTTTGAGTTTTTCGATCGTGCGTATCTTGTCTGGTGCGGCGACACTTCTGATTTTATTAACCTTATCTTCCCAATCTAAATCGACATCTGAACCTAAGCTTGTGGAGTCAAAAACAAGTGCATCCGCTCTCACAAAGCTTAGGTCTCAATTTCAATTGACTTCAATATTGTCGCTGCTCGTTTATATGTTTGGTTTCTCGTTTGCTTACTTGGAACTTGGAGCCGGGCTTGGTGCTCTCGTGCTCTTTGTCGCTGTGCAATTTACTATGATTGCGGCACACTTGTTGTCAGGAAATAGAATGTCATCACTTGAGTGGGGGGGATGTCTATTGTCTGTCGCAGGTCTCGCTTACTTATTGATGCCGACAGGATCTGCTCGTTCACCAGATTTGCTCTCTATTGTATTGATGTCATTAGCAGGAATCGCGTGGGGTATTTACACGTTAGCAGGTAAAAAATCCACAGACGCTCTTCAATCAACGACTGCCAATTTTGCATTCGGTTCACTAGCCATTATCGTAGTGTTAAGTATATTTGTTGTTCTACCTAGCGTGTTACCTCAAATATCTATCACCGAACAAGGCATGATTTACGCGGTTATGTCAGGTTCTGTTGCTTCGGGAGTGGGTTATAGCGTGTGGTATTACGTCGTGAAAAAGCTCAATACTGTGGTTGCGTCGATCGCGCAGCTTTCTGTGCCAGTAATAGCAACGCTTGGAGGCGTATTATTACTATCTGAACCAGTAACCATGCAGTTTGTTGTTTCATCTACGGTTATTTTACTTGGGATCAGCTTGGTTCTTGTCGCACCTAAACTTAAGAAATAAAGAGTTGAATCATTAACTTCTATGGCTAAACCAAATAAGAAACAACCGATCAAAACGGTTCACATTTTCTGTGCGAAATGTAAAACGCAACTTTTTAAGTATCGCAAAGGTGGCAAAGGTGCACTCGTGAAGTGTTTTAAGGAGCGTATTGTTGAAGACTTCACGACAGAGCCATGTGTGTGCCCTGAATGCGGGGTTGAATTTGCGCGAGACACCTTGGTTCGAGGGACGCCTGCTTACAAATTTGTTGGTGGAAAGGTCACAATGAAATAAACAGTCATTATCAAATACCAAGTATGATGACCCACTAAAAATGCCAAAACACTGTTTGTGTTTGGCATTTCAACGTTGCTTTTGATACTCAGAATAAAAGATTGAGCTCAATAAGCTCTGACAATCCCTTGAAGCTTAAGAAGCAGTAGTGAAACAATTGCACCCGTGGTATCACACAGCATGTCTTTCTGTGCATCCCAAATATCACCTTGTGAACCAAGGAACGAGATACCTTCATCACCACCTGCAATCTCCGCGTACCACCACTCTATAATTTCATAACCTGCAGCCACACTCATGATCGCAAATAGCGCAAAGAAACAGGCCAATATCGGTTGAGCCAGCTTTTTACGAATCAAGTACTCAGCGAGTGGGTAAGCATAAAGACCAATAGAGAAGTGCGCCACGCGGTCAAAGTTGTTACGTTCAGAACCTATCATGTTATTGAACCAATCAAATGGCACTTCTGCGAAAGTATATTTCGCGCCAATCGTATGCAAGATAAGCCAGATAAACATTAGAGCATAAGACGTTTTTGAGAAAGTAAGCTTAGTCGAAAGCCACCAAATACCAACGAGAATACATAATGCAGGTACAATTTCCGCTATCCACACAGCTCTCGAAGAAGGCGAAAATGCAGAGAATAGAAAGATAACCAAATAGAAGGCGGTTAACGTAAGTAAAGGTCTATTTTGAACAAGTGGTGTAGTTGTCATCATCAGATCCCAATATAAGTTTCATTAATAGTTACACAGTTTTGAACACTGTTCAATTGGGGTGTATTACCAAATTTGTTGAAAATTAGTGTTGTAGCCCAGTATCTAGACAAACGATTGCGAGAGTTTCACAAAAGTTTGATTTACAACAAAGCGAACCATAAAATCTCTCAATCACTACATAACAAGAAAGAAAGTCATGAAACTGGAAACTGTCGATTATCTTGCTGACGACGCAGCAGAACAATTTGTTCGCTCTCTACGTGAAACTGGATTTGGCGTACTAAAAAACCACCCAATTCCGAAAGAGCTTGTTGAGTCTATTTACGAAAACTGGTACCAATTTTTCATCTCTGAAGAGAAAGAGAACTTCCACTTTAATGTTGAAACACAAGATGGATATTTTCCACCTTCAGTGTCTGAAGTTGCAAAGGGCCACACTGTAAAAGATATCAAAGAGTACTTTCACGTATACCCTTGGGGTCAGATTCCTGATCAGTTGAAAGAACAGATTCTAGATTACTACCAACGTGCTAACACTTTTGCTCAAGAGCTATTGGGTTGGGTTGAAGCGCATGCTCCTAAAGAAGTACAAGAGAAATTTTCAATTGCTCTGTCTGAAATGATTAACGGTAGCGAGCAAACATTACTTCGCGTACTTCACTACCCACCAATGCAAGGTGACGAAGAGCCAGGCGCTATCCGTGCAGCAGCACACGAAGATATCAACCTACTGACTGTTCTTCCTGCTGCAAACGAGCCGGGCCTTCAAGTTAAAGCTCAAAATGACGAGTGGTTAGATGTTCCATGTGACTTCGGTAACATGATCATCAACATCGGCGACATGCTTCAAGAAGCGTCAGGAGGTTACTTCCCATCAACGACACATCGCGTGATTAACCCATCGGGCGAGCGCCAAGAGAAGTCACGTATCTCTCTTCCGCTATTCTTACACCCGAAACCAGAAGTGGTATTATCAGAAAAATACACTGCGAATGAATATTTAATGGAACGTCTACGAGAGCTTGGCGTTATCTAATTAAATAAGTTTTATTCTCTAAAGGGCCAGCGTAATGCTGGTCCTTTTGCTTATATACGTTTAACTGTTTGAATTTTTTTTATTTGAAACTCGACAAATTTCCATAAATCGCTTTCAATTAAAGAACTTCAGGTACTTGGCCACGGGCCCATTCATTATGCTAGACAAGCTAAATACATCGAGCAATCAAGACATAAGCTGTAGTTTCCAAGCTCATATGGAAAACCCTTTGCTTTGGCCAATTATGGAAGTACTCAAACATAAGCCAAGTGGCTGGAAAGTGCATACACTAGCAGCGCACCTCAATGACCTTGGGCTTGTTCCAGTGTTAGATGCTGTGGCTGAGAAAGAGTTGTTCAAAAAGAACTTCCTCATCATGAATGCGCTTTATCAGCTTCAAGAAACCTTACACCCTGATAGCTGGCTGCAAGTCCAAGCGATGGATATCGAATTGATGAATGGTCGTTATCACGAAAGCAGTCACTGCATCGATCATCAAGACCCACTTAGAGACTACTACATTAACTGGGTTAACTATGAAGCTGATGAAGGCGAAGTCAAAAGGCTGTTGAACGAATTTTGGACTCGATACAGGAAGTTTGTTGGTGGTGATGAGCTCGATATGGATCGAAACCGAGCGTTGAGCTTATTTGAGTTACCTTTAGACGCCACTCACCATGAGATTAGAAAACGATGGAGACAACTGGCGTTGAGATGGCATCCAGACAGAGACGAAGGCAACACGGCAAAATTTCAAACGCTCTGTGAAGCGTGGCATGTATTGCGAAGCTCGTAATCGAACGTAACTTTTTGATACCTAGTTGATTTGAAGCCCAAAATAGAAGGCCCTACCTAGTGAGTGAAACAAGTAGGGCTTTGTCGTCATTACGTCTATGTGCTTTAACATACGTTATGTGTTGGTGCTATTTTATGTGTTAGTACTAGGAGTGATCTTTGTTCTGACCACTTTTATGCTCAAAAGCATAATCCAGAACTTTGCGGATATAAGGCGCACCTACTTTTGAACCACCGTTACCATGTTCAATTACAACAGTTGCGACATATTCAGGGTGTTCATAAGGTGCAAAGGCTGTGTAAAGAGCGTGGTCGAGTAGGTGCGTTGCGAGCTTTTTAGAGTTGTAAACTTGATCCTTCGCCAGATCAAACACCTGTGCCGTCCCTGATTTCCCACCACTAGTATAATTAGTTCCCTTAAATGCACGTCTGCCGCTGCCTCTACTACCGTGGTTTACGAGTCGCATTGCGTTGATCGGCACATCCCATATATTATCTGGCACCTCAGTGATAGACGGCATTGAATCAGATTTAACAAGTTGTTGCGTGTCAAAATCTTCTCCGTGATCTAACGTTGCTCGTAAAATATGGGGAGGCATGACTTTACCGTGATTAACCAAAACTGACGTTGCTTTAGCTAATTGTAGAGGTGTAGAAGTCCAGTAGCCCTGGCCAATACCGATTGGAACTGTATCACCTTGATACCAAGGCGTACGATAGCGCATCATTTTCCACTCACGTGTCGGCATATTGGCGTTACTCTCTTCATAGATATCAATTCCTGTTGGTTTGCCAAAGCCAAAGCGATTCATCCAAGTTGAAATACGATCGATGCCCAGATCAAAAGCGGTTTGATAAAAGAATGAATCAACCGATTCTTCAATCGCTTGTGTCACATCGACAGGACCATGTCCCCAACGCTTCCAATCTCGCCATGCTTTCGAATTGGATTTAGAACCTGGAATTCGCCATATACCATGATCATTACGAACGGTATTTTCTGAAATGACATGCTCTTGTAGCCCAGCAACGGCCATAAATGGTTTAACTGTAGAGGCGGGCGGGTACACGCCTAACGTTGTGCGATTCACCAAGGGATGAGCAGGATCGTTCAGTAATACTTGATAGTTTTTACTCGATATACCATCAACAAACAGATTTGGGTCATAACTAGGACTGGATGCCATCGCTAAAACGCTGTTGTCTTTCGGATCAAGAATCACAGCACTACCAGTGCGATTTTCGAGTTGCTCGAACACGTACTTTTGTAACTCGATATCGATGTTGAGAACGATGTCTTTACCTGCGACGGGGGGGACGTATTGGATTGTTCTCACAACACGACCACGGCTATTGACTTCAACTTCTTGATAACCTTTTTGTCCGTGGAGTAAGTCTTCGTAATATCGCTCCACGCCGAGTTTACCTATGGTGGTAGTGGCTTGATAGTTAGCGTCTTTACCTTGTTCTTCTAGCTTTTTTAGATCGCTATCATTGATATGAGCAACATACCCTAAAACATGAGTTAGTATTTCACCGCTAGGGTAAAAACGTTTTAGGCTGGTATTGATGGATAAACCCGGAAATTGATATTGATGAACAGAAAACTTAGCGATTTCTTCTTCTGTGAGGTTTTCCAGTATTGTTACCGACTTAAAACGGCGAGTGTTCTTAAAGCGCTTTGTGAAACGAGCGATTTGTTCCTCATTTAGAGGAATAAACTTATTGAGCTTTTCGATCATCAACTCAACGTCATCCGTTTGTTCAGGAATCATTGTCAAATCATAGACGAGTTGGTTTTCAGCCAATAGCACACCATTGCGGTCGTATATCAGCCCACGAGTCGGAGCGATTGGCAGTACTTTGATTCGATTACCATCGGCGCGAGTTTGGTAGCTCTCAAAATTTTGGACTTGGAGTCTATAAAGATTTCCAATCAAGACGAGGGTGAAGATCACAATCCCGAGAAATGCCACGATGACACGATTTCTGAATAAATTTACTTCGCTTTTATGATCACGCATTTTTACGCGTTTGTGGTTCATCAAAACCTCAGTCAGTTACATTTAGTTACATTTGTCGAGGCAGGACTTTATCTGAATATCACCATGGCTTTGTAAAAGCTGTGTCATTATTTACAAGATTGTCTGATATTACGAATGCAATAAAGAAAACTGAATTAAATTAGACGGGGATCCACGAGAAATTTAGAGAATACACGCGAAAAAATGGCCCTCATGAGTGAGAGCCGAAGATATGTATTAGTGCTGTTGGGTATATCTAGTTCGAAGGTTTGAACTGAGATTTACGCATACGGTTTAGAGCCGCCATTACATCGAGTATTCTTGGTTTTGCTAAGTCACCATATTTCGGCATGTTTGCGTACCATTCATCACTTAGAATTGCGTTGAATTCTTTTGCAGGGTTGTTTGACCAACCCGGCGTTTGTGCAAACTGGAACCAAGCCCAACCAATCGCGTTCACTTCTGAAGTCGACTCTAATTGCTCTAATGCTGAAAGGTCTGCAAATTCCTTACCAAAACGCAGTGACTCTTTGCCTTTCGCGTTAACTCGGAATTTTCCGTCAGTAAGAATGTTCATTAGTGCAGCGCGGTTTAACGAGCGAGGAACAAACGTTTCTAATGCAGTCTCACATTCGTTAGTTCGCTGAGTAGGATGTTGAGCGATCACTTCTTGAGCTTTTTCAGTGACGTCTACGGCTTGGTAGTCGTGCATTTGAATCACAGTATCTGCCACATCTAAGTAATCGCCAGAACCACCCATTACTACGATAGTTGATATGTCCATCTCTTCGCGAAGTTGACCAATACGGTCAACAAGTGGAGTGATAGGCTCAGCCCCTTTTGATACCAGCGCTTGCATACGCTCGTCACGAATCATGAAATTAGTCGCTGACGTATCTTCATCGATAAGGAGCGTTTGTACACCCGCTTCAATCGATTCTTGTAACCAAGCAGCTTGAGATGTAGAGCCAGAAGCATCTTGAGTACTAAAATCAGACGTATCTTTTTGCATCGGTAAATGGTTGATGTAGTTAGATAAGTTCAAGTTATGTACGCATCGGCCATCTTCCGCTCGGATCTTCATTGTATCCGTAGCAGTAACAATGCCTTCACGACCATCACCAGGAATATGGTTGTAGATAGAACGTTCTACGGCGTTCAATAGTGTAGATTTACCATGGAAACCACCACCAACAATCAGTGTGATACCTTTTGGAATACCTAGGCCTGTCACATCACCTTGGTTTGGTGTGTTTAGCGTCACACTCAAAGACTCTGGTGCTAGGAAAGGAACCGCACCTTTCATTGGCAGGTCACAGTTACCTGCAATACGAGGTAATACACTGCCATTTGCAACGAATGCCGCTAGGTTGTTTTCTTCTAATTGAGCACGTAATGCGTCTTGGTCTTCAACAGCTTCACAATGTTTAATCATCGCTTCAATGTTGAGTTCGCGTTCAAGCGTTGCGCGACGAATAAACTTAGGCAAATAGAATGTAATGATGTTAATTGCTTTCTTTGCAAGAATACTGCGACCATCAGCAGGTAGGTTGATACGAAAACGAATTTCGATACCGTGATCAGTGAAAACAACAGCAGTATTGTCTAAAACGGTTTGACCTGTCAGTGCAATAGAGACCGTCGCTTCTTGCTTAGCAAACTCAGAGAAGCTGCGTGCAATAAAATCACGAGCTGCTACTTGGTATTCATAAGATTTTTCTTTAAGCCAATCTAACCCTGTTAACGACCAGGCGCGTGTTGCGCGAAAACGTGAAGATGATGCATACGGGTCACCTTGAACGTGGTCGATGTGTAATTCGAAATCAGCAAAGTCGTATTGACCTTTAATTTGTTGATATGCGCGGAAGTTTTGTTTTTCGAGCTTTTTAAGCTTTGCAGTCAACTGATCCATAACGAGGAATGCCTATATAAAGGGAAGATAAAAACAGAAAGGCGGCGATTATAAAAATCACCACCTTTAGAGTAAAGAGAAAGTAGTCCTAAATCCAAAACTAACTGATCTTTTTCGCTTTAAGCGTAACAAGTTGTCCCTAAATAGTTTTGATTGATTAAGCTGTGTTCGAATTCTTGGCTCGGCATTGGTCTACCGTAAAGATATCCTTGAGCCACATCACAACCCTCATCAATAATAAACTTCTCTTGAACTTCAGATTCTACTCCTTCAATCGTCACTTTTAAGTCGAGCTTTTTGGCTATTTGAACAATAGATCGGACAATTTCTGAGTCTTCATTTGAGTTGAGCATTTGGTCGATGAAACTCTTATCAATCTTAATAACATCAAACGGAAATTTCTTAAGGTAACTGAATGATGCGTAACCGGTACCAAAATCATCTAGTGACAATGTAACGCCAATGTCGTGTAGTGATTCCAATGTATTCTTGGCAACAACTTCATCTGCAATCAGTCCACTTTCAGTGACTTCCAGTTCTAATAAATAGGGCTCAAGGTGGTAAGTTTCTAATAGGTGAACGACTTGTTCTGCAAAGTGGACGTTCTTGAGTTGGACTGCTGACACATTAACAGCCATTTTGAAGTCTTGAACGTGTTCCGACCATTCTTTGGCTTTTTCGATCGCATGACGTAGAACAAAGCTACCGACTTCAAAAATCAAACCGTTTTGCTCAGCCATGTGTATCAAAGTTTCGTTGGAGATGTCTCCCAAAACTGGGTGACGCCAACGTAGTAGAGCCTCTGCACCAACCCAGCGATGAGTTAATGGACAGACTTTGGGTTGAAAATAGAGCATGAGGTCATCATTACGAACGGCCTGTAGTAGGTAACTCTCAATCTTATTGATGTGACTTTGTTCTTCGGCATGGGTTTGCGAGTAGTAAGCAAATTTTTGTCCTGAATCTTTACAAGCAAGCATCGCTTCTGATGACTTTTGCAATACACTTTCCGCATCGTCTTCACTATCCGTTACCGCAATCCCAATAAATGCATGTAAGTGAATTTTATCGTTTTCAATATCGAACTCGGAATGTCCCACTCTAACCAAAGTTTGACAAAGCTCTTCAAGGCGATGGTCTAAATCTTTAACACTGAACGCAAGTACGAGGTCAATCGAAGTAGGGCGCGCGGTTAATACCTCAAGATCGGCTATGCTGTCGATTCGTTGTCGATATTCTACGAGCACTTGATCTAATGCGTTGTAACCATAGCGTGCTTGGATGCGTCTTCCGTTAGTAAATCCAATATGGACGACAGCGAATGAACGGCCAGTTAGCGTTGTTTTGGCTGAAAGTTTGTTGTTTAAGCGGGATTCAAACGCATTGCGGTTTAAAAAACCGGTTCCTAAATCATGATTCTTTTGGAAATTGATCTTTTGCTCAGCGGCTTTTCGTTTATCAATTTCTTGATTTAAGGAATAGTTGAGGCTTGCGAGATCCTTGGTTCGAGTATAAACGCGATTTTTCAAGTCTCGATTCATTTGAGTCAGCTTAGCGTGTTGAAACAGGGTTTTTAGCTGAGATTCTATAGAGATTCGAAAGCTTTCTAACAGCTTGATGTAGGTAGGTGTGTAATGGTTTTCTTTAGAATCTAAAATACATATGGTGCCGAAAAGCTCACCATTAGGCCATAGCAGCGGAATACCACAGTAAGAAACTAAGCCGAGCTCGACATCTGGGTTGTTTTTCCATTTTGGATCGGCCAAAGCGTTGGGCACAACGAGCTGTTGTTGAGACTCCATAACGCTTTCACAATAAAGCCCGTTTCCCAATATTTCTGTATCGCCTTTCTTATATGGGTTGTTTTCACTGCTGCTAGTAGAGAATACTTCAAGGTAATTGGTGTGAACACGCATGATGAGTGCAGCGGGCACTTGAGTGATTTGAGCTAAAAGGTCAACAATATTTTGCCAACTAGACTCCATATCGTCTGGGATGTCTAAATCTAGAGTTTTGATTTTCTTCATATGACTCCGAGTCTATTATGCTAAATGCATCAACACATCCTGTGTCAATTATGATGAACCAAAAACTGTGAATCTTACGTAAACTAAGTATAAGAAATGTTATAGAAAAAAACCTCTGCAATTTCACAGAGGTTTTCAAATATGAATCTGGGTCTCAGTAATGAGATAAGTTTCAATTAAGGCTTTAACTTTATAAAATCTTCAGTGTTAAGTTTCTGATTATAGTCTACGGATGGCTGAGCAAATCCATTTAACTGCAGAAACTCCTCTTTAAACCCTTTGTAGTCACCCAGGGTTTGGAAGTTATTTCCATCCATAACATCAAGTAACTCTGCAACATGCGCTTGTGTCTCAGGATCTAACTCCCAATCATCCATTCTTATCAGGCGTTCACCATCAAGTGGTACTTTTGATTGGCCATATAATTTGCTGCTAAAAAGACGCTGCATCTGCTGGATACAACCTTCGTGTGTCTCCTTTTCTTTCATTACTTTATACAGAGCAAGTAGGTAAGGACTTAATCCTGGAATGAATACGCTTGCCTTAGTCACCAATGCCTTACAAACCGTCGCGTAAGCGTTACCATCAAAGTTTGCCAACTCAAGGTTGAGCGCGTGGCTGGTTTGGTGAAGATCTATCTTGGCACGACCTAAAGTGCCGTCTAGATAAATAGGGTGTGTCACTTCTGGGCCAACATAAGAAAACGCAATTGTCTTACACCCTGGGGCAATAGATTCTGCGTTAATGAGCTCATCTATCCAGTTTTCCCAATCTTCTCCGCCCATTACCTTGAGTGTACTTTCGGCTTCTTCTTCCGTCGCAGCTTCAAGCGTATTGGTCACCCAGTTGTCATGTTGAAGAGAGATGGTGGCGCCAGTAACGCTTTCGCCAATAGGTTTAATCGCGGAGCGCCAGAATTCATCGGAATCGGGTTTAGGTCTAACGCCAGCAGCTAAGCTGTATACAATGAGATCGACTTCACCTTCGAAGTAAGTTTCAATGGCTTCGACAACTTGTGCACGTGTTTCTTTTGAAAAAGCATCTCCAACGATGTTTATCGCAGTACGTTGTTCACGTTCGGCTTCTTTTTTGAAATAGATGTTGTTGTACCAACCGGCGGTCCCTAGCGATTTTTCATTAGGACCACGTTCAAATGAAACACCGATGGTGTCTGCTTTAGCCCCGCCAAAAGTAAGGGCGATACGAGAGGCGAGTCCGAAGCCCGAGGAAGCGCCGAGAATCAGTACTCGTTTAGGGCCATTTTTGATTTGCGGCGCACTCTTAACAAATTTAATTTGTTGCTTGACAGCTTCTTGACAGCCAAGAGGATGAGCGCTTTTGGCTACCACACCCTTGATAATAGGTTCGATCAGCATAAATAACCTTACAGTTAACGGCGATATGCACTCAGGCTAACGTAAAGCTGTGTAAAATTTATTGAGCTAGACCATTAAAACCTAAAGATACTGATATAATTCTTCGGCGACAAATTCAGCGATCCAAGGTTGAGCTTCAGGTTTTGGATGCAATCCATCGTTCATCATCCACTCAGGTTTAAGGATGATATGCTCCAGGAAAAATGGCAAAAGCGGTACATTTTTTTGATCAGCAAGTGACGTGAAAACGTATTCAAATTGTTGGTTATAACGCTTACCGTAGTTAGGTGGGATTTTTATCTGCATCATGATTGGTATGGCGCCCGAGGCTTTTATCTGCTCAATGATTTGGTCTAAATTTGCAGACATAAGCTTAGGTGGGAAGCCACGAAGTCCGTCATTCGCTCCTAGCTCAATAAGAACGGTGTCAGGCGCATGCTCTTCAAGTAGCTGCGGTAAACGTGCTAAACCGTTGCCTGTTGTGTCACCAGAGATACTACCATTAACCACGGTAATCGCTTTATCATGCTTCGTAAGAGCGTCCGGCAGCAAACTTGGCCAACTCTGTTTGATATCCATGTTGTAGCCAGCACTCAAACTATCGCCAAGTATCAATAAAGTAGCGCTTGGAGCTAACGTAGGATTTCGAACTAGCTCAGTATTTTGAGCCAACGAAGCGGTTGAAAATAAAATAAAAAATAAAAAGGAAATTAGTCGAGTCATGCATACATCCATCATAAAAGCAGAAGCTGTTTCCAAGACAGTGTCTACTAATCAAGAACATTTAACAATCTTAGAACACGTCGATATCGATATTCGTGAAGGCGAAACTGTGGCGATTGTGGGGACATCCGGTGCTGGTAAATCGACCTTAATGACTTTGCTTGCGGGTCTTGATGTACCAACAATGGGCGAAATCAGTTTATTAGGTCAGCCTCTATCACAACTTGATGATGAAGCTAGAGCAAAAATCCGCAGTGAATCTGTCGGGTTTGTATTTCAGAGCTTTTTGTTAATCCCAAGTTTATCTGCACTGCAAAATGTCACACTACCTTGTTTGCTTAAAGGTGAAGACGAAGACATCGAACGTGCGACCGCTTTATTAGAGTCTGTCGGATTAAAAGACAGGCTCGATCACTTACCATCTCAACTATCTGGCGGCGAGCAACAAAGAGTAGCTTTAGCCCGTGCCTTTATGATCAAACCAAAAATCTTGTTTGCCGATGAACCTACCGGCAACCTAGACCAACAGACGGCAGCAAAAATTATCGAGCTGTTGTTTGAGCTCAACTCTTCCCACGGAACAACGTTAGTCTTAGTGACACATGATCCTAAGCTTGCACAACGTTGCCAGCGAACTTTGAAAATGCACGTCGGTAATATAGAGGAAGTCTAAATTGAATTCATCAAAGGGACTCAACAAACGCCTGTTTTCATGGAGTATAGAAGAGATTCGACACGGACAACTGTGGCCAGTATCGATCGCTTTAACGCTAATTATTGCCTGTGTATTCGCGTTGTCAGCGTTGGCGGAGCGTATGGAACAAGTCATTGTTAAGCAGGGAAAGGATGCTTTAACAGCGGACAGTGTGTTTATTTCGGCGAACCCAATCCCACAGCTCTTACTCGAACTCACTGAAGCTGAGCAGTTAGAAAGCTCCCAATTAACCCGTTTTTCAACCATGGCATTTAGTGACCACTCAATGCAGTTAGTCACGGTTAAGGCTGTTGAAAGCAATTATCCATTACGCGGCGAAATGATACTTCAGCAAGCTAATGATACGTTTAGAAATCACGTAGAGCCGGGGGAACTTTGGCTGGATGAACGTATATTTGCTCAACTTGAAGTTGAAATTGGTGACAATGTCACGATTGGCGATGCGGATTTAACGATAACAGGGCGAATCACCCAAGAGCCTGGGTTGAGCTTTAACCCATTCCAACAGATGCCTGCAGTATTGATACACGAAAGTGATATCGATGCCACGGGTGCAATTCAACCGGGCAGTCGCGTTAGCTTTAGATTGTTTTTGAACGGCGATGAAACACAGCTTAAATCCGCTCAAGACAGTATCGAATTAACACCAAGCGATCGATGGCGCACGCAAGATTCAGCAAGCCGCACCAATGAGATGTTTGAAAGCACCACGCAATACCTGTCACTGACCGTTGCCATCGTGGTGATTATGGCTGCAACGACTTTAGTTTTAACTTGCCAGCACTATGTGGCGAGTCGTCGTAAAACCATCGCGATGCTTAAAAGCTTGGGGGCGAGTAAGCAATGGATCATTAAATGGCTGTCAGTACAGGTCTTTCTACTTGTGGTTATTGGTGCAGTATTAGGCATCGCTATAGGTATAGGCCTAGAGTTTTTGCTTCGAATTCCGCTCGGAGACTTACTGCCAACGCCGCTTCCTAGCTATGGTGCAGAACCTGCTATTTTGGCCATTTTATCTAGTCTTTTGATTGGTGTTCCTGCACTCGGAATTCCATTGATTGGCTTGGTCTCGACCTCAGCAATCAGCGTGATTCAATCGAGCCACCAGTCAAACGAAAGTTATAAGAAGTACTTGTTATTGCTCGTTCCTATTATTCCAATGATGTTGATGTACGGCGATAACTTGTTGGTATGGATAGTCTTAGTGGGTATTGCATGCCTGTTCTTAGTGCTAGCAATAGTGAGTACGGTTGTTCTTCGCCTATTCAGTAAGTTGCCAACGTCAACATCGATGCGCTTGGCGTTAAGCCGAATTAATCGAACACCATTAGCAACGGGCATCCAATTTGGCTCTTTGGCTTTGTCTTTAATGTTGTTATCGATTATTTGGTTAGTAAGAAGCGATTTATTATCCGATTGGCAACAAACCTTACCTGAAAACGCACCCAATGCTTTCGCACTGAATATTGCGAGCTATGAAAAAGACAGTTATCTCGCGACCATTGACTCGAATGAAGTAGAGCGTACTCAAGCATTTCCAATTATTCGTGGACGATTGACGACAATCAATGGCGTAGAGGCAGCAGAATACAGCGATACATCTGATCAGACCGACGCTCTTAGTCGTGAGATTAATTTCACTTGGGGTGATAGTTTGCCTGAATACAATGAGGTGCTAGAAGGCAGTTGGACACAAGGGCAGGGCGTGTCTGTTGAATCTGATGTGGCTGATCAACTTGGATTGAAGATTGATGATGAACTTTCGTTTACCATTAATAGCCAAAGCGTTTCCGCAAAAGTGAATAGCATCCGAGAAGTAGAGTGGCGCGAAATGAAACCGAACTTCTATTTTATCTTTACTCCTGATGTTTTGAGTTCGATTCCGTCAACCTGGCTAGTGAGCTTCAGGCTCGAAGAGCAACACAATCAAATGCTCAACGAACTGTCCCGAAAGCATCCAACCGTCAGTTTGATGGATATTCGTAAAATGGGTAGTAAGATCCAGGAACTACTCAAGCAGATTGTTTGGTCTATTACCGTGCTTGCGGCTTTGGGTGTTGTAGCGGGGCTGTTACTCATTTTTACCTTACTAAGGTTGAGTTTATCCCAAAGACAACAAGAAATACGCTTGTATCGAACTCTAGGGGCAAGTAAGAAGCGGATTCTCAACACGATTTGGTGTGAATATGGCTTAATGGCTTTAGTCGCGGGTTCTATTGCTGCTCTAGGTTCAGAACTTAGCGTAGCCGGTGTAATGAACTTTGGTTTTGAGTTAGAACCATCGCTTCACCCAATGCTCTGGGTTGTTTTACCAATTCTTACTTTCATCACGCTAGCTGCTGTCGTGAATAGTTTGATTAAACGATTGTTAGCGCCAATGAACAAAGATTTTGGTTAAAAACCAACAGACGGCAAGTAAAGATTAAAAATTAACGAAATCGAGTCAAACGGTCTAAAGTGAATTTTTTATACTTAGTCATGCACTATCTATAATACACCGCTTTAGATCGTTTTTTATTTGACCAACTCGTAGTATAAGTAAAAAATTTCACACCTTAAAATCGACATTTTTTAGCATTAATTAAAAGTTATTGAGCAATAATGCCGATTTAATGAACAACGGTTAGTCCCTGTAAACAAAGGGTTTGCGCAACTTAGCAAGAACGTTATCAACAGTTATCCACAAAAACGGTGGATAACTTTAGGGATAAGTTAACATCATTGTTTTACAAGTATTGAGGCAGCCTTTATGTGGCGTCACTTAGGGCAAATTCGACTGTTAGAATAACCTTTAAAACTCTATCTGGAGTTATTGAGTCAAGAGATTATTTATATTTTTTACATAGATATTAATAAGTGCCCAACTAAGACCTTGATAAAAATGTGTTTTAATTCGTCGCAGAACAAAAGTAGAATAGAGACAGTTAATCATATTCTACAGAACACGATGAACCACAACAAAACGGATACAAATCAACCTTCTATTGCCATTGTTGGTGGCGGCATTGCCGGAACGACAAGTGCGATTCACTTTAGTGAGTTGGGTTTTAATGTCACTATCTTGGAAAAAGGGCCGAGTTTGGTTAATGGCCCACCTATTTGCCACCTGCACGCGGGCGGCAATTTGTATCGAGATATTTCTGTAGAGCAATGTCTACAACTTCTCACTCAGTCTATTGATACCGTCCGTTTATTCCCACACACCATCAATATACGCCCAACAATCATTGCTGTGCCGCATAGTGATGGTGGGGAACCAATGGATCTACTTCCTCGTTTAAAGATAATCAAAAACGCTTACGCTGAGCTTGTTAAACAAGATAACAGCAATCAAGTGCTTGGTGACCCGGATGAGTACTACAAACTTTATAGCAAAGATGAGTTGTTAGCCCTTTCTACAAAAACTCAGCCTCTAAAACCGATTTCACTCGACGACTGGTGCATTCCTTTTGCTAAGCATACTAATTTAGATACGCTTAAATACCCGGTCGCAATGGTTCAAGAGTATGGCTGGAGTGTATTTCGACTTTCGGCGACGGCTCAACTGTCTTTAGGTAAGCAACCGAATTGTACTGTGTTGACCAACAGTCGCTTAAAGTCTGTTGAATCGACAGGACAAGGCTGGTCTTTGACTTACTCAGACCATGAAAACCAAAACCAACATCTGACGACTGACTACTTGATCAATGCTAGTGGGTTTGAAACAGGTATTGTGGATGATTTTGTCGGTTCGAAACAACAAAGACTTGTTGAGTTCAAAGCTGCATACGTGACAGAGTGGCCATATTCTCAAGAATGCAAAGAAGAGTGGCCAGAGGTAATCTTCCATGGCCCGAGAGGCACCCCGCAAGGTATGGCGCAATTAACGCCGTATGCTGATGGTGTGTTCCAACTTCACGGTATGACAGAAGGGATTACTCTGTTTGAGGGTGGGCTAGTTTCTTCATCAACAGATTCGTCCCAGCCACAGTTGCCTTCAAAGCTTCTTAAGAAAATCGTATCCGGTTGGAGCGAAGAGCAACTTGAATTAAGAACTCGTGCTGCAATTACGCATATGTCTCAGTTCATCCCAAGTTTTAGTTCTGCAATGGTTGGTGGCAAACCTCTGTTTGGCGCGCAGCAGATTCCAGGAACCGATCCGAGTCTAAGAGCTTCAGATGTTTCATTCTGTGGTGATCGCTATGCTCGACTTGAAGTCGTAAAGGCGTCTTCAACACTAGAGGCCGCGCAGAAGGTTGCTCAACGTTGGTTTGGTGTGACCGAGACTATGCCGATTGAAAGCGCACACTCAGTGACAATGTCACTTAACATAAATGATATTGAAAACAGAGCGATAGACTTGACCAAGGAACGTGGTTACCCGGACGCTCTTGCTAAAATATCAGGGCAAGAGCACCACTAAAAGCTTATTCAGCCTTGTTTGTTACCCAAACCAAGATGCCAAAAGTCAAACCCAGCTTACTAGCAAGTAGTAAGCTGGGTTTATAATTTAAACGCCTTTTTATGCGAACATAGTCGCGGAAGCTTCGAATAGCCATTCTAAACAGAAAAGATCAATAACCAAAAAACTGCGCCCACTGACACCATACATCTTGAAGCCCTAAGCGATCGCCTCTACTAAACGAAATTGGATGCCCTGGTTTGGCTTGTGCCAAGCGCGGTAAGTCGATTCTCGCAACACATCCAATCTTTGGATAACCCCCAATGGTCTGTCTGTCATTGAGCAATACGATCGGTTGCCCATCTCGTGGGATTTGAATCGCACCAAGGGCGATACCTTCGGACAATAGAGAAATATCAAGGGAATCGACTGGCTCGCCATTGAGTCGATAGCCCATTCGATTCGAATTCTGGTCAACGTTATATTGCGTATTATACAACGTCTCTTTTGCTGGTTCTGAGAAGAGGTTGCTTTGGTAACCTTCAATAACTCTTAAATTTACTGGTAGGTTGTAATCCGGTTTATAGCGGAAGGTCACACTCAACGCTTTAAAAGGGCGAGTAATACGATGCTTGGAAAAACCAATTTGTTGCCCTTGTTTACAGGGTTCTCCATCTTGATCAAGCCCACCAATCTGTTCTCTCGTTACAGTCGAACAGCTATGAAGGGTGGAAGGAACATCGAAGCCTCCTTTAATTGCCAAATACGCTCTTAATCCATTTTTAGGTAGACCAAATGAGAGGACTTGTCCTTTAAAAGCTTGGAAAGTACTCCAGTTCCCTAAAAGCATACCATCTAACTTCGCTTGTAGATCGCCGCCGCATAACGCCATCTCACAATCAAAATCTATTTTTAACGCACATTGACCGAGTGTAATTTCCAACGCCGCTAAGTTAACGGCATTTCCTAATAGATAATTAGCCCAACTATAAGAGTAATCATCAACTGGCCCGCCTTGTGTCAACCCAAGGTGAGCGACACCAAATCGGCCAAAGTCTTGAATCAAACTCAAAGGGCCTGGTTTAACTACTGTAAGCGTCGGTTTATTATTTAATTTACCCATATGTGATATCTCCACCAAGCGCTATAAACCTAAGATCCATAAACTCATGTTTTGATATCGCTTTAAAACGGACAGTATCACCTACATTCAGCAGTGATAGCGGAACTTGTGTAGTATCTGCGTTCTTCAATTGGCTGTGGTCAAACAGCGACAAAGGGCAGTTGCCAATAATGTTCCAACCACCTGGTGACTCCGATGGGTAAACCGCCGTTTTTGATCCTGCAATTGCGATACTTCCTTTAGGAACACTTAAACGCGGGGTTGAGTGACGTGGTAACGCAAGCCTACTCACCACATCCGACATAAAGGCAAAGCCGGGAATAAATCCTATCGCGCTGACACTGTAGGTCTGAGAGGTGTGATATTCAATGATATCCTCAATCGATAAGCCTTTCTCCTGATACCTATCTAAATCAAGCGCGGTTTCAGGTGAGTAATAGGCGGGTAGTTCAATAACATTGAGCGTTTCTTGAGTCTCTGAGAAGGAAGAAAGCGCTGCAGCTAATAGCGAATTAAGCTGTTTGATAAACTGTTGCTCTGAGATTCGATAAGGTAAGTAGTCAACCAATATAGTGTGGTAAGCGGGTGTCACATTCATCAATACGGTTGTTAAGTTCTGGCGAATGGCATCAGCAAAATGAGCCATATACTGCGCATTGATCGCATTAGTATCACCTTTTAAATGCGGCAACGTTAACGTGATTAAAACGCTACATTCGGCAACCGGCGCTATATTAAATTCAATCGGATTCGTCGTCATTTCGTTTCCATACATTTTGATATTCTTGTTTTTCAACTTAGCTTTAGCTTTTTAACTTCCATGTCCTAAGTCACATAGGATTTAACAATCATTACTTAATAATTAGCGTGCGATAGACTTACGCTTCGTACTAATTAAACGTATTAAGATCTTGTCTGATTTTTCTAATCAGAGCGATGGATTGAGGGTTATCACCATGCACGCAAATTGTATCTGCCTCAATGGGCAGTCTTTCACCCTCAATCGTCGTTACTGAACCATAATTAACAATTTGCATGACTTGGTTATAGATGTCATCTTGATTAACGTAAACCGAACCTTTCCGGGTTCGCGGCGCAAGTTGGCCATTATTCAAGTACGCTCGATCTGCGAAAGCTTCAAACAAAAGAGGTAAGTCTTGATCATCAGCAATATCTAAATACTGTTGGTTATCAGAAGAAGAGAGAATCATCAGAGGAATATTAAACTCAGCTACCGCTTGAGCGACTGCGTTAAAAACATCGGTGTTCGCCATCATATCGTTATAAAGGGCACCATGAGGTTTCACATACCCAATAGAGGTATGGTGATAGCGGCAAAGCGCTTGTAATGCGCCCACTTGATAACAAACTAATTCACTTATTTCATCCATGGTATGCGGGATTGAGCGACGTCCAAACCCAACCAAATCTTGGTAGCCCGGATGAGCACCAATTTGAGTATGGTAATGCTGCGCAAGTTTGATTGTCTTTGACATCACGTGAGGGTCAGACGCATGGAAGCCACAAGCAATGTTTGCCATATCGACCCATTCCATAACCGACTCATCATCGCCCATTTTCCAGTTGCCGAAACTCTCTCCCATATCGCAATTAAGCAAAATCTTCGTCGTCACTTGTCGCTATTCCTTTAGGTTTGGGTATCTGATGACACTCGTATATATGAATAAATTAAACAGTGACCGAATTCAAATTTTTACTACTGTTAATCTAGCACTCATTATTAATGCAGAGTGAACGCTTAATGTTCGGTTAAAGAATGTTCGATTCTAAATTTTGTGACTGGACCACTCAACATAATCACACGATATATTGAGCCAAATGAAAAGAATGTGGCCAGTTGATGCTCTTTAAAGAGCATCAATGAAACTAGGCGTTTGTGAACTCACTGTAAGTTGTTGTATCATAAGTGATAGGTTGAATATTTTAATTAAAAGGTCTGCTAAACATGAATGTTTTAGTTACAGGTGGCATGGGCTACATTGGTAGTCATACAAGTATCCAAATGATCAATGCAGGCATGACGCCTGTGCTTTTTGATAACTTGTACAACAGCAAACCAAGCGTTCTAGAACGTATCGAGAAAGTGTCTGGTGTTCGCCCTAACTTCATTGAAGGTGATATTCGCAATAAAGCGCTTTTAACTGAGACGATGAAACAACACGACATCGAAGCAGTTATTCACTTTGCGGGTTTAAAAGCAGTTGGTGAATCAGTTGCTAAGCCTCTTGAATACTACGACAACAATGTTAATGGTACGTTAGTTCTTGTTGATGCGATGCGCGAGGCTAATGTTAAAACGTTGGTCTTTAGTTCGTCAGCGACCGTTTACGGTGATCCTGCAAGTGTACCAATTACTGAAGACTTCCCAACAAGTGCGACTAACCCTTACGGGCGCAGTAAGCTAATGGTTGAAGAGTGCTTAACAGATTTCCAAAATGCAAACCCAGATTGGAGCATCACTTTGTTGCGTTACTTTAACCCTGTTGGTTCTCATCCCAGTGGTGAGTTAGGAGAAGATCCACAAGGTATTCCAAACAACCTAATGCCATTCGTATCTCAAGTAGCTGTTGGCCGACGTGAATTCCTGTCTGTATTTGGTAGCGATTACCCAACAAAAGACGGTACTGGCGTACGTGATTACATCCACGTTATGGACCTGTCTGATGGGCACATTGCAGCACTGGAGAAAGTAGGGCGCAAAGATGGTCTTCATATCTACAATCTTGGTACGGGTAACGGTTCAAGTGTGTTAGACATGGTTAAAGCATTCGAACAAGCAAGCGGTAAAGAGATCCCTTACAAGCTAGTTGAACGCCGTCCTGGTGACATCGCAGAGTGTTGGGCAGATCCAGCTAAAGCTCAGAAAGAACTGGGCTGGAATGCAAGCCGCACATTGGCTGAAATGACCGAAGATACATGGCGCTGGCAGTCAACAAACCCGAATGGATTCCCTGGTTAACCTAGTGGTTTCGTGAATGATTCAAAAATTAAAAGATGCTTTCGGGCATCTTTTTTGATCTTAATCGAATAAAAAGTAAATTAGTGGTTAAAAAGTATCATTCTGTATCCGCTGTGTTATTATGCTCGCAAATTATATGTTTAATGTTAATTTTCTTTGGAGTTAATCATGGAACTAGGCCTAATCATCACTTTCATCGTTGCTGCTGCAGTAATGGTTAAAAAAGAGATGGCAGAGAAGTAATTTCACTTATTACCTTTTTTATACAATTTTTTAGTGAAATAAATTAAAAGCCAGCAATTAAGCTGGCTTTTTAGTTTCTGCTGTATCAGATTCTGTCGTTAAGTTTTCTAACGAGTTAGAATTCGTATTTAGCTGAAATACCGTAGTTTCTTTCCGCTTGAGTGTTCTCTTTGTAAAGTTCATCATCACCGCGAATATCATTCCAACGGTAGTACTCTTCGTTAGTTAAGTTGAACACACCACCACGAATCGTCAGATCCTTCATTGGTTTGTAGTAAGCTGTTAAATCAACAACTGTTGCGCTTGGAAGCTCAGCCTGGCCTGCGTTACCGCCACTTTCGTCATCGAAGTTGATGTCTGAACCAGATTTGTCAGCTGTGTAGTTTAACTTAACGCTAGTACCCCAATTTTGGTTTGGCGCATCATAGTTAAGACCTAACACCGCATTCCAAGGGTTAACACTATTTAGTGCATTTCCGTTTCCGTCCTCACCCTCTGTGTATGAAGCTACGAAGTGAGTTGAAATACCCTTAGGCGCACCAACCAAGACATCCCAAAGTAACGTGTTCGAGAATTCAAGCCCCTTTATCGTTGCCGAATCCAAGTTAACGTTAGAATAGTGCGTTGTTCCACCAACCTTTTTCGTAACCACTGTCTCGATAAAGTCATCGTAGTCACTGTAGTAGGCCGCGATTTCAGATGATGAAGCTTGAGTGTTGTGACGATAGCCTAGCTCGTATGAAATACTGGTTTCTGATTTAAGATCTGGATTTGGATCATTTACGTACCCATGTCCAGGGTTATCATATGTATAGTAAAGTTCATCAAAAGAAGGGGCTCTAAAGCCTTGGCTAATTTGGCCAAAAATAGTGCCTGTATCTGTAAGTTTGTATGTTGAACCTAAACGACTAGTTACCGCAGAATCTGAGAAATCACTCAACGTCTCAGTGGTGTTGTTACCAGGATCAGTTGAGAAATAGTCAAAGCGTACACCAGGGGTAACAATAAGTTTGTCATTCACTAAGCTAATTTCGTCTTGAATAAACAAGCCAAATTTTTGCTCCTTAGCATCTGGAGTATATACATAAAGTTGGTTATCAGTAGCAGGATCAGAGTTATACTCCATATTGGTGTTGCTGATGTCACTATGTGTATAAGTTGCACCATACACTAGGTAATGGTTGTTAATTTCTTTATCTAGCTGAGTCTCGATTTCAAGCTTATCTTCAGTGTACTCGTAGTCTTTTGTTTGTAAGTTGTCGTTGTTAGCTGGTACCCAAGGTGGCATACCTGGGCCTGCAGGTTTAAAGCGCTTAGTTACACCATTCTCTTCTTTAGAAATGTACGATACTTTACTCGTTACAGTATCGGCAATTGTGCCATCAGCGAACCAAATGTGCTTAATAGCGAATCGATTTTGCGTTGTGTCATCAGCACCTGTATAGCTATCGTAGCTTGAGTGGTAGATGTCAGAGTCTGAAGTATCTTTGATTAGCTCAGCTAAAAACTCGATACGATGACTTTCGTTTAACTGATATTGCAACTTAACCAAAAGATTATCTGCTGAAGTATCTTGACCTTCTACAGCGTAGTTCTCTAAGTCGTTAGGGTTACGGAAATTTTGCAACTCTTCACCATCTCGACGAGTGTAGGCTACCAATGTTTCTAGGTCATCGAATCGATTAGCTAATGCAACGTGCTCACTGAAAGAGTTATCTTCTGAAGAGTAAGACAGTTTCGCTTGACCGCCAAAGTCTTCTCCATCTTTTAAGAAATCAGAAGGGTCTTTAGTTTCAAAGGCGACAACACCACCAATAGCGTCGCTTCCGTGTAAACTTGAAGCCGCACCTTTGATAATTTCGACACTTTTCAGCATATCGGGATCGATTGAAATACCGCTAGAGTTAATAAATGCGTAAGGGCCACCATCAAATGAAGCTGGTTGCGATGAGCCATCCACTAAAATCTTTACGCGCTTACCTTCCATGCCACGAATGTTGATGGTTTGTGCACCTTGTCGAGAGCTCGAGTTCATCGTTACACCTGGAGTGTATTCGAAGATTTCGTTAACATTTTTTGCCATGTTCTCTTCGATTTGCTCATCGGAGATGACTGCAACAGAAGCCGCTGTATTGATAAGTGTTTGATTCGTGCGCGTCGAGGATACAACAACCTCATCAAATAGGGCATAATCTTCAGCAAAGGCTGACGTTGATGAAAGCGCTAAAACGATTGAAGCAGAGAGTAGGGATTGCTTATACATCTGATAGTTACCTTAGTTCCATAGTATTATCTTGATTTGCGAAGATGATATTGGATCTAAATGATAATTACTATTATTTGCATTTAATTAATTTTCAACTTTATCAACTAATTCATAATTAATGCTCTTAATCACTTGTATTAAAAAGACTTATTCAGTTCCATTCATTTTGTGAATGCTTCTGTTTTTGTGATGTAAATCTCAATTTATAGTAGGAAAGCTATGCATAGCCCAATAACACTTGAAGCATTACACATACTAGATGCTATCGATCGTCGTGGAAGTTTCGCCGCAGCAGCGAATGAAATGGACCGAGCGCCATCATCATTGAGTTACCAAATTCAGAAGTTGGAGCAAGATCTAGACATCATGATTTTTGATCGGTCTGGGCATCGTGCAAATTTCACGGAAGCGGGGCAGTTAATACTAGAACAAGGCAGGATAATTCTTGGTGCGACTGAACAACTCGTTAACGATGCGAGTATTCTTGCTAATGGTTGGGAGCTAGATCTAACTATCGCCTTTGATGGTATTATTCCGATTAGTAATTTTTTCTCACTGGTTGATGAACTAGGTAAAATCAGTAAAACACGCGTTCGTTTACAAGAAGAAATCTTAGCTGGATGTTGGGAATCTCTGGCCGATGGCCGAGCTGACTTACTTGTGTGCCCAAAGCTTGATACGATTCCAAACGACATTAAAAGTGACGTAATAGGTAAAATAGAAATGGTTTGGGTGGCAGCATCAAACCATTATGTTCACAAACGTTCTGGTGAGTTCGACCAGAAGGCCAGAGAAAGTTACAGGGTTATTGCAATTGCCGATACAGCACGCGATCAACCCGCACTAAGTATTAATATATTAGAAAAACAACCACGCTTAACCGTAACGAGTTTCCCAGCAAAAGTAGAAGCTCTAACAACAGGGTTAGGCATAGGCACTTTACCGAGTGTTATCGCGGAACCACTGATTGAATCTGGTGTGCTTCAGCGAATTGTAGGAACGGAACCCCAAGCTATTGATATCGTCATGGCTTGGCGACGCAATAAAATGGGCGACGCCAAATCATGGTGTATTCAGCACATTAAAAAGACATGGTCACTCAAGTAACGGCAACACCATATCCGCAGTACCGTCTTCAAAACTAATATCTAGCTCAAACCCCAACTTTTGAGCTAGTGTTAGCATGCCTCTGTTCGTTGGCATCGTCATCCCAGACATTTGCTTGGTCTGCTTTGCTCGGCAGTAGTCGATAACTTTAGTCAGAAGAATTCGACCTAATCCGACACCTTTCAGATCAGACCTAATTAATATCGCAAACTCTGCATCTGTGTTTTCTGGGTTAATTAGCGCTCTTGATACACCGATAATAGCCGGAACACCTTGTTCTTTGCGAACAACCACAAAAGCAATTTCTCTGTCGAAATCAATCTGAGTAAAATTAGCCAATGCCTCATGATTGAATTCACCCACATCACTAAAAAAACGCTTATAAAGATCTTCTTTCGATACTCTATTAATGAAGTCTGCGTGAAGTGGTTCATCTTCAGGGAGAATAGGGCGTAACAGCACCTCTGTGCCATCCTTGAGTTGAATGTTTTCTTCGAGCTCTACAGGATAAGGACGTATTGCCAACCGTTCTTGAGGATCACCTTCATAAGCTTTCAAGATAATATCTGCGTCTAATATTGTGAACTTGTCTCCATTGGCTAGTACTGGATGGATATCCAAATCATGTATTTCAGGGCAATCAACCACCATTTGAGATATACGAACCAGCAGTTCTGAGAGTCCCTCTATATCAATCGGATTAGGAAGCTTTTGCAGACGAATTTTGCCACTTTTTATTGCTCGAATGATTAGGTAACGAGCCAGTGTCATATTAAGTGGTGGAAATGCAGCTGCCGCATCAATCGATTCATCCCACTCTGAACCTCCTTGACCAAGTAAAATAATAGGGCCAAAAGTCTCATCGGTCGTGACCTTTACACGTAGTTCTTGCCCGCCCGCGAGTTTCGCCATTCCTTGAATCAACAAACCATGTATATGCGCCGTAGGGTACGACAGCTGAGAACGATCAAGGATCGCTTGAGCAGCATTAGCCACTTCATTACTGTTTCGTAAGTTGAGCATTACACCTTGCACATCTGATTTATGCGCAATGTCTGGAGAACGAAGTTTAACGGCAACTGGGTAACCAATCGTTTCAGCAATGTGTACCGCTTCACTTGGGTCTGAAGCAATCCAAGTTGGTAAGACATCAAGATTGAAGTGTTTGAAAAACTGACTGTTTTGGTGAGTATCAAGACTAACTGTTTCTTTATCCAGTAGTTGTCGCTCTATCCAATTTCTCGCATCAGCTAAATCTTCAATATGAACTTTCTCAGCTGTGGTCGGTGTTTCCATCAATTGGCGTTGGTTACGTCTGTATTCGACCAAGTGCATGAAAGCAACGACTGAACTTTCTGGTGTTCGATACGTTGGAATCCCGGCTTCTGTAAAAAGTTTTCTTGCAGGCCTTGCTGTCAGCTCGCCCGACCAATTGGTTAGAATGTTAAATCGCTTATGTCGAGGGTGTTTTTTAATTGCTTTAATAATTCGCTCAGCTGTCTGGGCTGAATGAGCAATCGCAGAAGGGCTGTGCATAATAAGAATCGCGTCAGCTTCATCCCCGTCGAGTAGTGCATTTAGTGTATCGATATAACGCTGATCACCCGCATCACCAACAATATCAATCGGGTTGCTGTGTGACCAACTCGATGGCAAGACTTTGTTTAATTTTTCTAGTGTTTGTTCTGATAAATCAGCGAGTTTGCCGCCACGATCAAATAAAGTATCCACGGCCATAATTGCGGGGCCACCACCATTGGTAACAATAGCAAGACGCTCGCCACGTAAGGGCACCGAATGAGTCAGTGTTTCTACCGCGGCAAACAGCTCATGTAAGTTCTTAACTCGTAACATACCGCTACGTCGAATAGCTGAGTCATAGATAATATCTAATGTGTCAGCACCACCAGTATGCGCTATGGCAGCGGCTCGACCTTTCGCTGTTCGACCTCCTTTCAACACCAGAATTCGTCGGTTACGAGATGCTGCACGCGCAGCCGAAATAAAGCGTCTTGCATCTTTAATGCTGTCAACATAAAGCAAGATGGCTTCAGTGTGAGAATCAGTACTGAGATAATCCAACAGTTCAGAGAACTCAATATCACTGCCGTTGCCGATCGAGATAAATGCAGAAAAACCGATTTCTTTGTCGTTCGCCCAATCGAGAATGGTGGTACAAACAGCGGCAGATTGAGAAACAAAAGCAATTTTACCGGGCAGCGCAGTCACGGGAGAGAAAGAGGCATTCAACTTTAACCACGGAACAATGATGCCAAGGCTATTTGGGCCAAGCACTCGGATGTTATGTTTTTTGGCTATAGTTAGGCATCGAGAATCAATTGTTTCGCCGTTGTCACTTATTTGGTGCATGTCTGATGACAGAACGATCACGGAGGCAATGCCTTTCTCAGCTAACTCTTCAAAAATGGCAACATTTCGCATAGCATTAGTACATAAAACCGCGAGGTCAGGAACGATAGGAAGCGATAGAATGTTCTTGTAAGAAAGTACGCCAGCAACAGAGTCGTATTTTGGCGTAACAGGCATCACTGCACCTTTGAAATCCCCGTGTAATAGGTTGTTCATAACGATATATCCCGCTCGTGTTTCTTGTTGGGAAGCACCAACAACGGCAATCGAACGGGGTTTAAGTAGGGGATCAAGATGATTCATAGACATATCCTAGCAATGCACGTAAGTTCATCGTAACTTACTTTCCCCTTGCGGGTTGATGGCAAATTCACCGAATTAAGATGAATAAGCAAACACTGCATAAAGTTTGTGAAATAGGTCACCCACTAATGGTGTATAATATCAAAGTTAACTTGATTCTAAACCGACGTATCGGCATGATTTATAGTAATTATTATTAAGGATATAGAGCTTTCCATGAAAAAATTTGCAATTGTGACTTTGCCACTGCTCTTGGCTGCATGTGTATCAGACGATTACGTTACAAATGTAACTTCAGATAGCTATCAAGAAGAGTACAAAACTGCCAAAGTTGAAGCTCCAGTTGTATCTCAGTCTGAGCAAACAGGCGTTGTAGAAGAGAATGTCGTCAACGTTATTAAGTCAGAGCCTGTTGAACAAAAAGTGACTCAAACAACGAGAACTAAGCCAGTAGCAACAGTGACTGGTCCAACTCAGAAACAACAAGATATGAACCAGCGCTTTGGTTACACGGTTCAAGTCGTTGCTGTTGGCAGCCAGAGCAAGGTCGACTCTTTCGTGAAAATGCTACCAACGACTTCACAACCCGTTTGGGAAAACTACAAAATGGTTAACGGTACTAAGTGGTTCACAGTTCTTTATGGTGACTACGCGACACGCTTAGAAGCTAAGAAAGCAATTTCGACCCTGCCAGCAACTTTCCAAAATCTGAAACCATTCGTTAAGAGCATTGATGACATCAAGAACTCTGAATACCCAACGCTTAACAAGTTAAACTAAGTTTTAATTCAGAAAGAGGGAGCAAATTGCTCCTTCTTTTGTTTTATGACGAGCCGTTTTGTCTAATAGTTAATCGCTCGATCTTTAGATGGCGATTTTAGCTTTCAAAACACTGTACCTATTTCGACTTTTGTTTATCATTGAAGTCAGTATTCCTAGTTTCAAGGACCGAATTTACCCATGAACACCACAAACATCCTTCTTCTTTGCGGCGGTGGATCTTCAGAGCATGAAGTGTCTTTAGTTTCAGCCAATTATCTTTTTGCACAGCTCGACAGCGTTGCTGATTTTAACGTTGTGAGAGTTGAAATTAAGAGTGAAGGTTGGTGTCTAGATTCTGGTGAATTAGTTTACCTTGATATTAACGATCAAACACTACGTGGCGATAACTTCGAGTCTAAAGTCGAATTCATTGTACCTTGTATTCACGGGTTTCCTGGCGAAACAGGTGACATCCAGTCATTGTTTGAAATGGCTAAGATTCCGTATCTAGGTTGTGGCTCTGAAGCGAGTAACAATAGCTTTAACAAGATCACTTCAAAGCTTTGGTACGATGCACTTGGTATCCCAAACACACCTTACTTGTTCCTATCAGACAACACAGAACAAACACACGCACAAGCAACCCAAGCTTTTGAAACTTGGGGGAAAGTCTTCGTAAAAGCCGCTCGCCAAGGCTCTTCTGTTGGTTGTTACCAGGTAAATGAAGTTGAAGAACTGAGTGAAGCGATCGATAAGGCGTTTACCTTCTCAGATCAAGTACTTATTGAAAAGTCAGTCGTACCAAGAGAGCTAGAAGTTGCCGCATATGAAATCGATGGTGAGCTACACATTAGTAAGCCAGGCGAAGTGATTGCACCAAATGGCGCATTCTACTCATATGAAGAGAAATACAGCGCAGACAGTCACTCAATCACTGAAGTGGAAGCAAGTAATCTAACGGATGAGCAGCGTGAATTGATTGCAGACAGTGCACGCAAAGTATTTACACAAATGAAGCTACGTCACTTGTCTCGTATTGATTTCTTCTTAACGCAAGACAACGAGATCTACCTAAATGAAGTCAATACTTTCCCAGGTATGACGCCAATTTCTATGTTCCCTAAAATGGTTGAACACGATGGACATAAATTTAGCCAGTTCTTAGAAAACTGCGTAAGAACCAGTCTTGCTTAGTTCGCTTTATACCAAACGAATCTAAACGGTTATCTGCATAGTGCCTTGAGCTTGATGAACAAGGTACTAGCCGTTTTATAACAAGTCATACCTTGGGTCACGCGATAATTTGATCGTTATGCGTTTGCTGATCTCGTTAGCGGTTGTACCTTTGCATTATCAACTTATTGCCAAGGTACAATCGCTTTAAATTTCATTTTCTCGCTCTCAGCAGTACCGGTATAGCCCACATATTGCGCGGGCATTGCAGGACTGAGCCAACGTCCAAAATCCTGAATCTCTCTTACCTTAAGACCCTGTTTTGATAACTCTTGTGCGGCACCCACACGAATCGAGTTACCTGAAAAATGGTGGTTATCTGCTAAACCTAGTATATCACTCGCTCTTCTTAATATTCGGTATATAGAAGAATCATCCAAAGGTTGAAGCCTAATATTTTCGTGCTTATCTATTGCACGAAACATAGGAAGTTCATCTTCTGAACCAGTAAAAGAAAGCCATCGCTGTAGTGCAACACTAGCCACTTGTGACAGCTTGTAAGCCGAATCCTTAATGGTTATCTGATAGCCTTCATCGTAACTCTCGATATCATTCATCTTTAACGCTTTAAGCTCAGAACGTTTTAACGCACACTCGAACATCACATTATAGATAGCAATATCACGAACCTCTTTTAAGTTTGCTTTTTGATGAGAAAGCAACATGTTCAATTCAGTCAGGTGTGCAGATGTCATCGCATTAGTTTGTTTAGCGTCACCGGCCATTTGAGCTTGCAACTGGAGTAGGGTAAAGCGAACTTGCCTATGTTTAATCGGGTTGGCAAAGTTAAGCACAGTATGCAACAAACTAAGTGTTGCAGTGTAACGTTTTAGAGAGGCGTACTTTCTGTCATTGGATTCAGTTTCGAGGAAACGACGAACAGCAGTAATAGATGCAGGGAGTGTGTTGATACGATGTTTAGTACAGAACGCATGGTAGCGATTCCAATCACTATAGATACCTAACAGTGAATTATGAGAGTACTGATGTCCTGTTAACTCATCTATAATTTCAATTGTCGCTTTGCTGTTTAATTTTTCAACAAATGAATTAATTGTCACAAAGTCAGTTAAAATAGGGACTTTTTTTCTCAAATTACCGTACCTGAACAGCTGTTTTTACCATATTATGCTTGATATCATTAAAAGTATACTTATGATTAATGCAGTGAAAACAAAAAGATGATTAATAGATATGGCTAATTCAATTTACCGAAGCGTCCATCTTCAGTCGATAGATGCAAATAACACGGTTTGGCGTGCGAAGTTAAAAAACAATGTTATTCAAGGCAATCTAGCTGCCGTGAAGAAGAGTATTGATTGGTGGATTGACACCGCATCTATTATTGATCCAAAAGAGTTCACAGCGTTAAGTAAGTCCAGAGGAGCTGGCGGCGCAAGTGAAAACTTTAACGGCTACCAGATAAAGAATGACACCGGAGAGCCTAATGCGTGGTATTGCATGTTTAACGGTCGCTTAATTAAAGGCGGCAAAATTGCAATCCAACGTCATATAGAAGCTTACTTACTCGCTAAACAAAAAGCAGAGCAACAAAAGAAGTAATTTATGAGCCTAGTATATTCAACAGAAACAGGTCGCATTAAACCTGAAGAAGAGAAAGTCCAACGTCCTAAAGGCGATGGTATCGTTCGAATCCAAAAAGAAACCAAAGGCCGCAAAGGCAAAGGCGTTTCTGTCGTAACAGGCTTAGATCTAGATGACGCACCATTGAAACTAATGGCTGCAGAACTTAAAAAAGTATGTGGTTGCGGTGGCTCTGTAAAAGATGGCAACATAGAGATTCAAGGCGACGCTCGCGACAAGATTAAAGCGCACCTTGAAAAGAAAGGCTACAAAGTTAAGTTTGCTGGCGGTTAAGCTCTAACTAATGCCAGGGATAAAATCGAAGATTATTATCACTGGTTATTAGGTATTTTATGGTAAATAGCCAACATGGTTAAATACACAGTATAAATCAGAGAATACCGACACCAAATAAAGGCAGGGCATCACACAAAGATACCTGCCTTATAAACGTCAAATCATATTTAACATAACGTGCATAATACGCACTGAGTATGTAAGCGCAAAGTTGTAATGTCACTATTTTCCAAAGTTAAAATGTCCCTTTAGCTCATCACCACTAGGCTTAATTGATATTGGTAAACGCTATGGACATAACAACATGCTGGTGACTATGAGTGATTCAGAGATCAATCGTTTTAAAGTAATTGAAGATGTGTGTCAGCGACGGATACGTCGGGCCGATGCTGCCGAGATCCTCAGCTTGAGTGTCCGTCACATCCAACGCCTGATGAACCGACTTCGTAAATACGGTGCGAGCGGATTGGCTCATCGCGCTCGCGGTAAGCCTAGCAATCATCGTTATTCAAGTGGTTATCGAAACTCGGTGCTAAGCCTTGTCCGTGAAAACTACAGCGACTTCTCACCAACGTTCGCACTAGAAAAATTGACTGAACTACAAATCTATCAGTCTTAGAGAGACACTCCGTCAATTTCTAACGTTGACTATCACCAAAAGTAAGTGTGTCGAAGTCTTAATATCTAACTAAGACTGAATCCCTATCAGCGACTTTTCCTTTGTCGTTTGACTCTCAAACTATCGAAAAATTAACTTCACGATACTTCAATTATAACGCTTTAAATACAATAGGTTGTATTGAGTTAAGTAGATATGCACCATTAGATATAACCAGACATAATACGTAGCTGGATGGCTATTGTGTAATGTTAGTGCTTAAACTAAACCCACGGAAATGCCGAAGTTTAAGCATGAGCAAAACGATTTGTATGACATATTAACTCTAAGTAATATGTGCCGCCTCTCATCTAGCCAAGCAGAAAACCGCTAGTTTACTCTATTCAAACAAATCAAATTGGTTATCATATTTAATGAAAAATCGTTCTAAAATACTTGTCCCTTTGACATTCGGCATATTTTCATCGTTGTCGGCCTACTCCAATGAAACAACACCCGACCAAAACACATCATACGACAGGATTTACGTAGGTTACCAAGCTTTAGATGATAAGTATTCAGAATACAATGGTATTAAGATCGGTTATACGAACCAAATACCTAACAGCGGATTTTTACTTGGCGGTGAATTTAGCTATAACAACTCAACCAACACTTATTACGACGCAACATTAGTTGACTTAAACTTCAATGCTGGATTTGATGTTGTATCGTTGTGGTCTGAAAGTGAATATAAAATAGTTCCTTACATCAAACTTGGTTTTGGTTCTTACAAGGAAGATTATGGAAATGTAGACATTTCGGATTTCGGTATCAGCCGTGGTTTAGGAATACGCTATCTAGGAAAGCATGGCCTGTACCTTGACGCTAGCTTACAGAAGCAAAACGTTGATGTGATGAATTTAACTACTGTGGACATAAAATGGACAGGCCTATCCCTCGGCTGGTCATTCTAAAGCTCATCTACTAATGAAAGTTTAAAAAAAGCTAACACCACCATAGATCTTATATTCTATGTGATTGCAAAACTAAAGGAGCCAGTCAATCGTAAAGACGATGAATAGTAAGGACTTATTTCATTTAACGTAACTTTATAAGCAATTAGACTGTAGTTAATTTTAAAGGCTTCCCATAAACTGGCTCTTAAAACTTTGGTTCGCTTTTCTACAACGTTGTTTAAGTTGTTAGCCGAAAAAGTTTCGAGAAGTAGAACTATCAAATTTGTAGCACGAGTACGGTACAGGTTTTAGTCAATAAACCATTTAATAACAATGATTTAAGTCGATATCGATAAAGGTTGAGGCTCATAAAAGTCCTAATTATAACTCCAGCCATATAAAAGTGACACTGCAACTAAAGCGCATGCAAAGATTGAAAAGTAATTAGCTTTGCATGTTCTAATACTGAATCAAGTCTAGCCGTATAAACATGTGTTTAGTTTTATTTTCACACAACGCTATACGCTGCCAGTTGCACTGTATAAATAAACAGTACAATCGTTACACCCCGTAAAAACCGCACTTTTTGCTCAAATTCCATTCAAAATCAATGTAATATCGCTTCAATTTGATTTAATTACAGGTTCAACCTATCTCTTTCCTGTATAAAGTAAGTGTGGGTATGTAGATTCCACCGAGGCTAATCAATAGAGCCTCGGACTGCGCCAACGGCATAACATTCACGTCACGTGCGCAGGTAATATAATGAGTGACAAAGCATTCCGAAAACTCAACATATTCCTTTCGATTTTTTGACTCGCAATCACTCTAGTGTCGTTGATCTCTTTTAATACGCTCATGAATAAGAGCTACGTTATTACACCAGACAAATACCCTATACGCGTTAACACAGACAGAGACCACGATGGTGGTACCGTAGGCTCATTACATAAGTCAGAGGATGGCATTAAGTTACAGTGTGACTTTTAACGGACCTATAGTTTAGAGTTCGTTATATCGACCCAAGGTAAAGGGCTCAATCTCTCTACGTTCGATTCGGACACCTCTAAGCGCGCTTTCACCATCGGCATTGCAATAACGCATATGTTATCACGTCATCGATAGCATTCTCTGCTTGATACGTATCCCTCTATAAACAGCTCCCTACGCCTCTAAGTCTCCTAAACACTTGCTCTTAAAGACGCGTATTTGGCTAGTAAAGCTTGCTCTAAGCGGTGGTAAGTCACTCGCGGTATCGGTTTTAAACATTACCGTCGTCACTTATCTCGCACTGTTCTTATATGAAATCCTCATTTGTCTGATTATAAACATTCATGTACTCGTATCCGCTAAAAACAGAAGTCACAACGTCACTAGTCTTAAAAAACACCATACATTGAACCACTGACACAAATGCTGACACCTAAAACAGCAATTGTTTTACTTTCAGATCTTGCTGTAATTTAATTACAAATATAAACCGAGAAAAGCCTGTAAAGTAAATTACTCCGCTGTAACTTGCTGAATTGACTAAATTTAAGGGTTTTGATTAGGCTGGAAATTAGGGTGACTAAAGAGTGGGTATGTACGAGATAATATGCTAGAGGGCAATATATTTAGTTATAGTGCATTAAGGTGTAAAAAAGAAGGGCTGATGCCCTACTCTTCTTTTTTACTCATTTCTTCACGAATTTGCTCAGCAACCATTTTGATAGCTTGTGCTGTGCTGATGCCCTGAGTCATCATTTCTTGAATTCGTTCAACAGCTTTCTGTTGTTCTTCGTGAGAAAGGGTTGGTAAGTCGTTTAACATGCTCTGCTCCTTTGTTTAGGAGCAGAATCATATAAGGAGTATTAGTAACTAGCAAGGAAATTGATTGAAGCACCCATAGCGTTTTCATTCGTGTAGTTAGCGCTGATGTCTAGCTGGAATAAATTTAGCGGTGACAAACCAATACCGGCTGTGACAGTACCTTCTGAGTCAGAGTAAGCGAGGTTCTTGTAGTACCCTCCCCTTAGCTTTAGCTGACGCAACAGATCAACTTCAGTACCGATACGAATCATCTGTTCGTTGTCATCAAACGATGTGAATTTTTCAGTCTCATTCAAATCGTAATCAACACTTAACGTAAAGTAGTCAGAAACGATACCCGCACCAATTGTGTAAACTGGCTCAAGTTGGTAAGTGTATTTACCGCCGACTTGGTGCATTGCACCACCAGTACTCGTCAGTGTTTTAGTTGTATCTTTGGTTTCAATGTCTCTAGAGATTAAGTTAGTTGCCGCAACGCCGACTCGGAACGGGCCGAAGAACCAAAGTGCACCAGCATCCATGTTAAAGGCAGTTTCTCCATCACTGTTCTCTCTCACATCAGACAAGTCGTAATCATTAACTGAAGCAACGTAGTTGTATGTGTATATACGTTGGATCTTTGGTGTGATACCAAATGAAATGTGTTGGCCCATAAAGGTTTGGTATTTAGCTAAAGAAAGGCCAACCTCAGTTACACCAATAGACACTGCTTCAACGGTAGACAACTCGATTTTATCTGCATCTGAACCTGTGGTGTAAACATTCGGCGTCGCGAAAGATTCTGTGTAAGCTTTAGCGAAAAGGTTTGCCGCGACAAATTGATTAGGAAGCGCAAATGCGACCACACCACCCAGCTCAACATTGGCTTGGTTTCCGTCTAGTTTATTAAGAGCAGCATCTAACTCGGCGGTGCTTGATGCGTCAACAACACTATCAATGTTCGATTTCATGTCGTTGGGGTCGTTATAGCTACCACCAAAACTTGGCGTGATCATACCCATATCATCATTACGACGATATATAGCAACCAGTGCTGGGTTATAGAATGGAGCTGTTAGGAAGTTTGCTGAAACAACACCAACACCACCCATCGCATCACCACGCGCTTCAATGGCGTAGTTTGCTGCTGAAAGAGGAAGACTGGCGAATGCAATTGACGCTGCGAGTAGTTTTGTAGTTTTTTTCATGCCGTTTATCTTTGTGAGATCCCTTACATAGTTAACGGCACAATTCTAAATTACTTTAACTCTTCTTCGCTAGAAATATCATAAGTTTTACTGATAGTTTGTGCTTGTTCTATCGCTATGTCACCTTGCCAGCGAGAATGCACCATCGAAACGGCTAATACATAACGATCATTAGGCAGTTCTTCGCCCGTCAAACTCATTGGATAATCAGATTCGTAACTCTTACCCCACACCTTATCGTAGTGTTCGTCGACATAATCGTACAAACCGACTTCAAGCTTAGGTAGCGGACAGTATGGATTTAGCAGTTCTTTTTTATCGATTCGCCACGTGTCTTTTGATGCCCAACGAACTTGTTGGCGCATGACAATTTCACCAAGGATAACCCAAGTGCTCCACGAGTTTCCTGCATCATCTTTAACGCTTACACGATACAGGCCCGAATCTAGTTGAGACGCTAAATTATAACGCTTATGGTAAAGGCTTGCTGATGCGTTATTGACGAGTTCGTCGTCTTTGGAGAATTCACTATCAGACGAAACAACTCTATCAACCCACTTTTCAAAGGTGATGTCTTGAATGTTGTTTTTAGATTCAACATCAATCGCTACTCGAAACGTATCACGTCCAGGGCTTTGAATGATGTGTCTTTTGACAACTACCGAACTTATCCAATCAGGTAAGGTCTTCTTGGTTAGGGTTTTACCACAATCTTTGTTCAACGCTTGAGCGAACAGTTCATTGAGGTGATCCTCTCGAGATTGAGAAGAGTTGATTTGCCAAACTTCCACTAACGAATCAAACATCTGAGACAAGTCGTTATCTAACAGGTGTTTGTGAACTTGAGTTAGAGCATCACTGCTCTTAAACCAATCCGCTGCGTACGCCGTGTTTATAACGCTCGACAGCATTAATAGTGGAAGTAAGGCTTTTTTCATTATGCTTTCATCTTATAACCAACGCCACGTAGCGTTTCAATTTCTAGACCTGGCAGCTTCTGTCTTAGTTGCAGAACATGTGTGTCTACAGTACGCGTTGTTGGGAAATGGTTGTAACCCCAAACGTGGTCAAGCAGCTCATCACGTGTAAATACACGGCCAAGGTTACTTGCTAAGAACAATAGTAGGTCAAACTCTGTTCGCGTTAGCGTAATTTCTTGTTCATTAAAGAACACTTCACGAGTCGCTTTATCAATAACAAGATTTTGAGCGATAACTTTTGAGGCATCTTGTTCTTCAGCGTCTGGTAGGCGAAGTTGGGCGCGAATTCGAGCGAAAAGCTCAGCTTCTGCAAATGGCTTAGTTAGGTAATCGTTCGCGCCTGAATCTAGGCCCGCTACTTTGTCCTTTACTGTGACGAGAGCCGTCAACAAAATAACCGGGATATCTTTCTTTTTCTTCCAGCTTGGAAGCGAATCTACTGAGTCACCATCAGGAAGTTGACGGTCTAGAATAACCAGATCCGCTTGTTCCCAATAGCCTTCAACTTCAGAGATCAGCTCAGCATGCAAACATTCATATCCAGCTTGCTCAAGGCTAACTAATAAACCGTCAGCTAAATTTTTATCATCTTCAACGAGAAGCAATGTCTGTTTCACAAGGTATCTCCAAAATAAATGTTGTTGGGGGGCCGATAAGCGTCATGTGACCGCCCATTTTTCCGACCATAGATTCAACTATTGTCAGACCTAAACCTAGTCCACTCTTACTAACGAATGGCTTTCTTAGCTGTCCCCAATCTTTGCGGGATAAGTCTCCATTATCTATAACTTTGAATGTCAGCTTCTTGTCAGAAGTATTCAGTTCTAGTATCACTGGAGCCACACCGTACTTCACGGCGTTTCTGATTAGGTTGTCGATACACGTTCCTAACCAATATACGTTCACTTTTGCAGCAATGTCTTTATTCACACGTAACTCAATTCCCGGTGCGAAATCTTCTTCAACTTTATATTGCAACCACTCCTCAACACTTGGCACCCACTCAGTGGCTAGTGGTTGGTTATCCGACTGCAAATAGTCTTTACTAGCTTCCGCCAACTGTCTTAAACGACGAGTGTCTTCACACAATCTACGGAACTCATCATATACCGATTCTGGCAAGTGTTCGAATTCACGCCTAAACCCTTCAACCGTCAAAGATAAGCTCGCGATGGGCGTTCTTAATTCATGCGTTAAAATTTGAAGCACCAACATCCGGCTTTTCATTTCTTGTTTTTTGCTATTCCAGCGGTAAACCGCCCAGCCTAAAACCAGCATGATGTTGGCGATAACCAAGATAAACATTGCGACTTGTAGCAGCTCTGAATGATCTTCGATTTCCCAACACACGTTACCGCGCTGCACGAAACAGCTGTTGCCTTCTGACGACAAACTGAAAGACAACCCAGCTAGCGTTGCATTTTCATTCCACACCGATTCTTTGTATAGATAGTAGCGGTCACCACGTTTTACCCACATCTCATTAAGCTCAACAAACATACTCGCGCCAGCTAACAATGCGGTTATGGCCTCGTTATCCATTTGTTGTAAACGCGATAAGAGTTCGTCATGCTCTGTGTTTGGTCGTTCTTGGATGTGCATGAAGCGCTTCAAATCATCAAACTTTTCTGGGTACTTCTCAACGTACCTTGCAGCATAAGAGCCGCCACCAGGGTGAATCAAGCCACTGCGACTAAACCAACGGTCGGAAAGTTTCGTTCCCTTACATAATGCACGAGTGAAAACTAAAGGCTCTGTGATCAAAGGACTTAACGGCAACTTTCCGCTGCAAGTTTTAGATAATTGGTATAGGCGTTGGATGTCTTTCAACGGATACTCTGCTGTTTGTGGCAGCATAGAAGATGGCATGATCAACCGAGTTGGATAATCAGCCTGAAGCAGTCGAATATCATAAGATTCAACGGCCGTTTCATGATCAAAGAGTTTGGTAAAGTTATCGATACGCTCAGGCAAAGAGTCAGCAAAGGCGTTTACTGAGACTGATAACGTAGCAATAAGAAGAGTCAATGTTTTTTTGATGATCACAAACCAACGCAAATTCATATGGATCAAACAAATATATACCATTCGCTATCAAAGATAAATTTTTAACCGCGTGAAAAACAATGTTGATTCAAGGGACAACGATTGCCTTGCGGGATTGTAGACAAATACGCCGAGATATTTAGAAACATACCTGCCTACCTACTTACAAGAGAGCAACTGGACCTTTCATCAGTTAAGCAAGAGCTCCAAATACGTACAACATCGTTACGAGCAAAAAAAAGGAGCTCAATTGAGCTCCTTAGTATTACAACATGTTCTAACTTTTATAGGTGCTCTAAAATACCCAAGCAACTCTGTTTAGCATCACCAAACAGCATCTGCGTGTTCTCTTTGAAGAACAATGGGTTTTGAACGCCAGCGTAACCGGTATTCATCGAGCGTTTGAACACGATAACATTTTGAGCGTTCCAAACTTCCAATACAGGCATGCCAGCGATTGGGCTGTTTGGATCTTCTAATGCTGCTGGGTTAACAGTGTCATTTGCACCAATAACCAATACAGTATCTGTCTCGTTGAAGTCATCGTTGATTTCGTCCATTTCAAGAACGACATCATAAGGAACTTTTGCTTCAGCAAGCAGTACGTTCATGTGACCCGGTAACCTACCCGCAACTGGGTGGATACCAAAGCGAACATTGATACCTTGTGCTCTTAGTTTTTCAGTAATCTCATGCACCGGGTATTGAGCTTGAGCTACTGCCATGCCGTATCCTGGAGTTATGATAACTGACTTAGAGTTTTTCAGCATGTCCGCAACATCTTCAGCCGATGTTTCACGATGTTCACCCTGCTCTTCATCACCATCAGACACAACCACTTCTTGACCGAATCCACCAGCGATAACGCTAATAAACGATCGGTTCATTGCTTTACACATGATGTACGACAGAATGGCACCTGACGAGCCAACCAATGCACCCGTTACGATCAACAGGTCGTTTGCCAGCATGAAACCTGCCGCCGCCGCCGCCCAACCAGAGTAAGAGTTCAACATAGAAACAACCACTGGCATATCTGCACCACCAATCGATGCCACTAAGTGGTAACCGAAGGCGAATGCGATCAGAGTCATTAACAGTAGCGCAAACATGCTGCCATCGGCTTTAACAAACGTGATCATTAACAATGTAGAGGCAACGATAGCTGCTAGGTTCCACTTATGCTTATGAGGAATGTTTAATGCTGACGAAGAGATAACGCCACGAAGCTTACCAAACGCAACAATAGAACCCGTGAAGGTAACCGCACCGATGAACACACCAAGGAACACTTCCACTAGATGGATGACGTGTTCTGCATGTGTTGCCGCTTCAGGAGCATCAATGTAACTGTTGTAACCAACAAGTACCGCCGCCATACCTACGAAGCTATGCAAGATAGCCACCAGCTCAGGCATTTCGGTCATTTCTACTTTCTTTGCGTAGTGGATACCAATACCGCCACCGATCACCATTGCAATGATAATCCACACAATACCTGACGAGTGAGGGCCAAAGATCGTCGCGATCAACGCGATTGCCATACCCGTGATACCGTAATAGTTACCTGCACGTGCAGATTCCTGCTTCGATAATCCAGCTAAGCTCATGATAAAGAATACAGCAGCAACAATATAAGCTGCTTGTACTAATCCTTCAGACATCTGTTACTCCTTAGTCTTTACGGAACATTTCAAGCATACGTTTGGTCACAGTAAAGCCACCAAAGATATTGATACTTGCAATTAATACGGCAATAAATGACAAGAACGTGACTACACCACTTCCTTGTCCTATCTGTAACAGTGCACCTACTACAATGATCCCTGAGATAGCGTTAGTAACGGACATCAAAGGTGTATGCAGAGAATGGCTTACATTCCAAACTACGTAATAACCCACCACACAAGCGAGAACAAAAACGGTAAAGTGAGATAAGAACGCAGCAGGCGCAACCGACGCTATCCAAGCAAAAGCACCAACGGCAACCGCCATACCGGCCACTTTTTTGATTGGAGAGACAGGCTCTTCAACTTTTGGCTCAGGTTTCACAGCTTTTGGCTTAGCCTGTTGTTGTGGTTGAGCTGAAACTTGAATTGGTGGCGCTGGCCATGTGACTTCGCCTTCTTTAACAACTGTAACGCCACGCAGTACAACATCATCAAAGTCAATGTTAATGTTGCCATCTTTTTCTTTGCAAAGTAGTTTCAGTAGGTTAACTAGGTTAGTTGCGTACAGTTGAGATGACTGAGTCGGCAATCGACCAACCATGTCTGTATAACCAACCACCTTCACGCCATTCGCCGTTGTGATCACTTGATCTGCAACCGTGTATTCACAGTTCCCGCCATTTGCAGCAGCAAGATCCACAATCACGCTACCTGCACTCATGCTGTCTACCATCTCTTTGGTAATCAGCTTAGGTGCTGGACGCCCAGGGATAAGAGCGGTTGTAATAATGATGTCGACGTCTTTCGCTTGAGCCGCGTAAAGTTCTTCAGCTTTCTTATTGAATGCCTCAGACATCTCTTTTGCGTAGCCGTCACCAGCACCTGTGTCTTCCTGGAAGTCGACTTCCAAGAATTCAGCGCCCATAGACTCTACTTGTTCTTTTACTTCAGGACGAACGTCGAACGAACGAACAATCGCACCTAAACTACCTGCGGCACCAATCGCCGCTAGGCCCGCAACACCCGCACCGGCAACCAACACTTTCGCTGGTGGAACTTTACCTGCTGCCGTGATTTGACCTGTGAAGAATCGACCGAATTCGTGCGCCGCTTCAACAACAGCACGATAACCCGCGATGTTTGCCATAGAACTCAAGGCATCTAGCGCCTGAGCTCTCGAAATACGTGGCACAGAATCCATCGCCATCACGTTGATGTTACGAGTGGACAGTTGTTCCATTAATTCTGGGTTTTGAGCGGGCCAAATAAAGCTGACCAATGTGGCGCCATCTTTAAGCAATTCGATTTCATTTTTAGACTCGTCAACGATTGGAGCGTTAACTTTAAAGATAATATCGGACTTCCACGCTTCATCGGCGGTAACAACTTTTGCTCCAGCTTGTTCATAAGCTGTATCTTCAAAACTTGCTAACGCGCCGGCTTGTGATTCAACACAAACTTCAAACCCTAATTTTAGAAGCTGTTCTACCGATTTCGGCGAAGCAGCGACTCGCGTTTCTCCCGCGAGTGTTTCTCTTGGTACACCAATTTGCATAGCGATTCCTTGACTATTGGCACAATGACTTATTCGTTTGTATCTAACGAGAACTAATACTTCAAGCGTTTTGTTCAAAGAACAGGAAAAGTTATTACTTATAACGATTTAGTTGAGTTTTCGGCGCTTCATTTCAATCAATATTGGCCATCTCAAACAAAGAGGTCAAACCACTTTCTGATAATCCTTTAAATAACAACCTACTAGCTGTTCTTTATCCCTAAAACTAAAAAGAGCTTTCAGCATATACACTGAAAGCTCTCTAAATGATGACCAACATCAATTCTAACCCCAATTGGTTAGCTAAATATATTGTCGCCCATTTGATCAATGAACATCTGCGATTTCTTGAGCATCAATTCGTTGGCGTCTTCTTTGTTTGAAACAACATCAGAACGAATAAAACGATGAGTTTTGATTTCACCGTCGACTTCTTTCTCGATTCGCCCAGCGACACGGTATTGACCAGATTCTGCAATGGCATCTTGGTAAATATTAAACCCTTTGTATTCTACTGGCTCAATGTCTACTTTTTGTTCGGTTTTTTCTTTGCCACCAAATAATCTAGAAAAGAATCCCACGTTTTTACTCCTTAAATGACCGTACTGACTCTAAACTATCATGACTATTTGCTGTTCAACAATGGCTTTTCATACCATTGCAATTCTACGTCATCATCAAAATTGTGTTGACTAAATATAACGGGCACATTGTCGTCACGTTCGCGTCTTCGGTCGTCAATGATCATGCTTTCTGCATTTTTGACCGCGATCTCACTATTTCGTTTATAGAGCACTAACTTGTCTTCTGGTAGGGCTGCAAGAAAATCGATATCAAAGCGAATGTAAATCGGTTTAAGTTGGCCTAACGCCAAACACGCGAGATCCGCCAGTTGTTCGTTGGTGTAACTAGACACATATTCCTCGGTAGTCAAAACATGACCAACAAGCGTTTCCATGTAATTGTGTACATCCACACTGATTTGCATACTACATCTCCGTTTGTAGTGTTTTATGATATTGCTCTTAACAACTTATTATAACTAACCGCTTGTTGTCACTTCCGTTTTTCATAACTGCCCATTTATCAGAATGGCCTGATTACCCTAACTGTCTGTTTATCAGGGCTATCAGTTCACTGTGACTATTTGCCTGTTATTACGGTTCGCTTATTCGTGATTAACCATTAATTGATACTATCAGCCTACGTTTTGTTAAGTATCTATAACAGCGAATTAATTTCTCATATATACTGTGTAGTTCGTTCTACGGTTAATAGCAACTCAAATACATATAAATATGGTTGCACCAATCTCGCCCTATGGCCATGTTTTTGCTCTAATTTACGCAAAAAACTTGGCAATCGCTTGTTTAACCGTATCCTAAGTATAAAATTAAATTATAAGATCATCAGTACACTTTAGGCTCTCCACATAAATGGCATCTTCTTTTGTAACGTCGAGCTTGTTTCGATTTTGCTTTCCCTTACTTTTATTAGTAATGTTACTCGTAGGTATGAACAACGTCATTCTCGTGACGGAGTCAAACTTAGGGTTTGCTAGCAACCTCCCATATATTCTATTGAGCGTTGCCGTTCTGTTGTGTCATACATTCAGACAAGGCCGCATGGCAATGGTCTCTTCGACTATGCTTGTCGCATATCTCATTATCCAAGTTCGTTTGCAAACACCGCTAAACACAGGCACTACATTATTAGAGTTGTCTCTCCTTGCCACACTACTGCCAGTTACCTGCTTATTAGTCTATGCCTTCCCCGACAATGGCGTTAACTCTAAATCGATGTTCTTATATGCGTTGGTTGTGGTGTTGTTTATGGTCTGGGCACAGCTTATTGTTTCTCACTTCCATGCGGGCGGTTTTGAGTCGTGGAGCGAAGGCATACTGTTTACGGTAAGAGATTTTTCTAAGCTGCCATTTGTGCTCGTGTTGTACAGCCTTTGTTTATTAGGATTAACGGCCATTTTGGTTTTGGTTTATAACCGCTCTATCGACGTTGTGGTTTATAGCGCTATCTTGCTTGCTTCATCTACCTTCACATTTTTTGATGTACAGTATATTTCGAGTACGATGTTTTCTTTGTCTGGAACATTGATAATCATCTATGTGATGTCAGCAAGCCACGATATGGCTTTTAATGACCAACTCACTAATATTCCTGGCCGACATGCCTTAGAAGTCGATATGAAGCACTTAGGGCGTAAATACTCGATGGCGATGGTCGATATTGATCACTTCAAGACGTTTAATGATACCTACGGACATGACATTGGTGACGATGTTCTCAAGTTAGTCGCACGACTCATCACTGAGACTGGTGGCGGCGCACGTGCTTATCGCTATGGCGGTGAAGAGTTCACGATCATCTTTAAAGGTAAATACGCTGACCAAGTTAAAGCTGACCTACAGGCACTCATCTCCGATATCCAAAATTACGACATGATTATTCGTAATACTCACGAACGCCCTGATGATCATGAAGTGGGTATGAAAAAGCGCGGCCAAAGTAGTAACCCGACAGAAGTGGTGAATGTTACGGTAAGTATTGGAGTATCTGATAGTACGACGACCAAACACCCTGAAGAGGTTTTAAAATTGGCCGACAACGCACTGTATAAAGCCAAAGAAACGGGTCGTAACAAGTTGATTGTTAGTAACTAAGTAACTAAGTAATTTATTCGGGAATGGCTAAAACGCTTCATAGCTCGATTCATTAATCAGAATAAAATCAATGAATACCAGAGAGGAAGATCAATCTTGGTTAAAGAAGATAACTAAGCTCCCTCCTTTCAAACTGCTTCCATAATTAATCGTCAATCCAATCCCGACATTGTCCACCCAATCATTAAACAGATTAGGATTGAGCAACCAGCCTACACTGCCTTCGTAATAGGACGATGTTCCCATAGATGCAACCGTATCGCCCCCGATATCAATTCTTCTGATACTTGAATACATCGAAGTAATGTTTTTATCCCAGCGTATTAAGTCGTAAAAGATCTTGGCTTCGTTTGCGATGTACCAGCCTTCAGGGTGCCCAATGTTGCCTTCATTCGCCTCACCCCAACCAATACCATTAAAGTAATGCCAACTGGTGCTTAGTTTGTATTTTCCCCAGTCATGCTTGTCTTCAAAGGTCAGTTTTACCTTAGGTTCTACGATGTATGCCCATGCGTCAGTATTCAGATACACGCCATCCAGTTGATCTTTATAAGGCTCAAGTAATGATGAGCGATATTCAAAGTCATTGCGATAATAAGAGATGTGGTTACCAATCGCCGAGCTAAAGCTCCAGTGTTCATCCAACTGGGTAACATTGGCAAATTCAAGATAACCAGAAACTACTGATTCTTTTTGAAAATCACTTTTCGTTGTCGATGCGTACACAACATCTTTCTCGATACGCAACGCTGATAGACGTAATGTTATTTCTTGATGATTATCTTCAATGTACTCTGGAAGTTCAAACGTATACGGAAAGCTGATCGAAGCAATATCTTTTCTTCGGCTCACAGAATCATTGGAACCAATGTCTTCGTTATCTAAACGAAAAACTTTATTGGGATCAAAGTTATTAATACCAAAAGTAAACACATCCGTATCGTTAAGCAATACGCTCGTCGCGAACGTGCGTTCGATATCCTTTCTAACTAGATCAGACAACGTAGTGGCACTCACTATTGCAGGGAAAACAGAGCAAAACAGCGGTAGGACAATCGCCTTGTTTGTTTTTACCAAAGGGCATAACTTTGAGTGTGGCATTTCTCTTATCACTAAATAACTTCCTAGCAGGCTGCTATCAGAAGTCTAAATTCAAACATAGAAAGGAGCTTGTCTATTAACGAGCAAGCTCCAAAATGTTGCGCTGTATAAAGGTATTTCTACCGCTTTGTTTAGCTTGATAAAGCGCTTGGTCAACCTTATCGTAGATAGACGCAATTGACTCATCGCCTCCCGGTATAAACGACAACACACCTTGTGACACTGTCACCCTATCAGACACCGTTGAATGATCGTGTGCGTAATTCATCTCATGAAGCGCTTCTTTGATTCTCATGGCCTGTAGACTAGCCGCTTCACTGTCCGTATCACTCAGAATTAAAACAAATTCTTCACCGCCATAACGACCAACATACTCACCCGCACGGACAAAGAGCTGTTTAAGGGTGCTTGCAAGCCCCTGTAAGCAACTATCTCCTTGAATATGGCCGTAATTATCGTTGTAGGGCTTAAAGAAGTCTACATCCAGTAGTATGACTGTCATAGGTATATTACGTCTTCCATGCCATGCAATACTTTCTTCAAGCTTAGTATCCATATATCGACGATTATACAATTTGGTAAGGCCGTCTTCGTTGGCCTGTTGTTGAAGGAGAATGTTGAGCTCTTCGAGTTTGGCGGTACTCTGCTTTAATTCTCGTCGCATATGAGCGATACGCTGCATCGCAATCAACTTGGAATTTAGAACAACTTTGTTAACTGGCTTAATCAGGTAATCGTCACCGCCAGCATCGATAGCCTTAGCGATCATTGCTGGCTCTTCGTGACCACTCAAAAATATAATAGGAACCCATTCTGGGAACCGACTACGAACCTCGTTAGCGACTTCAAAACCATCCATGTCTGGCATGCTAATATCGAGTAATACGAGTTCAGGATCAAAGTCAGAATAAACATCCAGGGCTTCTCTGCCGCTGCCTACAGCTTCAACAATATGACCCAGTTGCTTAAGCCGAATCGCAAGTTGCATTCTGTCTAGTTGAACATCATCAACCAGCAATATGCGCATCGAAGATCCCTTTTCTATCATCACATCACCTTTATCTAGTGTTGAATATTCAAAGTAGCTCAAATTTGGGCTTAAATCATGCCCTAATCTCTATATTATATTGACTTTTTTACAGATCTTTTTAGCATTGTTTCTTTTTAAAGAGAAATACTATGTCAGACGCTACAAACAACGAACCACAAGAAATCGATTTAACGACCATCTCGCCAGAGCTTCGTCAAGTTATCGAATTTGATGAAGTGCCAAAAGAGATGCACTTTATGGTTACTTCTATTCATGAAGTGTCTGAAGAAGCAGTACGTGAAGCATGGAATAGTCTTCCAGCAAGCGCACAAAATGTTTTGGACAACTTCGAGCAGTTCCACGCTCTAATCAGTGTTAGCCAAGCTTTCGCTGGTGTTAACGTGATGGAAGAGTTCCCTACTCTTAAACTTCCAGAAGATATGTCTGACGAAGAAAAAGAAGAGTACCGAGCTCAACTGCTAGACCAAGTTCTACACAATTGTGTAAAAGACATGGTTAAACAAATCAAGAAAGCTCGTCGTGATGCTATCTTGAAGCGTGATTTTAAAGAAGTTTTTACTAAGTAAGTAGGGGCTAGCCTAGATTAGGCTGAGCGCTAACAGTATTACTTATTGACTAAGCCGCATGTTGCTTCAAACACGCGGCTTTTTTGTTTTCATTAATCTTATGTTTGCTAATGGTATCAGCGCTGCCATCGTGTCATGTCGTTCGCTGTTATGCTCATAAACTCATAAAGTCTGGCGTAAAAAATACATTAACACAGTACAAACGTAACGCGTGTTTCCATTCATGGAATCAAGATCGAATTTTAGTGTACGAACACGTAAGGTATCAACGATGCACACTACCTAAGCTACAATTCCAATCTAAAAATAAGCCGAATCTTAAATCCAAGAAACCTGAACTAAAACATCAAAACCGCTTTAATGCGTAACCGCAATATCTCGCTGCGTGACACTCACACCTTTGATTTGTGCGTAAACTTGTTGACCAATTTCTAGGTTTAACTCATCCAGCGCCCACAGTGTGATCGTGGCCCACAGATAACATCCAGGTTCTAGTTCCAATTCGACAGCGACAGACTGTTTGTTAGAGCCCTGCTGATGCGTCTCTACGCTTCGAATGGTCACAGGAAGAATATTACGTATCGAAGTCCTTTGTGGCTGTTCTAGTGCGATAGAGACGTCATTTGCCCTAACTTGCAGCCTTACCGAAGCACCAATCTCACTTGACACTTTTTGAACCCATAACGATGTCGATTTTCCTAGCATTAAGCGAGACAGCGCATAATCATCATTGTGCTCAGCTAAAGTCGCTTCAAAAAGCGAACTTTGTTCTGAGAAAGATTGCCACGGCTGCATTGCTCTTGATGCCCATACCTCTTCGGTTACTCCCGATGAAATAACTTTGCCTTGCTCAATAATCACTAAGTGATTGGCTAAGCGTAAAATCTCATTAAGACTGTGAGTAACATAGATGATCGGGATCTGAACAGTTTCAGATAAATTTTCCAGAAACGGCATCACTTCACGTTTACGCGGCAGATCCAAAGACGCAAGTGGTTCATCCATCAACAGAATGCTTGGCTTAGATAACAGTGCACGGCCAATTGCCACACGCTGCTTCTCTCCGCCAGATAAGCGAGCTGGATAACGATCAAGTAACAAACCCAAAGATAACAACGAGACAATTTGGTCAAAATGCGCTTGATCGGATCTTTTCATACCGTACTTAAGGTTCGCCGTCACCTTCATGTGCGGGAACAATCGAGACTCTTGGAACACATAACCGACATTGCGTTGGTGAGTCGGTAAATTAACGCCATTCTTGCTATCAAACAGAGTGGTTCCAGATACACTGATCAAACCCTTATCTGGCTGTTTTAGACCACTAATCGCATTAATGAGTGAAGTTTTTCCCGCGCCAGAACGACCAAAAATTGCAGTAATACCGCTACTTGGCAGCTCCAAGTCGATATCGAAAAAGGTTTCACCAAGTTGTTGTTGATACTGGAGAACTAATGCACTCATGCGTTTCCTCCCAATCGCTGTGATGATTTTCTATTTAGCCATTCAGATAACATCAACGAACTAAGCGCAATCACAATAGAGATGACGCACAAACGCGCCGCTTCCATTTCTGCACCAGGGGTTTCGATAAAGGTATACATGGCCAATGGAATAGTTTGTGTTTCACCGGGGATATTGGAAACAAAGCTTATCGTCGCGCCAAATTCACCTAAGCTTCTTGCAAAAGAAAGCATTGTGCCGGTGATGATCCCAGGGATCATCAAAGGTAACGTTATGGTGAAGAACACACGGATCGGAGAAGCGCCCAATGTAGCTGCAGCTTCTTCGAGTTTACAGTCTACTGTTTCTAAGCTGAGCCTGATAGAGCGAACCATTAGCGGCAACGCGACGACAACACAAGCAAGTGATGCACCCTTCCAGCTAAAGCTGAATACAATACCAAACACGTCATTGAGCCATGCACCTATTACCCCTTGTCTGCCCATCATCACCAGCAACAAATAGCCGATAACCACAGGAGGAAGCACCAAAGGCAGATGCACGATGCTTTCTATAATACTTTTGCCAATAAACTGCTTTTTAGCAAGCAGCCACGCTAAGCCAATGCCGATAGGAATAAGCCATAAGATCGCAAACCCAGCAACTTTCAAGCTCAACATTAACGCTTGATATTCGTATTCCGATAAATACATCATTTAGCGCACTTCAAATCCAAAACTGTTCAAGGTGTTCTTCGCGTTCTTGCTCCTTAGAAAAATATAGAACTCTTCGGCAACCACTTTATCGCTCAATTTCGCTACAGGGTAACGTATCGGGGTATGTAAGTCTGATGGGAATGTCGACACTAGGTTCACTTCTTTAGAAAGCAGCGCATCTGTTTTGTAGACAATGCCAAGTTTAGCTTCACTACGCTCTACCAATGCCAACGCCATACGAACATTGTTGCTTGGCGCTAATCGAGCTTTAACATCATCCCAAACACCTAAAGCTTCTAACGCTTCTTTCGCGTAGATACCCGCAGGAACCGACATTGTGTTCCCTACAGCAAGTCTTTCATTGGTAAGCAGTTTAGCCCATTGTTCACCCTTTGAGAGATTCAAAGATACTGGCACCTCTTTCGGAGAAATCAGCACAAGCTCGTTTTCACACAAATTTGTGACATTGTCACTATAAACCAATTGGCGGTCGACTAAATACGTCATCCATTTGTCATTGGCCGAGATAAAAATGTCTGCTGGCGCGCCTCTTTCAATTTGGCGCACCAAAGAAGAGGTGCTCGCATAAACAGGAATCACATCGACAGAATGATTCTTTTCAAACTCTTCAACCAACAAATTTACTGCATTCGTCATCGATGATGCGGCATAAACTCGTAGTTTTTCAGCAGCAAAAAGATGAGTCGAACTCAACGATGTCGCAAATGCTAAGGTGACAAGGGTGACGAGTTTTTTCATTTTAATCACTTATCTATTATTCGTTTTATTTATGACCTAGAACGCTAGGCTCAGGCCAAAACCTTTAATTCAGGCCAAAGCAGGTCAAGATTTAAATGCTCTTCGATAGCATCAGCGATTCGATTAATACCCAACTCTTTAAGTTGTTCATGGTCAATCGCTTTTACGCCGTTGGCTCCCGCCCATCCGCAAATAAGCGACAACGCATCACTGTTATCGAATACGCCATGCAAGTATGTGCCAAATATCGAGTTATCTTGATTCACAGCGCCATCAAGGTTGCCTGATTCTAACTGAACTGGGAATGACGTTTCATTGACATCGGTCCTACCTACGTGAATTTCATAACCTTTTACTGGTGCTGTTTTTCCATCAAGTGTCATGTTGCCGCGTACGTTGGTTAAGGTCTTCTGCTGCGTTAAGATCGTTTCTGTATCTAAATACCCCAATCCTTTACTACTGCCCGGCTCACCTTCCACACCATCTGGATCGTGGATGATATTGCCTAACATCTGATAGCCACCACAGATCCCCATCACCTTGCCGCCTAAGCGAAGATGACGCTGAATGTCTTTATCCCAACCTTGTTCTTTTAGGTAATCTAAATCCGATCTTACTGATTTTGTACCCGGCAAGATAACCAAATCCGCGTTATTTACGCGCTCGTCTTTGCCTACGTAACGTAAATCAATTGAAGGGTTGAGTCTTAGTGCATCAAAGTCTGTGTGATTGCTGATTCTAGTTAACACCGGAACCACGACTTTAAGTTTAGCTTCTCCGTCAGACTCTTGCGCAGATGTGATGGCATCTTCCGCTTCAAGGTTAAAACCATGCAGGTATGGCAGTACACCAATTACTGGTTTACCGGTTTTCTCTTCTAACCAATCTAGACCCGATTGAAGCAGCGCAATATCGCCTCTAAAGCGGTTAATCACAAAGCCTTTTACTCGAGCTTGTTCAGATTCAGATAATAGAGCCAATGTTCCATATAGGTGCGCAAACACGCCGCCACGGTCGATATCAGCCACGATAATGACTGGGATATCCGCTTTCTCAGCAAATCCCATGTTGGCGATGTCATTTTCACGTAGATTGATTTCAGCCGGGCTACCTGCACCTTCAATCATCACACTTTCATATTCGGCAGAAAGTCGATCGAATGAATCAATTACCGTATTCATCGCAACTTTTTTATAATCGTGGTAGCCGGTCGCTTCCATGTTGCTCAGTGCTCGACCTTGAAGAATCACTTGCGCGCCTGTATCAGAATTGGGTTTTAGCAATACAGGATTCATGTGAACCGTCGGCTCAATATTACAAGCTTGCGCCTGAACGGCTTGAGCGCGACCTATTTCACCGCCATCTTTCGTCACAGCACTGTTTAAGGCCATATTCTGTGGTTTGAAAGGTGCCACTTTGATTCCTTTCCTTGCCAAGACACGGCATAAACCTGCCACCAAAACACTTTTTCCGGCATCTGACGTTGTGCCTTGAACCATAAGGGCGCTTAAAGGTGATCGCATTTGTACCTAAATCCTTAATTTCTTGATTTGTAATTGCTATCTGTTGGCAATATTTCTCTGCCACCATCTTAACGCCATTGCCGAGTAGATGCTCAATAAAATGAATGGAAAATGAATGTGTTACTCACTCTGCATTCAAACCGAGTGTTGTTTAATAGCCCCATCGAAACAAAGCTTCCAAGCGAAAAGAAGCGTATCAACTAAATGAAACGTTTCAAATTAAGAAAAACGTTTCAACAAAACAACACTTAAGGATTCATCATGAAAAAAACTGTATTGGCTATCGCATCTACTATTATTCTTGCACCTACTTTCGCAATGGCTGGTGACCACCACAGCAATAGCAAACACGAGAACGCTATTGCTTACACAGGTCCAATAGAGACAGTTTCTGTTGCAACTCTACTTTCAGACACAAGTATGTTTGCAGAACAAGACACGGTTGTTGACGGCAAGATTGTTCGTCAGTTAAAAAGCGATACGTTTATCTTCTCTGACGGACAGAGCGAGATTCAAATTGAGTTGGACGATGACATCCGCCTAGCTGCACCGCTAACTGCAGACACAAAAATTCGTATCTTTGGCGAGTACGAAGGTGGCAAAACTCCTGAAATCGAAGTTGATCACATTCAAGTTCTTTAAGCAACAATCATAAATAACTCACTGTAATTAATAAGCTTCAATAAATTGGCCTGCATATTGCAGGCTTTTTTGTATATAATGCCGAAAATACAATTTATATGGAGTCACCATGCTAGGTCGCGCAAACAAGACTGTCCTTCTAGGGCTAGCTGCACTGTGTTCATTCTCTGCGTCTGCAAACAACTTTAACTACAACACATTCGAGCTACGCATGGGTACGAGCCCGAGTACGTTTGGTGGTGAAGTCACAACAATGTTTACCCAGAACTCTCATTTTGTTGCTCGTATCGATTCAGAATTTGAAAGTGATTGGGACGCAGCGGTAGGTATGGGATTCCACGGCCCAATAAGTCAATTTGCTGACGTTACAGGTCAAATGTTACTGCATAACATCGAACGTAATGACGACAACCACATCAAAACTGAAGTAAACATCGGTTTAAGAGCATGGATTTTGGCGAATGTTGAAGTCAATGCACGCCTTGGTCAGTTGATCGATAACGATGACACACGTTCGATTGTTGGTGTTGGCGCGCGTTTTCACTCAACAGATCAGCTTTCTGTAGGTCTAGATATGCGTAATAACGGTACTTACGGACACCAAATTTTGATGTCAGCTCGATTCGGTTTCTAGGCTAGATTCGATTTGTTACCTTGATCTAGTTGATTATCCTTATCCAGTTGAATCACTTTATCGAGTTAACTGATCTGGTCTCGCTTCATTTACTTAAATCTACACCTCAGAGATAATCCATCCATAAGTAGGTCTCGTTGATAAGTAGCTGTCGTTGATAAGCAATTTGGTACTTTGAGAAGTAATACGTAACAACTCGAATTAAAAAAGCCCCGAGCATAATCATGCTCGGGGCTTTTTATTACTTTCAATTATCGCTCGCTATTAGCTGTGTTAACACTTAGCGAGCAATTTGCTTCTACAGAGCAACCATCAGCATCTTTTTCTGATGATCTAAGTACTCTTCGTAAGTACCTTGGAAGCTAATCAGTTGCTGGTCTTTCACGTCAATAATGTGTGTCGCCAACGACGAAACAAACTCACGGTCATGACTGACGAAAATCAGCGTGCCAGTGTAAACCTTTAGTGCATCGTTCAGCGCTTGGATCGCTTCCATGTCCATGTGGTTGGTTGGTTCGTCCATCACAAGTACGTTAATGTCTTGCATCATTAGCTTGCCGAATAACAAACGGTTCTTCTCACCACCGGAACAGTTACGAGCCTTTTTGTTCGCATCATCAGCGGTAAACAGCAAGCGACCAAGAATACCACGTACCATTAGGTCATCATGTTTCACAGTACGCCACTGTGAGATCCAATCGAAAATGCTCAAATCGTTATCAAAGTCAGCTGTACTGTCTTGTGGGCAATAACCTACAGACGCATTTTCAGACCATTTAACGATACCTTGGTTTTGCTCAAGCTCTTGAACTAAACATTTCAGCAATGTGGTTTTACCAACGCCATTCTCACCGATAACCGCAAGACGAGTACCCGCTTCAAGTAATAAGTTACCACCAGTAAACAGAGTTTCACCATCGAAACCATGGCCAAGGTCTTGAATCTCAAGCGCTTGACGGTGTAACTTCTTACCTTCACCAAAATCAATTGATGGGCTCATACGACTTGACGATTTCACTTCATCAAGCGTGATTTTGTCCATTTTCTTAGCACGAGAACTGGCTTGTTTCGCTTTAGATGCGTTCGCGCCAAAACGGTTAACGAAATCTTGAAGTTCGCTAATCTCAGCAGCTTTCTTCGCGTTACTTGCTAGAAGTTGGTCACGAATCAAACCCGACGCCTCTAGGAAGTACTCGTAATTACCAGGATAAACACGTAGCTCACCGTAATCGATATCCGCCATATGCGTACAAACAGAGTTCAGAAAGTGTCTATCGTGCGAAATGATGATCATTGTACACTTACGCTGATTTAGCTCTTCAGCAAGCCAGTTGATCGTGTGGATGTCCAAGTTATTGGTTGGTTCATCAAGAAGCAGGATGTCTGGGTTTGCAAACAATGCTTGTGCTAATAGAACACGTAGTTTCCAACCCGGTGCAACTTGCTGCATTAAGCCGAAATGGAACTCTTCTTCGATACCCGCTTGGATTAGAATGTCACCGGCACGGCTTTCGGCTGTGTAGCCATCCATTTCCGCGAACTCACTTTCAAGTTCCGCGACTTTCATACCATCGTCTTCGCTCATTTCAGGCAAAGAGTAAATGCGATCACGTTCTTGTTTTACTTCCCACAGTTTTCTGTCACCCATGATCACAACGTCGATAACGCTGTATTGTTCGAATGCGAACTGATCTTGGCTTAGAACACCCAGTTTTTCCCCTGGAGTGATAGAAACATTGCCCGAGCTTGGCGTTAACGCACCACTTAGGATTTTCATGAACGTTGATTTGCCGCAACCATTAGCGCCGATCAAACCATAGCGGTTGCCGTTACCAAATTTAGCAGAGATGTTTTCAAACAGCGGCTCTGCGCCAAATTGCATTGTGATGTTCGCGGTAGATATCAAAGAACTAATTCCTAAGCGTGTACTGACAGATAATTATTAGACGGACTAACGCGCCTAAATAAGAAGTACGAAAGTATGGATTAAACATAAAACGAAGCGCGGATTATATAGAGATCAGGATCACATTGTCGAGGTTAAACAGTGAACGGATAGCGAACAATGCACAATTAAATGCATTTCGTCGGTTATTCGGCCATAAAAAGAAAAAATCCCCACTAATTCCATTAGCAGGGATTCGATTTATCAAAAGTAAAAGTGTCAGATCTCGTTTTAACTAAAACCGCTTAACGCTATTTAGTTATTTTTTTCTGAACGTATTTTTGTCCTACATCGACAACCGCAACGTCTCTAAAGAAGCTTCTACCCAACAGAAGTGGGAAAGCAAGATGCGTTCGGTCTGCTAATGTAAACTCGGTTTTGTCTTTTAGATCACCGATTTGAATCGCAGCCACAACAACGGCACGTCGTTGTGTACCTTCAGCGCTTGATTGCTTGATCTTAACCCAGCGTTCTACTGGTAAACTGATCTCTTCGGTTGTGATGCCGTCATGTTCAATCTTGAACTTAACCCAATCTTTTCCGTCACGTTCAAAATCAACAATATCAACCGCACTGATTGATGATGTTGTTGCACCCGTATCTACACGTGCTTTAAACGCTTCTTTCAAGCCCGGAACAAACACCCATTCTTCTTCTCCAAGAATCAGTTTGCCATCGCTTGTCTTCGTTGCTTTTTCTACTGGTTTCTCAACCGGTACTGGCTTTTTCTCTGGTTCGGTTGGTTTTACTTCTTCAGGCTTCTCTGTAGGTTCCGTGACCTTCTCACCTTCAGTTGCGTCAGTCTTTGAAGAGTCATCCACAACAGGTTGTTCTATTTGAGGCTTTTGCTCTGGTTCGACAGGAACTTGAGTCGTCGTGGAGCAAGCAAAAAGGCCACCACTTAGCATTAGAGTTACAATCGCTTTCCAATTATACATTCAGTCACCTTCTATTTTGAAACGTTGGCTATCGCTTTCGCTACATAAGGAATATGAGATTCAGAAAGACCTGCAATATTGATGCGTCCATCACCAACACCGTAGATTCCATATTCTTCACGTAATTGATTCATTTGAGTTTCTTTAAAGCCTAGTACAGTAAACATACCTTTATGGCTTTCAATGAAATCAAATTGTGACGTGTTATAAGTATTTCGCAATTCATCGCATAAACTTTGGCGCAGATTTAACAAACGCTGTTGCATTTCACTTAACTCTTGCTTCCAAATCGTTGTTAGCTCTTGATTCTGAAGAATTGTTTTCACTAGAGCCGCACCATGATCTGGCGGCATAGTGTAAGTTGAACGGGCCAGAGTTAGAAGTTTACCTTTTGCGTTACCAACGTGTTCGCTGTTCTTACCAATAACGATCGCAGCACCTGTTCTTTCACGGTACAAACCGAAGTTTTTCGAGCAAGATGTCGTGATAAGCATTTCTTCAACATTGTTAGCCATATGCTGAAGACCTTTTGCATCTTCTTCTAGGCCATCACCGAATCCCTGGTAAGCGATATCAACAAACGGTAAGAAACCATTTTTCTGCGATAACTTAGTAATTTCCTGCCACGCTTCAAAATCGATGTCAGCACCCGTTGGGTTATGGCAGCAACCGTGCAGCAATACTACGTCTGAAGGGCCCGCTTTCGATAGGTCTTCTAGCATTTTTGCAGTATCAACTTGCTTGGTTTGAGGACTGAAGTAATTGTAGTAGCGAACTTTCAAGCCAGCCGCTTCCATGACCGGTTTGTGGTTAACGTAGCTTGGGTTTGAAATCCAAACTGTCGTGTCAGGTTGAGAAACTTTCATTAAGTCTCCCAACATACGAAGTGCACCACTTGCACCTGGTGTTTGAATCGCAGCAACACGACCCATTGCAGAAGTCCCTTTAAGCAAAAGATCAACCATGCTCTGGTTGAACTCTTCACAGCCTGCTAGGCCAACGTAAGCTTTGGTTTTCTGAGTCTCGACAACAATATCTTGAGCCATAGAAACGGCTTTCATGATAGGTGTTTCGCCTTGGTCGTTTTTGTAAACGCCAATACCTAAATCGACTTTGTCAGTACGAGGGTCGCCACGGTAAGCGACAGAAAGAGATAAAATTGGATCTAAAGTTGGTTTTGGTAGATGTGAAAACATGAAAGTCACAACCCTTTGAAATTCAAGTAATGGCCTCCAAGTTATCATTTTATTTACAATTTAAGAAACAGAAATTCATCAAAGTTTTGATTTTTAGGAGATAACTCTAGTTGATACTGGTGCAATCTAATATTCCCTATTCCATATAGTTCAATATTCAATCAATTTACAAATTTAGAACGTCATAAAATAAAAAAGCCTCAACAGAGAAGCTGAGGCTACTAATTTGCACCAATGTAGGTTGACGTTAACTAACGAAAGTCTACTAGAGTCGGAACCGATGAATAATTTGGTTTGAACTACCACGCCAATCTAACATTGGGTCCGCTTTGTCTTGCTCGAAGCGGCCGTCAATCAAGGTATCAACGTATTCAAGCACTTGCTTCTGTTTGTCATCCAGCTCATCTAACTCATAACCCGTCCACATCCAAATATCTTTACCTTCACATTCCGCTTTTACACGCTGAACAAGCCTCAGCACTTCAGACACGTTTGCCGGATGCAGAGGATCGCCACCAGAAAGCGATAAACCACGACGCTTAATTCTCGGATCATTGAGGTCAGAAATAATTTGGTCTTGTAGCTCTTGAGTAAACAAATGCCCAGAGTCTAATCGTTGCGTCGACTGGTTATAACACCCGCGACACTGGTGCACACAACCCGACACAAACAACGTGCAGCGTGTTCCTGGACCATTTACAACGTCGATTGGATGATATTGATGATAATTCATAAGACAGTATTGAAAACTCGTTATTACTTAATAGGTTAAAGTGCAGTGCTGTAAGAACTGAAACGAAAGAACTGGTACCGACATGAAGCCGATACCAATCTTATTTCTTGAACCGTAGCTCTTCTAAGTGAGCGAGCTAAAGATCGCAGACCTTAACTAGGATCCTTTGTTAGATCAAAGGTGCTTCACGCGGCGTTTAACTTCTTCTTGCTTACCGAAGTTAAACGGTCGTGCATCTGGGCTACCAAGGTAACCACATACACGGCGTGTTACGGATACTTTGGTTGAGTCATGGTTGCCACACTTAGGACACGTAAAGCCTTTACTTGTACAGTCAAACTCTCCGTTATATCCACACTCGTAACATTCATCAATCGGCGTGTTGGTGCCGTAGTAAGGAACACGTGTGTAGCTGTAATCCCATACGTTTTCTAGCGCTTCGATGTTCTTCTGCATGTTCGGGAATTCGCCGTAACAGATAAAACCACCACTAGAGATTTCAGGATAAGGCATCTCGAAATCGATCTTGTCGTATGGGTTCACTTTCTTCTGTACGTCTAAGTGGAAGCTGTTTGTGTAGTAACCACGGTCTGTTACGCCATCAATCACACCAAACTCTTTGGTATCGATGCTGCAGAAACGGCTGCATAGGTTTTCACTTGGTGTTCCGTATAAGCTGAACGCGTAACCTGTTTCTTTCGTCCAAGATTCCACTTCACGCTTCATGTACTCCACCAGCTCAAGCGCTTTAGTGCGCATTTCGCCATCGTCGTACAGGTGAACGTCAGTGCCGTAAAGTGCGGTCATCGCTTCGTGGATACCAATGTAACCAAGAGAAACAGAAGCACGGCCGTTCTTGAAGATATCAGCGATTGAGTCGTCTGCTTTCAAACGAACGCCACATGCACCTTCCATATATAGGATTGGGGCAACACGCGCTTTCACGTTTTCTAGACGAGAAATACGAGTTTCTAGAGCACGACGAGCCAGCTTCAGTTTTTCATCAAGCAGCTCATAGAACTTAGCCATATCTTGCTTCGCGTTAATCGCGATACGTGGCAAGTTCAAGCTAACTACACCTAAGTTGTTACGTCCTTCATGAATCAACTCACCGTTTTCTTCGTAAGTATTCAAGAAGCTACGGCAACCCATAGGCGTTTTAAATGACCCTGTCACTTCTACTACTTTGTCGTAGTTAAGAATGTCTGGATACATACGCTTAGACGCACACTCAAGCGCTAATTGCTTGATGTCGTAGTTTGGATCTTGCTTCTGGTGATTCAAACCATCTTTAATCGCAAACACCAGTTTAGGGAACACGGCTGTTTTGCGGTTCTTACCCAAACCTGCAATGCGGTTTTTCAAGATAGATTGCTGGATAAGTTTTGAACCCCAGCTTTCGCCTAGACCAAAACCAAATGTTACGAATGGTGTTTGACCGTTAGCTGTGTGCAGCGTGTTTACTTCGTACTCCAGAGATTGGAACGCGTCGTAACACTCTTTCTCTGTACGAGAGATAGCAAAAGCTTCTGGGCTATGAATGTCCCACTCTTTCGCTAGAGATAAATGCTTCTCGTAGCTCGCCATTACGTAAGGCTCTAAAACCTCATCGATACGGTTAATCGTAGTACCGCCGTAGATGTGGCTCGCCACTTGCGCGATGATCTGCGCTGTTACCGCTGTTGCCGTAGAAATAGACTTAGGCGTGTCGATTTCCGCGTTACCCATCTTGAAGCCATGCGTTAACATGCCTTTCAGATCGATAAGCATACAGTTAAACATTGGGAAGAACGGTGCGTAGTCTAGATCGTGGTAATGAATGTCACCACACTCGTGAGCTTGTACGATGTCACGCGGCAAAATGTGAGTTTTTGCATAGTGTTTAGCCACGATACCCGCCAGCAAATCTCGCTGAGTAGGGATTACTTTACCGTCTTTGTTGGCATTCTCATTGATCAGATCAACATTGCTTTCTTCGATCAAGCCTTCGATCTCACGCGTTAAAGCGCTTTGCTTTTCACGTGCGATGTCACGGTCATGACGATATTCAATGTAGGCACGAGCCAGAGACTTATACGGTCCCTGCATTAGCTCATTCTCGACCAAAGTCTGAATTTCAGAAATATGAACTTCATCGTAGTCTTCGAGCTTCAACTCAACTGCTAATGCCACATTCAGAGCATAAATAGCAATTTCCTTATCGGCTTTGTCTGATGCTGCTTCCACTGCAGCTTGGATACGATCTCTACTGAATGGAGCTCTTGAGCCATCACGCTTGATTACGATTGATTTCACCACTTCTCCTTACTCTTGAGGTATTCACAGACTTATCCACAAATACACTATATAGAGCGATTTATCGTTTAACTAACACTAGATATTGTGGCGTATTTAACGAGAACCACCAACTTTGAGTATTGATTTGGATCAATAAAACGCGCACGCTGAACAAGATAAATCCAATATTATTACGTGAGTTCTCAAGTCGAAAAGAAACAATGTAACAATAAAAAAACTGCTAAAAAGAGTTGAATTTTTGGTAAGTGTTGTAGGATAACGGCTCAACTATATTGGACACCAAAATTAGGGATATTTGGGATGAAACGACTTCAAAAGTGGATAATGTTAGCTTGCTTACTCAGTAGCCAGACATTTGCTGAACCTTTGACCATATCCAGTTGGAATATCGAATGGTTATCAACCAACGAGGCTGTGAATAAGTTTTCTGCCCAACGCGATCAATCTGATTTCGACAAACTTGAAGAATACTTTCAATCCTTAGATGCGGATGTAGTCGCCTTTCAGGAAGTCGATGACATCAATGCCATTCAACGCATCGCTGGCGATCAATACAAAATCTTGATGTCTGATCGTTCATTGCCCAAAAACAGTAACCGACAATTCAAAGAAGTGAACCAATATACGGGCTTCGCGGTTCGTAAAGAAATCGCTCTCACTGACTACGCTGACTTTCCTCTGGAAACGAGTGCTAACAGCAAGCTTAGGTTTGCCAGTTATATGGTTGTGGAAACGGATTCAAAACCAATTCATATGTTGTCAGTGCATTTAAAGGCGGGTTGCAGCGGCGCGTATAAGTCTAACCGCGACTGTTCAAGGCTCAAAGACCAAGCTCAACAACTGAATAAGTGGATACAGCAAAGAGAACGTAAAGGCGAAGACTACGCGATTCTGGGCGACTTTAACCATAACCTCTCCTATTCAAGAGATTGGATGTGGAAAGATATGACGCAAAATACCGATGCTCAGTTGGCAACACGAAAAACTCGAGCAGATTGTAAGGTACGCTCAAACCGCAATAATCACCGTACACATCAGTTTCGTTCAGTGATTGATCATATTGTGGTGAGCAAGTCCTTGAATGCTTCTCCTGCGAAACAAAAGGTATTTGAAACGCAAGATGTGCTGGACTAGAAACTCAGTGACCACTGCCCAGTTTCAACGACGATTAAATAGTAGATTTTAGATAACAGCAGATTGTAGATAACTGAAAATAATAGAAACAGTAAATATAGAAAGAGGCTGACTCGCTTTCAGCAAGAAAGCCAGTCAGCCTCTATGCTTGATCAGCTCAGAACGAATAACTTCAAAGCCAATGTAATCAGCGATAAGCTTGCTACTAACACGTTTTGTTCATACGATCCGCCAGCCACATTCCCACCAGCATGCTTATCATAAAAACCCACACCGTCGGGTTGCCGCCACTTAGGCTGGTTACCGCAGGGCCTGGGCAAAAGCCTGCAATCCCCCAGCCTAAGCCAAACGCTGTAGATCCAAGAATCAGCTTTCTGTCTATCAACGGATTGTTACGGCTATCTAACGGCTCGCCATTGATGGCTTTAGCGCGCTTTTTAATGACCAGATGATAAAACGGTGCAAAGACCAATAGCGCGCCACCCATGACGAATGCCAAACTAATGTCCCAGTTACCGGTAATGTTTAAGAAGCCGAGTACCTTCTCAGGATCAACCATCCCTGAGATGATCATGCCAGAGCCAAAAAGAATACCTGCGACCAAACCGATAACGATAGTAAATGAAGCGTTTTTCATTATGCCCCCAAGCCAGTCAGATTCTTGATAAACACGGTTACGATTGCCACACCCATAAATACACAGGTCGCAACAATAGAACGTTTAGATAAACGAGCCATTCCGACAATGCCATGCCCGCTAGTACAACCGTTCGCTGTTTTAGTACCAAAGCCCACCAGAAGGCCAGCAATAATCACTAAAGCGAGATTCATCTCTTCTAACTGCGGAAGTTGGTAGCCCGTCGGAATTAATAGCCAACCACTTGCGACCATTCCCACAACAAAGGCGATACGCCAGTGTTTTTCGGTGTTTGCTGTATCCGTATCTTTACGTTCTTTGTTGCTGGTGCCAGTTGGCAATAATCGGCTGACAATGCCACTAATGCCAGCAACTCGACCAATCCCCAACATTAAAACAATGGCCGACACGCCTAACAACATGCCACCGAAAAAAGCATCCCAAGGAATCAAACTAAGCACAAACCTCTCCTATCCACAAACATCATAAACTCATAACAACCTATAAATTAGAGTTTACTAATAAATATAAATTAGTCAATGCTAATGTACTGCGAGTATGTGTCGTTTTGTAAGTCTGGAATTAACAAGCGCCCTGCATGAAAAAAGCCCCTAGGCGTTAACCTAAGGGCTTATGATTTAATTCGGTTGTATTGGTTGTACTATGTAAGCTACTTAGTCTTGTTCTTTTCAGCTATCCACTGGGACATATACTTCGTGCTCGCCATGCTGTGGTGTTTGAGCATCGAACCAAAGAAGTTATCCAGTCGATGAGATTCAAGATCCGACTCTAACGCAATCAATCGCTCAATCAATGTGTCGCCCAGTTTATTCTGCTCGTAGTGCGCTTCAAGGATTGAATGACATCGGCTTTGTGCCTTAAGCCACTTCTCTTCATCTTTATAAAGGGCAACTGCAGCTTCAACAAATTCGTCGACATCATCAGCAACCGCACCTGGCCATTGCAGTTCTCCTTGTGGCAACATGCCTTCGCTGCCGATTTCACTGGTCACGTTCGGAGTCTGTAGCTTCATCGCATCAAGTAACTTGCCTTTAATGCCTGCGCCAAATCGTAAAGGTGCAACACACACACGAGCCTGCTCCATCACTTCTTGAGCGTCTTTCGCCCAACCTTTGATATGGAAGCCAGTTTTAGGGTTATGCAAAGCCGTCGCTTTCGGTGGCGGGTAAGATCCATAAATATGAAGTTCAGTGTCTGGCAACTGCTTGCGAATCTTCGGCCAAATCTTCTGTAACTGAAGTACGGCATCCCAGTTCGGTGCGTGTCTAAAGTTACCTATCGTCATGAAATGCTTACGTTCTTCAAAGCTTTTCGTGCTTTCAGGTAGACTGTTGAGATCAACCATGAACGGCAAGTGATGAAGCAGTTTTGGATCGATATTGAACTCAGCTTGAAGCAGTTCCATCTCGTAGCTAGAAATGATCAACGAAAGATCACAACGCAGAATCGCAGCAATTTCACGTTTCGCTAAGTCACTGTACAAATGCGCTTTGGTCAGTTCAGTCTCTTTCTTAACCGCTTCGTGTCGAGCATTACGTAAGAACTGTAAATCTTCCGTATCCAGTAACTTAAAGGCATTCGGGCATACCTTTTCCACGCGCCAACCAAACTGCTCTTCCATCATGAAACGGTCAAACATCACGACATCGGGTTGCAGCTCTTCGATGTACTGGTCAAAGCTATCGCAATTCAACTGTATAGATTGGCTTGTGATGTCCTCTTCAGAGAGATCAATCATGTGCTCGGTTTCTTGAGCTGGCGTTGCAAATTCAACTGACCAACCTTGTCTCTTGAACAATCGTAAAAGTGACATCATATGGCTGCCAGCCGCCGATGAATTCGGTTCAGGCCAAACGTAGCCAATTGCTAAAACTTTCTTCAAAACACTTCCTAAGAAATAACAAAAGGGACTAGATTAGTCCCTAATTAAACGTTTATCGATGACGGTCGGTTTGTACCGCTGATTATAATTGGTTCTAAGAACTCAGCGATCAGATCCGCTCACCCACATTGCGAGCTATCATAAGCACTTCGTCAGCAGAGTACAGGTTTGAAATCGTGGTTTCGACCTCTGCTCCCAATGTCGACTGATACAGCTTCAGCGCAAAGTTATCCGCTCTGGTGGTCACTAAAACATGCTTTAGTGTTGAGCCTTGCTCCGCCAAATGCTGTTTTACCTGCGGCAGGGAATCTAGAATCAGCTTTTTGCCCAATCCTTTACCCTGTGCGCTTGGTAATACCGCAAGTTGTTCTAACTCTAATACAGCTTCAGGTCTAAACCCACTCTTCTGAACCCAGATGATGTAACCCACGATCTCACCTTCACTCTCTGCAACAAAGTTAAGAAAGCGTGGCGCGGCATTTAAGTTACATTGTAACCAATCTTTTGAGTTCTGTTGTCGAACAAACGTTGCTTGGTGGACTAAAGCCGCCCCATCTAGGTCGGCTTTAGTCATAAGACGTACTTTGGTTACTGTATCCATCAGCGTTATTCGCTCGCTGAATTCGGGTGTGTTTTACAGTGTAAAATGGCTCTTTCTAAAAGCTCTAACGCAGATTTGTCGGCTTCTGGAAGCTTAGCATCTGATTGACCTAGTGGTTCAACACGGCTACCCCATTTAATGTGGCCAGCACCCCACGTTAAACCCGCTCCAAATGCCGCAACAAGAATGTTGTCGTTAGGCTTAACGAAACCTTGTTCTAGCGATTCACACAATGCGATTGGCACAGTCGCTGCGGATGTGTTGCCGTAGTTTTGGATATTAACAAACGCTTTCTCGCGATCGATACCCGCCATATCACACAGAGTTTGAATGATTCGGATGTTCGCTTGGTGCGGAATCACAACGTCAATGTTGTCGGTTGAGATACCTGTGCGGCTCAATACTGTGTGTGCCGCTGCGCCCATGCCTTTCACTGCACGTTTAAAGATCTCTTTACCAACGAAATCAAAGTCCCAGTAGCCGTTATCAGCCGCAAAGCGGTCCATAGAAGTACCGAATTTTGGTACCGCTAGAATATCACGGCCTTCAGCATCACAACCGATCTGAGCTTCTTGTAAGCCAACTTGCTCTTCAGTGCGAGATAGAACCACTGCACCAGCGCCATCACCGAACAGAACTGCAGTATCACGCTTGGTCCAGTCGATGAAGAATGACAGACGCTCAGCACCGACAACGATAGCATTGCGGTAGTTACCCGCTTGAATCAGTCGAGTCGCGGTTTCAACACCGTAAATGAAGCCAGTACACGCTGCGTTAAGGTCGAAAGCCGCTGCACTTTTAATGCCTAGGTTCTGTTGAACCTTAGACGCAGTATTTGGAATAAGAGAATCTGGGCTGCACGTCGCGATGATAACAAGATCGATATCTTCAGCGGTTAGGCCAGCACACGCCATTGCATGTTTCGCTGCAACAGTCGCAAGTTCAGAGGTATTTACATGACTGATACGGCGGTTTTCGATACCAGTTCGAGTTCGAATCCACTCGTCAGACGTATCAATGAAAGTGCTTAGATCATCATTGGACAGCACGGCTGGTGGCAGACACTTTCCCCAGCCAGTAATTTCGGCGTAAAATTTTGTCATCATTTACCTGTTTATTGTTTGTTTTTATTTAAGTATCGTATTCTTGTTTTAAACAGTATAAGCGTTCCGTGCGCGATTCGTAAATCGCGTTAGACACGGAGTTGCAATAAAAAGAGAAAGTTATGTCTACATTCAACACACGTTGCCCTTCTTGTAATGGCGTAAACCGAGTTCCTTCAGAAAGAATTTCAGAAAGCCCAACCTGCGGCAAATGCAAAACAGCATTGCTCGATGGTGCTCCTATCGAGGGAACGTCACTTAATTTCCAATCTATCTTGAACAGTTCACAGCCTGTGGTTGTCGATTTTTGGGCGACATGGTGCAACCCATGTGTGGGCTTTGCGCCAGTGTTCAGTGACGTCGCAAAAGAACGTTCGGGAGATGTTCGATTCGTTAAGATTGATACTGAAGCTCAGCAACAACTTGCCGCGATGTACCAAATCAGAAGTATTCCCACGGTGATGGTGTTTAAAGACGGTAAACGTGTCGATACGATTAACGGTGCGTTACCAAAAGGCCAATTTGATCAATGGCTTAATCAAGCTCTGACCAAATAGACCCGTATTTATATCGCTTTTAATTTAGCTTGTGCTTGAAGAAAGCGCACAAAAAATAGGTCAGAGAGCCTTGCGAAAATAAGACTCCCTAACCTACTGTAAAACAATCAGTTATATCTGTTTCTGTTAATTATACAACCATCTCGTCTTCTGCCTGTTCATTGTCTTGTTGCTTGCTAAACCCATACTGTTCTTTGATCTGATCTGCTATTTTTTCGGCAATCATAACGGTTGGTGCATTGGTATTCGCCCCCACTAATGTTGGCATCACAGAAGCATCAATGACTCTTAAGTTATCCAATCCATAGACTTTAAGATTGTTATCTACCACGGCCAGAGAATCATCATCGGTTCCCATTTTGCAGGTTCCGACTGGGTGATACTGAGTATCCGCACGATTTCGAATATCTTGCTCAATAGCCTTGTCATCATTGGCATCGACCGGATAAAAAGCATTGCCACGGATATCATCGAACGCCGAGCTCTCTAGCATTTGATACTGCTTCTTCCAGCCTTTAATCATCACGTCCATGTCTTCAGGGTGACTGAAAAATGCAGGGTCGATCTTAGGCGGATCATAGGGATCACTACTATTGAGCGTTACCGTGCCTATACTTTTCGGTCATAGCAAGGTGACATGAGACGTAAATCCATGACTGGTATGTATTTTTCGGGCATGGTCATCAACCACAGCGACCACAAATACAAACTCTAAATCTGGCACGGCGATATGATCTTCGGAACAAAGAAAGCCTATCCCTTCTGCAAAATTGCTGCTCATCTTACCGCGGCGCTCTTTGTGCCATAACGGTAAAGCTTTGCTCATTTCAGAGGCCATTTGCAGCGAGATACCAAAAGTTTCACGCTTTTCACTGCATTTGTACGAATGGACTAAGTCGATATGGTCTTGAAGGTTCTTACCCACTCCAGACAATTCATGAACCTGTTCGATGCCATGCGTCTCTAGTTCACCTTTAGCGCCAACACCCGACAGTAACAGCAATTGGGGGGAACCAAAGGCACCAGCGGATAGAATCACTTCTTTGTTGCATTGGATCTCATAACGCTGCCCGTTAGAGCCATATTCAACGCCGACCGCATTCTTGCCTTCAAACAAGACCTTATGCGTGGTTGCCTTGGTCACGACCGTTAGATTTGGTCTCGAAAGGTTTGGTGTTAAATAAGCCTTGGCAGCACTGCATCGTTCGCCATTAATCTGAGTCACCTGAGTCGGCATCGCACCAAATTGAGCCGCACCGTTGATGTCTTCATTACGAGGAACCCCTATCGACTCACATCCCGTAAAGTAACGTTCCAACATCGGGCTTGGCGATCGAAGGTTCGCCACATTCAAAGGACCACCTTGGCCATGGTACTCATCTTGGTGAACTTCGTTATTTTCCGCTTTCTTAAAGTAAGGCAAACACGATTCATAATTCCAGCCAGTGTTACCCAAGCTTTCCCATGTGTCATAGTCGTAACGGTGCCCACGAGCATACATCATGGCATTGATAGAGCTAGAACCGCCCAGTGTCTTACCTCTCGGTTGGTAACCTTTACGACCATTCAAACCCGGTTGTTCAACGGTTTCAAAGGCCCAGTTGTTGAGTTTGGTTGGCATCATTGCCACCACGCCAACCGGAGTATGAATGAACGGGCTGCTGTCTTTACCACCCGCTTCTAATAAGCAAACCGTGATATTCGGGTCTTCAGACAGCCGCGAAGCCATGACACAACCCGCAGAACCACCGCCAACAATAATAAAATCATAACTATCCATTGGTTGCCTCCGCTATTTCTAGTGGGTGTAACTCTCGCTTCAAAATCTTGCCTGTCGCCGTCATTGGTAGCGCTTTACGAATAAACACCTTACGAGGGTATTTGTAATCCGCTAATTGCTCACGACACCAAGCTATCAGCGCCTTGCTATCAGGTTGTGTATGTTCATGAAGCACAACATGGGCATGAATTTCTTCGCCTAGACGATCATGATGTTCACCCACCACCGCGACCATTTCGACATCGGGATGACACATCAATACTTCTTCGATTTCACGCGGATACACGTTGTAACCACCACGGATGATCATGTCTTTAACGCGATCGACAATGAACAAGTTGCCGTGCTCATCGTTGCGTCCAATATCTCCGGTTAGGAACCAACCGTCTCGGATGGCTTCTGACGTGGCTTCTGGCTTTTGATAATAGCCTTTCATAACACTTGGACTCTTGATGCAGACTTCGCCCAATTCGCCCATGGCTACTGAGTTACCTTGGATGTCTGTAATCTTAATAAGGTGACCACACAAGGGTTGACCCACACTGCCAGACAAGCGGTCACCATCAATATGGTTAAAGGTCGCAACTGGCGCAGTTTCAGACAGACCATAACCTTCCAATACCGGAAGTTCGAATCGGGATTCAAATTGTCGGATAACCTCAAGAGGCATAGACGCACCACCAGACACACCAAGCCTTAAGCTATGTTTAACCTGTTCAGATCGTTTGCTTATTTCTAAACTACTAGAGGACTTTTCTCCCGCTTTTAGAAGCGCAATATACATAGTAGGAACACCCGCAAATACGCTTACTTTATGGTTAATGATCTGTTCGATCACCAGTGAAGGTTCGAAACGCGGAATCAACACCATGGTCGACCCCGTTAACACACTCGCATTCATCATCACTGTCTGGCCGAAGCTATGGAACAGAGGAAGCGTGGCCATTGTGGTGTCGCTGTACTCCAGTCGCATGAGATACTGTGACGACATCGCATTAGTTTGCATGTTGGTGTGGGAAAGCTCTGCTCCTTTTGGCTGACCTGTCGTACCTGACGTATAAAGAATCACAGCGGTATCATCACCATGGCAAGCCATAGACTCAAAAGGAATCAAAGGTTGTTCTAACCAGTCAGCGATTGATTCATGCTGCTCGTTTCTTACTGAAGTCGTGTCTGCGCCGGTTGGGATGGGCATCTCGACAAAGTGTTCACAATGGTTTGCCTGTTCGAAACCTTGTAAGCCATAGCGACCGATGGGCAGCTCTTCACTACCCTCAAAGCATAAATAGGCTTTCGCATCCGAGTCATTAAGGTGGTAAGCGATCTCTCTTGCTTTAAATAACACGTTCAAAGGCACCACGACGCAGCCTGCTTTCAGAATCCCATAATAGGCAATCGGGAAATACGTGACATTCGGACACGACAACGCGACCTTATCGCCTTTCTTGAGCTCCAGCCTCTTTAAATTAGCGGCGACGTTTCCAGAAAGTTGTTCCAACTGAGAAAAGCTGACTTCTTCCGTCCCCATTCGCAGTGCGACTTTATTTGGGAAAAGCGAAGCGCTGCGCTCCAAGTTAACAGCAAGATTGTGCATCCATGATCTCCTTATTCGGCTAAACCTAACGGTCAGATTCGCCTTAGCCGTTTTAATCGTTGTAATAAGCTTTGTCTTTATTGCTATCAGAGCCTGCACATTGGTGTGTCATGTAGATAAGAGTAGTTATTGAGCAAAATGTTTGTGACGATCCAATGTTCAGCTCACTAAATTACAACATTTCGATAACATTTCGAACAGGTTTCAAAAAGACAAAAACCGGTGATATTCGGACACGTATCTATAAGGCCTTGTAAAACCTTGCAAACATAAACCAAAAGTTTGAACAAGCTTGGGAAAGTGAGAACAAGCAACAGGCGTAAATGTAAAAAGTTCGGTTAAGATAACGATATTCAACAAGAGGCAGCTTATGGAATACACCGCAGTCTACGAACCCGATATGCAAGCATTCGGTATTCTTGATCTTCAATTGCTTCATCGTTACATGTCGCCCGCTCTCAGTATCGAAGAACTGCTAGAAGGCAGTAACATCAATGATCTTCAACTCAACACGCCAGACACGCACATTACCTTGGCGCAAAAGTTGGCGGTATTCAGCAATGCGTTAGCAAATACCAACGAAGAATGTCTCGGGCTCAGAGTCGGCCAACAAGCACGTTTCAGTGATTTCGGTGTTTTGGGTTATGCGGTGTTCAGCAGTGAAACACTATTAGATGCGTTATTGATTGGGTTTAAATACCTACAGCTTGCAGGCCCAGTACTAAGAAAAACCATGTCTGTTGAAGACAACGTGGGGCACTTTCGCGCAGAACAACTTATCGATTTAGATTCGCTGCTGCCTTTTTGCTGTGAATACTGGTTCACCGCAATTCAAAGTCTGTGTGAAGAAGTACTGCAACAGCCATTCCCATCCCAAGTGATCCGCTTCCCTTACCCGAAGCCAGAATACGGCGACCTCTACACAGAGATTTTCCGTTGCCCCGTTGAATTCAATAGTGATCGCCTTGAATGGCAGTTTGATGCAACAAGTTTGTACTCGCCTCTTCCTACCGCCAATACCATCACGCTGCAGATGTGCCTGAAATCATGTGACGACATGTTGGCAAAAGTCAGTGCGTCCACCAGCCTAAAAGAAAAAGTCTCTCAAATGCTATTAGAGAGACCCGGATGCTACCCTTCGATAGAATCTATTTCATCAGAATTGGGGATGTCTTCTCGAACACTGCGCCGACACCTCAAAGCCGTCGATACGAGTTACCAGAAGATACTTGACCACGTTCGTTTTCACCTTTCTCGACACTACCTTTCTTCAACTCAAATGAGCATTGAAGAGATATCTGAGCGCGTTGGGTTTTCAGACAGCGCTAACTTTCGACATGCCTTTCGTAAGTGGAGTGGAAGCTCGCCCAGACAATACCGAAAAGAAGTGGTCTAACACGATTAAACGCCCTAAATTAAAATCTGATGAATACAACGAACCTCTCTCCGTCTTTCAAATTAAATAGTCGTTTGAACAACGCTTTATCGGCTATTTAACCGCAGAAAATATCGCGAAAACATGAAATATCACAACGGTATTTTAGCCAACAAACACGATAAATTTCTTTTATCTTCACGACCATTTTTATTCGTTTTACCCAATCCAGTTTCTCCCCCATAGTCGCGGAAAATTCATCGTTTCTTTCACTATTTAGAGGCTCCTGCATTGGACAACATCCAACCAACAACTCGCATAACTGTTCCTGTTATTGCATTGTCTTTTTACGCGATCGCTTCAGGCTACTTAATGAGTTCATTACCATTAATGCTGTCTGAGTATGGCTTAGACAGTAACCTATCGAGTTGGTTGGCGAGTGCCTTTTATGCGGGTCTTCTCGCGGGTACGCTATTGATCGAACGTACGATTGCTCGTGTTGGCCATAAAGATGCATTCGTTATGGCGCTTAGCGTATTTATCGCAACGATCCTTGTGTTGCCATTGCTCCCACATCAAGCCGTATGGCTACTTGCGCGTTTTGTTGCGGGTGTGTCTGTCGCAGGGATCTTTGTGATTGTAGAGTCTTGGCTAATGAGCGGGGACGAATCCCAACGTGCGAAACGTTTAGGGGTTTACATGTGTTCGCTATACGGCGGTTCTGCAGTTGGTCAGCTTGGTATTGGATACCTTGGAATTACAGGTGGCGTGCCGTTCATTGCAATGTTCACTCTTTTATTCGGTGCGGTCATTGTATTAATGTACGGCCAAGCGACACCTCCACAGATCCACGATGCAAAGTCTTTGTCTTTAAAACAGATCAGCAAATTGAGCCACAGCGCTTTAATTGGTTGCATCGTATCAGGGCTTACTCTAGGTGCTATTTACGGTTTGATGCCAGTAGAATTAGCGCAGCGTAACATTGCGCACGAAGACATCGGAGGTTTGATGGCTTTGGTAATCATGGGTGGCATGGCTGTACAGCCAATGGTGACTTGGTTATCTCACCACATCGGACAAGTATTATTGATGGCTTTGTTCTGCTTGCTAGGAGTAGCAAGTATTGCAGTGCTAACTTTGAATCGTGATTTCTACGTATTAGGTATGAGCCTATTCGTTTTGGGCATGGCAACATTTGCACTGTACCCTATTGCGATTAACTTAGGCTGTCGTAACTTAGATCCAAGCTACTTGGTTTCCGTAACTCAAATCATGCTGCTTTGCTACAGCATCGGTTCTGTTGCTGGCCCATTGATTGCTGACACCTTCATGAGTTCACAAGCAGGGTTATTCACTTATCTATTTGCGTCTCTGTTAGCGACAACAATTTACATGTTAATTGCGAGCCTAAAGCGTTCTCCACTTCAGATCGCAGGAGAGTAACCCCTGTATATAAGAAATAAAATCGACAACTCGGTATGAAAAAACATCGTTGATTAACAGTGAAATTTGGGGCTCTGAGTTATGACTTTTCGTCTAAACTAAGGGCCCTTTGTCGTTGGTCATCTGGCGGAAAGATCGACTACCAAGATCATAAAATAGAACAAAGTTAAGGTTGGAATACGTATCCTTCACCTGTAATCGTAATGATCAAACCGTCTCCGAATAACGATCTAATTTCAGATATTGCGACAATCACAGACGAGTTAGTCACTTTTTCGTTCTCCCAACCAATCTTTTTTAATTGGCCAACGCTGAATAATTCACCACGATGTCGATTCATAAATAGAATAATTTTTCGATAGGCTAACGGCAGCGTTGCTAACACATATCCATTTTCTACGTTTCGAATGAGCTTGGTGTGGAGTTCAACTATCTTACCATTGAGTTCAATTACTACGTTATTTTCAGAGTGGTTCGTTTCTAATGCAGGATAAGAGTCCATTTTTATATAATTCCCTTACTATATAGCCAGCGACAAAGTCAGATTCGGTATTTTTAATATAACGTCGCTTATAAGTGGACGTTTTAAAAATGACGATAATCAATGGAACTCGTACGGTAAAGAGATTAAATTTTTATTATTAAAATATTAACAGGATATCAATAGAGGATTATTTCTTTGCTCCATAACATAACCTTCATTTGAAACAGTTTGAATGCAGCGACAATCGAGAATCCTTCTGATCTCATAAATAGCGACAAGCACTGAGGCACACGTGACAGCTTTACCAGCCCAACCAACACTCTTCAAAATTTGCTTGCTGACCACTTGCCCTTTATTTTGGTATAGATAGAACAATACTTTACGGTGAGGTTCTGAGAGCGTCCTAATAATCGACCCGCAACCCTGTTTTCTAACAATCTTAGTACCTGATTGAAACTCTCTATTATTTAAAACAAGTTTGGACGGCAGCACAAAATCACCTAATTCGTTGGTAAGTTGTTCCATATATACCTCGTATTGCATAAGTAGACGTATCCTTCAATGTTTACGATATTACATAATAGAGTGAAAATACTAAACTGATAAACATCTCAATACCGTACTTTTACTGCTTAGATCAATTATTACACGCTGATACTGAACACCGTCTTATATCCTCGGGTAAAATAGTAGTCGCACAAATGTCTGATTTAGATTCCAAGACCCGAAACTGCAGACCAAAGGTCTAATCCGAGGTTTGATTACGCTTGCGATATTGACTTGGCGATAAACCAAAGTGCTTTTTAAAACGATGTGAGAAGTTGTAGGGATCTTTATAACCTAAACGGTTGGCAATCATAGATACCGACCAATCTTGCTGTTTCAACAAACTGGTCGCTTTGTCCATTCTTAACTGAATCAATTTGCTGCGAGGAGAAACGTTAAACAGCGACTTGGTCACTCGATTTAGCTGTTCTTCACTGATAAACACGCGCGATGCCATACCAGAAACAGTCCACGGCAGGTGCAGACTACTTTCAATCTCATTATAGAGCGCTTGAACACGTGCTGTGGTGCTAGTCGACTTAGGTTCAAAGCCAGTCAAAGTTCGAATAATCTCGCTCATCAGCAATTTTCTAAAACTGCCTCGACCTCCAATTTCAAAATGAACTAAATTCATCAAGGACCAAATTTGTTCACACTCTCCGAAAGGTACAATACTCTGCCCTAAGCTCGCAATATGTTGCCATTGCGAGGTATCGGGCGTCAGCATCCAAGCCATTTTCCAATAGTTGTACTGAGGGTCAAGCTCGAAACGAAATGGCGTTTCCGCAGGAAGAACCACCAGCGTGCATGGCGTAATCGCTTGTACGAAGGTTTCGGTCGTCAATATACCGCCCCCTTCTTGAGTAAAAATCAGCGTATGGACATTCACAGATTCGCGTTCAACCCAATACGCGTCATACAGCTTCGCCATACCACCCATGTAGACACCACAACTTTTCATCTCTGGGATTTCTTCAACGGTCAAAAAACGTTCTTTGCAATGCTCTGCGAGAAAAACATCATCTTGCCACGTTGATTTTGGATTCATTGAATCAATGACAGATTCGCACAGGTTTTGTTGTTTTTTAAACATGTTGTTACGTCACTCAAATCACTATAGTTCTGCCATAAATCGGAGAGCTTATGACAACTAACATCAACCCTAACGCATCTATGAATAACAAGCCAGAGAGCATCTTACCTCGAATCATCAAACTTGGTTTGCCTGTTGCTTTGCAAAGTGCGCTTGTTGCTATTCTTGCCCTTGCTGACGTCTTAATGGTCAGCGATTTTGGCATGGAAGCAGCTGCTGCTGTGGGAATTGCATCAAAATGGCACTTCGTCGCCATTATGATTATGGCAGGGTTGGCCTCAGCAAACGGAACACTAGTCGCTCAATACTGGGGAAAGAATGACCCTAAAAGCGCGCGCACAGTATCATCCATCGCGATGGTATTTGGCTTAAAAGTTCTGCTGCCAGTTACTGCAATCATCACTCTTGGTTCTCAATTTTTAATGATGTTGCAAACCAGCGATCACACCGTGATTGAGCTTGGTGCTACGTACTTGTGGTATGGATTCCCTGTTCTACTTCTCACTCATATAGTCGTGGTGGTAGAAGCGAGCATGCGTTCCTCTGGTGACACAGTAACTCCGCTGTTGCTTGGTGGTGTGACTATTGCCCTCAATATTGCACTTAATTTTGTTCTCATTAAGGGTGCATTTGGTATTCCAGCAATGGGCGTTGCTGGTGCTGCACTAGCAACAACTTTAGCGCGATTGATTCAAGTGGGTTTGATGTATAGCTACATGCGTATACGTAAGCACTGGTTATTAACTACGCCAAGCTCACCACATCGTCCGTCGCTGTGGCTGTCTTACCGTCGTATTGCGTTGCCCCTAACGATGAATGCCGTGCTGTGGGCAATGGGTACCATGGCGTACCAAATGATCTTCGGTCACATGGGCACAACGGAACTTGCCGTGTTCTCAATGCTCGCACCGTTTGAGTCGCTGTGTTACTCAATATTCTTTGGTATATCGGTCGCGTGTTCTGTGCTGCTTGGTCACTCACTCGGTCGTGATGAGTTTGATGACGCTATGAGCATGGGACTAACATTCATTAAAGCCGTCATTGGCTTCGGCGCAGTTGTCGGGCTGCTACTGTTTATGAGTAAAGAGCATGTTTTAACATGGCTGAACCTTTCTACAGATGCGCTCTACCCGCTCGCTTCACCTGCAATGATGATCATGTGCTTTGCTGTCGTGATTCGCATGCTGAACATGGTGATCATCAACGGTATCATTCGCGCTGGTGGCGATAATGCGTTCTGCTTGCGTATGGATTTCATCGCGATGTGGATGGTGGGCATTCCAGTATGTGTTTACGGCGCGTTTGTCGCTGGATGGGATTTCAAATACATCTATGGTTTGATGTTGGTGGAAGAAGTGGTGAAACTAGCAATTTGTTCCCATCGTTACCTAAGCCGACGCTGGATCAACAACCTGACGGTGACCTACGACGAGCCGCAAGCAGCGTAAGTTACAGTTACCTAGCTATATTGAAGCTTATACAGAAACGTATCTACATCAAAAAAGGTCTGAGAAATCAGACCTTTTTTCGTTTCTTTCGAACTTACTTTTAAGCGCCAGTTACTTCTTATTCATACGGATATGGCGATTCGACACATTCGGCAGCGGCTTCTCTGGCAATTTTCGTTTTTCATGAATCAGATGTCGAATAGCTAAAATAGGATGCTTAAGTAGCATTCTTGGCCCGGCATAGCGCATCACCAATCGCATTTGCTCTTTCGGATCCGGTTTATAGCAATGAATCGGACACTTATTACAGGTCGGTTTTGCTTCGCCATAAGGGCATCTATCGAGTCGTGTTTCGGCATAACGTAACAACTGCGCACACTCTTCACATAACGCGTTATTCTGACGAAGTGCACTGTGATGATTTTTACAGTAGATGTGTACCATCGCAATAACAGTTTTGTACTCCGTCGCGAGCTCACCTCTTAGAATGTTGTTATGTTTGAACATGTTTAATTACCCAGTGACAAACCGTACAGATTGAGATTAACACTTTCACTTAATACGTCTTCGACTCGCTCGAACAAAAAACCTAATTTAGTCAGCAATGCGATACTTCGAATATTATCAGAGGTAGTGATGGCAACTAAATGATCAATATCAGCATTATGCTTGGCTTCTTCAATTATCGCTTGTGCCGCTTCCAATGCAAAACCTTGCCCATAGACTTCAGGGACAAAACCATAACCAATATCATGTGACTCTAGCGTATCTCGCTTAATTAATCCGCATACACCAATTGGCGTTAAGAAGTCCTTAATTTCGACAATCAATAGACAAACACCTTTCTCTTTATGCATCTTAAGAATGTTGTTTTCGATGTATTCAACGGCCTTGGCTGGATCGCTGATCTCCTTGTCTCCAATGTAACGCAGGAAATCTTCTGAGCTATATAATCGTTGAATGAACTCCGCATCTTGAGGCGTGATCATTCTTAATCGTAAACGTCGGGTCTCGATAGCCTGCATAGTGATATTTTCCTTGCTGAGTACCATGTAAATATTGAGTTCTAGAGCTAAAATGATTATCCTCCACCGCCTAAACTAAATACAAGGCTATGCAGCAATGAACCGTAAGAAAAAAATCAATCAAATTCTAAAGAAGAAGCAAAAACAGGCGAATTCAAAACTGCATGGTAGCAACAAGCCTCGCTATATTTCTAAAGCTGACCGCGCAAAAATGGAAGCTGAAGAACAAGCTAAAGGTGCAGTCGAAGCAACTGTTGAAGCTGAAGAGACAAAAGCTGCAGAGTAAGTTAAAACTCGCAGTCCTCCCGTCTAGCTCACCAAACAGAGACAATGGACAAGAACAAAAAAAGCAGCCTCAAATTGGGCTGCTTTTTTGATCCTACCATTTTAATCGCGCTGATTAGCCTTTAAATGGCTGTACTTCCCAACGGGCAAACGGCGCTTTTGGGTTAATCCCAGCTCTACCCCAACGATCAACAGAATCAACCACTAAGATACGCTCACTCGGTACCAGCGACTTAATCAAGTTAGTTGGCTTCTTTGCGGTCACTAACCAGAGAGCATCGTCTTCCGAAAACATCGCTTTGAGCTTCGCTTTGTCTTGCTCTGTCCATTCGAGCTCTGCCTTGAACATCCGTTCTTCAACAAACAGCTGGCTACCCGAAGCAAAATCTTCCAAGCTTTCTGAAAGCAATAACACTGAATCTACATCATTATCCAGTAATACCGCCTGTTGCTTGTTAATCAGTTCTCGAACATCAAGCATCACACGCTGTAAGTTGCTATCAATCGTATCTGCTTGCGCCGGCCACAATAACTTAAAGTCATCAGCCACAATTGCCGCCATACGCGTTAGGTTAGTCGGGTTTAACCAGGCATATTTAGACACTTCACCATTCGATAACGTCAGCGCTGCAACACCTTGCGCGCGCGGTGTAATCGCTTGAGCGACATCAACCTCAACCAAGCGGATGTTACCTTGTCTCGCGTATACGAACGTAGGATCAGCTTGCCAAATCGATGTCAGCGTCAATGCAACTGTCGCCTTCTCTCCTGACTTAAGGACTATGCTTTCGCCCTTCGTTCCAAACCAGTTAGGCAAGCGATCAATACCGTATCGTTTTGGTGGAAGGTATTCAGTCGTAATGTCGGTGCCTTTGGTTAGCTCTGTCGCCAATGCATAAGTCACAGGTGTACTGGTTAGAATATCTTCTGCATTCACGTTCAGTGACAGCACAGAACCAGCCATTAACAAACTACCAAGCACACTCAATTGAGCCGTTGCTTTTATTGATCTAGCGATACGATTCATTAAACAAGTCATGATTACGCCTTTCTTACAATTCGGTATAGCGTTGCTGCTAGGAAAAACGTTGCAGAAACGATGATGATTGACGCGCCCGATGGCACTGGCAATTTAAGTTCCATTGGCAACACGGTTCCAACCAAACATGCGATGGTTGCAAGTAATGCCGAAAGCAATACAAAGCTTCCCATACGTTTGGTCAGCAATCGAGCTGTCGCACCTGGGATAAGCAATAACGCACCGACTAAAACCGCGCCCACGATCTTTACGGCTGCAATTGTCACTAAGGTGATCATCATAACAAACAAGTAATCGTAAAAGCTGGTGTTGTAACCACGAACCTTGGCAATATCAGGGCTGATACAAGTTAGCAGAATACGGTTAAACGTTGGTATCAAGAGCAAAATGATGAGTGCGCAGCTGCCTGCGAGAATTGCTAAATCTTGGTCTGTTACCGTGAGAATCGAGCCAAACAGAACGTTCTCAAGCATATGAATATTAATTTTACGTGCCACGTACATCAGCAATGCCGCACCAACCGCTAAAGCGAGCGCAAGGAAAACGCCCACTAATGTATCGTATGGCACGTTGGTTCTGTTTCTTACAAAGTGAAGTAGCAAAGCAAAGATCATACAGAAGCTGAACAGACCAATGATTGGGTTCTCTGGTGGTTCGCCAAGTAAAACACCAATAGCAATACCGGTCAAAGCCGCGTGACCAACTGCTTCAGAGAAGAAAGCCAGACGCTTTGCAATGACCAAAGTACCCAGGCCACCTAGCAAAGGGCCAAGCAATAGTGCCGCGACCAAAGCATTCACCATGAATGCGTACATGAAACTGTCTGATAACCAACCCGCTTCAACGCCACTTATGGCAAGTTGTCGTAACCAATCCATTACGCAACCTCCTTCGATTTGTTCATCGCTGAACCACTACTGTAATGTTGGAATAAGCTTTCAATTTGACTTGGGTGCAGTACTTGTTCGTGCGGGCCACTATCAACCAAGAATCGATTCACAACATGTACATTGGCTTCAAGACGGCGCACTGCAGTGACATCGTGATGTACCGCAAGAATCGTACGGCCTTCATCAACACATTCACGAATGAGCGATTCAAGATAACGAACACCCTGATCGTCCATACCGGTAGTCGGTTCATCCAACACCAATAGGCTTGGGTTATCCAACAACGCTTGAGCAAACAACACACGTTGCTGCTCACCGCCCGATAACTGCCCCATACGGCGATCGCTACGAGTCGCCATCCCCACACGATCCAATTGCGCTAATGCAAGATCCAGCTGTTTGGATTTACGACGCCAAAATAGAGGAATTCGAGTTTGGTTAAGCAACACGAAATCCATTACCGTTAGAGGTAAGCTTGATTCGAAGGTCGCTTTTTGAGGAACGTAACCAATACTTGGCTTTTCAGGCCAATGAATATCGATTTGCCCAGAAAAAGGGGTAAGGCCAAGTACAGAGCGTAATAATGAAGTTTTTCCACCACCGTTTGGTCCCATGATCACATGGCAGTCACCTGCTTTAAGTTCTAGCGAAATATCATCAAGAATGACGTTATTGTCGTATTGCAGACCGAGATTATTAATTGAGATTGATGGACCTAGCATTATGCATTCCCGCTTTCAGCTTGGTTAGCCGCCGCAAATTTCATCGCTTCGATTAACGTTTCTAGGTTTTTCTTCATTTCTACTTCCACCTTGTCGTCTTCATACTCGCCGTGCGTCATGTGAGAAAATCGGTAAAGCTGTACACCTGTTTCAGCTTCAATGGTGTCAACGAAACGGTTTGGCATGTTTAGCTCGTAGAAAAGAATATCGATATCCGATGCGCGGATTTTTTCGATCGTCTCTTGCAGTTGGCTAGCACTTGGTTCAACGCCGTGTGCTGGCTCGATTACTGCCGCCACATCAACACCAAACTCTTGAAGAATGTAACCATAAGCATTGTGCGTGGTCGCCACTTTCATACCTGATGTATCGAGTTCGCCTAATGACAACATCGCATCACGCTTCATAAAGCGGAATTTTTTTGCATATTTACGAGCATTTTTACGATAAAACGCCGCGTTGTCTGGGTCGAGCTTAGATACTTCACTCGCGATGGTGTAAACCTTTTGGATGGTTGTAGAAAGTCCAACAAACGTGTGCGGGTTCACGGCGCCTTGACCCACAGACTGTCCTAATGCGGGAAGTAAGGGCACTTCTTTGTTCGCTTCGATCACCACTAAGTCATCACGTTGCGCGGCTGAGATTACTTTTAGTGCGAAGTCGTCATGGCCAATACCGTTTACCACGATCGCATCCATCTGGCTCAATCGCTTCAAATCATTGGGTTGCGGTAAGTAGTTATGCGGATTAAACCCAGCATCAACCAATGGAAGAATGTTCACTTTGTCACCCACTACTGCTTTTACATAGCTGTAGTAGGGTTGTAGGGTAATACCAACCGTCAGCTTCTCGCTGTCGACTGTGTACTCTTTTGCCAATGCATTGGGTGTTGATAGCACCGCCATTAACGACATGAACAGAGTCATAATTCGCATAGTCAATCTCTTATTATTAGTGAGCGTTTTTATAAGCCGGATTGCTTAATGAGAAGAAACATCGTGCTGAACAGTAATTTCTGATTCATTCACAACCAGTTTCCAACCTGTTGATTCTAGAGTTTGTTCATCAAACTGAGTCGGCTGGCTTGTTACACCTCCAAGAAAAATCCAGATTTCCGGAGAGACGCTGTTTGCATTCAAAATAAACGAGTCTGCAAAGCCATGTTCACTTGATGCATCGTATTCGCTTGGCGTAGAAAAGTAGTAACCACGTTCGTCCAATAACCAAGCATGAGAACCTTTTCGCTTCCAACTCTGGTCTTCAACAAAAGGCGCGACCCATTCATCTTTAAGTGACACAACACTGGGCCATTCACCATCTGAGTCCATACGCAGGTCGCGAATCTCTTCATGAGCCAAACGTAGCTCTGACAACATCGCCAAGTTTTCTTGCTCAACATCCGTCACCAAAATTTGATGATCAAGTACCGTTTTTACGTGGGATTCTGCCTGATGAAACGGGATAGTGACCGTGGCAAAGCTCAGAATGAAAACAATGATCAGCCCTACCCATTTTCCTTCTCTGCCACCCGTGTCAGCACGTACGCCTTGAATCATCATTTATCGCTGATCTCAACAACGTCGACTTCAACCGGAAACTCATGGCCTGAATCAAATACAAGATAAAACTCAGTGCCAGGATTGGGAAATTCAACGATAGAACGTTTATCTGTCATCTCTTTTGCAATCAAGTTGTCTTCGTAATCGTACATCTCAACCGCGTAATCAATCGCTTTACTACCATCAGAGTAACCCGCTTCACAGGCCACGGTTTTGCCTTCGAACCAGCAGCTCATCAGTGGAAAGTGTGCTTGCGCAGGTAATGCAGCGAAACCAAGCGCCAATGCCAAGTATGGAGTAATTATTAATTTTAGTTTTGTTTTTATTGTCATGGTTCGTACCCTAGCCACAGTGCAAATCCTCAGAAGTAAACTGAGCGATAAAGGGCTCAAATGAGCCCTTAAGTATTTGATTGCTTAATCAGGGAGCTAGCCCCCGATATCACAGATTATTGAAGCAGAGCTTCGAACGTTAGGTGAACGTTCGCACTTGCTTTATCTGCCAATGGGTTGTCAATCAACTCACCTTTGTAGTTCGCTTTCATTACATAACGACCTGCAACCGTTGGAGTGAAAGTGATTTCGCCGTTTTCATTGCTCACAACATCAATCTGTTCTTGATGGTTACGGTAAAGCGTGCCTTCACGAGTGATCTCCGCTTTTACGTCTTTCTGAATTTCACCGTTGTAGAAAAATTGGAATGTTACTGGTTCACCCTCAATAATGTCCGAAGGGTGTGTTACTGGCTTCATTTCAAGAAGTTTGCCTTCGATTTTGAACACTGAATCCGATGGTTTACCAACAGTGATGTAGCTCTCTGCACGAGTGAAACTGATTCGAGTTACCACGTCACGTGATTCTTTAGGAAGTACAGAGTCACGTTCAGCCTTGTTCGCTTTAATCCACTTCACGGTATCACGACGGCCAGCTTTGTATTGCGTGTAGTAAGAAGGCTCGTTGTTAATCGCAACTTTGTGCGTACCTTCTTCTTCAAAATAGAAATCGAAGATTGAACGACGCTTCCCGCGAATAACAAAGTTAGGACGCTCGCTGCGACCATCAGGCATGATGACATGAGCATTTTCGCTACCAGCAGGCTTATCAAAAACAAACGTACCATGAGACGCAGTAACGTCGAACGTTAGCCAATCACCACCTTCTTTAGATACAGTGAAGTGAGATGGCAAAATCCAACGTGGGTGAGCTTGTGCCGTTGTCGTTGCTGCTAGGCCGAATGCCATCACACCCGCTAGAGCAAGTGCTTTGATTTTTGTCTGTTTCATCATGTTCAATTCCATTATTTATAATTGTTAGCCGTGTCGCTCTATCTGAGCCTACGATGACGACTGTTTATTCTGTTCAGCTTGGTTTTACTGTTCTCACTTACTAGTTAGCGATGTAGTTCAGAGTAATTTCACCCGTCTCTTCTGTAGCCTTTAACTGATAAGAAGCGTTTGAATCCGTTAGCGATACTTTTTGACGAAGATAATTACGACCACCGTGTTCACGAACAACTTCGATATGAACCGTGTAATCACCTTGTTCTAAAACTTGACCGTCATCGCTTTTACCATCCCAAGCAAAACGATATTTGCCAGCAGGACGCGTTGCCGAAGTCACAGCATCAACCAATTCACGGTCATAACGACCAACCTTTCGCCACCAGCTGCGTAAATCTTTAAGCCATTCGTCTTTACCGATCCAAAGCTCAATAGTTTTCACTGACTTTCGTTCACTGTTCTCTACCCAAACCGCCACATAAGGGCGTGCGTACATAGAGGTATCGATCTTTGGAAGTTCGAAGCTCACATCAAGTTTTGCCGTATCAGGAATCGCTTGTGCCATACCGAGACTTGGCAAAAGAGATAAAGCAAGAAGCGCCTTGCTCCAGTTCATTTTTTTCATGTTTAACAACCTTTTAAATCCGTTTAACCTTTCATTCGTTGCTCAATCCAATCCATCAATTGAATCAAGCGATTAAGGTACGGCGACAAAATAGATAGCAAGTGAGATTGCAGAGCCAAATACCGTCCATTTGATGGAGGTGTTGAGTGTTTTTTTCTTAGGTAACAATAAGCACACGCCAGTAAGCACAAAGAAGATCATCAACAGTGCAGTGATATCGATGAACCACTTCCATACTTCACCGCTGTTGCGTCCCTTGTGTAGGTCGTTCAACAGTGCGATAACGCCGTAATTGGTGGTTTCGATTTCTACCATTTCAGACGTCACGTCAACGAACACAGAGGCGTTGTAGCCTGGTCCTTTGAAGTCCATAGACACTTCGCCGATGAGCAACTCACCGTCTTCAATCTCTGCGTAGATATCTAAACCTGAAGGAACGCCAGATAAGTTGGCTTCTTTAAACAGAAACGTTTCAAAGGCCGTTTCATCGGCTTTTAATCGTCCTTCTTGTATCATGAATAAATTAGTAGGAAGCGTTAACGTCGATCGTTGGATATTGGGTTGCGTTGATTCAAATAACTCAGGCCGGTTCAGGGTGATACCTGTCACTGAAAAGAAAAGAACAACGAACAGAAGCGCCATTGAAATATAAACATGAAGTCGACGAGCCCATGATTGAACCGCCCTACTTTTTAACGACATACAAACCAATACCTATAAATTTTATGGCGACAATTTAGTTGATAATCATTCGTATTGGCATTCAATTTACATTGTTTACGTTTACCGAGCGGTAGAAGAAAATTTACATAACATTACACGGGAAGTAATCGAACTGTATGCATATTCTTGCTAACTTGTATTCATGGTGCTTAGTCGCCGTTTAAAGTTCGACAAAAGCTGAAGGTCAACAAGAGCTAAACAGGTGGATTGAGCAACTTTAAGACAAAGGACGCAGTGTGCATGGATGAGTACTTACGAGGTTTTGCACTGAGATCACTATAGACATCATTGAGGTGTGTATGTGTTCAGCGATTGATGTGATGCGGTTTAGAGTAGATTAAACTTATTGATTATAAATTAGGTACAGTTACACAAGTTTAAAAGGATTTTAAAATGCGTATTATTATTTTAGCTTTTGCCATGTTGGTGACGGCTTGTACCAGCCAAATAGCAAGCAAGCAAGACCGCCTCCAAAAACACATCGGCTCAAACATAACCGATATACAAGCACTGTACCTAACTGAACGTTCGCGCCCTATCAGTTTTTGGGAATCGCGAAACTATGCTTGGGTTGAGACTAAAAAGCCTTTAGATAATGGCAATACTTTGCACGCCTTTAAAGACCCGTATCGTGATTGCACTATAAACTGGATCGCTGATAAAAGTGGTGTGATTCAAAGTGCAATTCCAATCGGTACGATGTGCAATCCTTGAGCTTAGAATGCTCACGCTTAGAACTTAGTTTTCGCTGTTTGCCCTCCCGGACAGTCAAGCGCGCAAAAGTTTAACGCAAGATATCAAAAAGGGTGGCATTTGAACGTTCAAATGGCACCCTTTTGCTTTTCTCATTTTTATGTACTATCTCTTATCTTCTGCTTACAGCTATTAGACATTTCCATTGTCGGTTACTGTTCGTAGTTGAGTTAGATATTTAATCCAACCTTTTGCTTCAGAAGAGGGTTCAATGTTATTCGCACGCTTAGCTTGAGCGAGTGCGTTATCTAAGTTTTTCAACTTATACCAAGAACGCACTTTTGCCAATGCTACGTCGGCCTGTTTATTTTTGTCTTTCACTTTGTCTAAAACAACCAACGCTCGATCATAATAACCCTGCTGAACCAAAAGCTGAGCTACATTCCAGTGGTATCGAGTGTCTTTTTTAGACGCTAACGTCCACACTTCAATCGCGTTGTCCCACTCTTTCGCTAGCTGCCAGTAAGTTGCTTGCTCCGCCAGAAGTTGAACATCACTGTTCGCACCATCTAACTTAGCGATCTCTTGAGCAGCACGCTCAGGAATGCCTCGTTTCGCATATAATTGAGCAAGCAGCCTGCGGTCTGAATCTTTTAGCTCAACACCATGCAGATCAGCCAACGCCAGCGTATTCAATGCATCACGATTACGCTCCAGTCTTAACTGGATACCAACAAGCTGACGCCACCAGTTATCTTTCTCTGGTTGAAGTTCAATGAGGCTTTCTAGTGTTGGAATAGACTGTTTCCACTGTTTTAACTGAAGCTGCGCGCCCAACTTCAACGATAGAGGTGACAACTCTACTTTCGAATTGAATTTGTCTCGATTACCAATTGCAACTAGGGTTTTTGACCAGTTTTCAATTTGGTATTCAGCTTGGGCAATTCGCATCCACAGTGTGCCTTTCTTTTCCTTTTCTGGCGCTGTTTTCACTAACTCGTAATAGTGCGGAAGTGCTTGTTTGAACTGCTGATCATTCAGCAACAAATCAGCAAGCATACGCTTCGTTACCCAAGCTTGTTCATCCACCAGTAAATTAGTATCGACGGCATAAGTCAGCTGCTGAATCGCCTTATCAGTTTTACCATCTTGCCAATAAAACACCCCCAGCATGCGAGCTACATATGCTTTGTCGTATCCTTTAGAAAGCTCTAAACCTGCAAGTACTTCAATCGCCTGTTTAACCTGTTCATCTTGAGCAAGCTTATGCGCTTTTTGAACACGAATAGCAGTATATTGGGATAGCTCTTGCGCCTGTGTCGTAAGGGGCAATAATAACAAGCCCATTAATATCCATATCTGTTTCATCATTTATCCAACTTGAATTCAAAGGTAAATGTTTGACCAAATTGAGGGGTTGATTTTCCATCCACAACCTTAGGCTGATACTTGTATTTTTTCAGTGCACGTATCGCTTCACGTTCAAACATGCGACGTGGGTTGGCTTCAATCACTTCAATATCGATTGGGCGTCCTGTTTCATCTATGGTAAACGACAAACTGACAAAACCTTCAGCGCCGCGCTTCAACGCTTTAGCTGGGTAACGAGGTTCTACTCGATACAGAGGCATTGCCTGTTGGTTCGACCCAAAATCAGAAAATGTCGGTGCGTTAATCGCTAGGCCGTCAATCGATGTATTCAAATCCAATGAAGGCAGCGAAGACATCGAATTCAGAGGCGTAACTTCAGCCTGTGACTGAGACGTTTGCGCTTCCGGTGGTGGCTCTGGCATTTCTGGTTTTTCAGGGATTGCGCGTTGTCGTCTTTGGACTTCTTGTTCTTGTTCCACCATTACCATGTTGAAACTTAACGTCTCGCTATCGTCTGGTGAACGTTGATGGCCATTGTCGACCATCCAGGCCATAAAAGAAAACAGAGCTAAGCCCAATGCACCCGCTAACGGTAAAGCAAGAAATAGGCGAATCATTTATGAAGATCCTCCAAGATCATCGCTTATCAGCAGCAAGCGCAATGTTTTTAACACCTGCACCTTTCGCGGCATCCATCACTTTAACAACAGTACCGTTGTAAGCGTGTTCATCCGCTTGAATAACCAAAGAAGCATCAGGTTGTTCTAGCAACAAGTGCTCTAACGTCGCTTGTACACGTTCAACATCAACGACACGCTTATCAATGAAAATGTCATTTGCAGATGTAATCGCGACAAAGATGCCCGCATCCTTTTGGCTAACTACGTTAGAAGCTTGTGGGCGATTGACTTCTACCCCTGATTCACGAACAAATGAACTGGTCACAATAAAGAAAATAAGCATGATAAAGACAATATCAAGCATCGAAGTAAGGTCTATTTGAGCCTCTTCGTTTTTAGAATGACGTCGACCGAGTCTCATCGTTGACTCCTTAAAGATTTTTCTAATTTTAATTCTAAGCGGTTACACACTTTCGCTAAACGTGCATGGACAAACATGCCCGCTAATGCAGCAACCATACCTGCCATGGTTGGCAGCGTTGCTAACGAGATACCTGAAGCCATCAATTTAGGGTCACTGCTGCCTTGTGTCGCCATAACATCAAAAACAGAGATCATACCGGTTACAGTGCCTAGCAAACCCAACATTGGACAAATAGCGACTAACAGCTTAATAAAATTCAAGTTTTGGTTAAGCAAGATACTCGCTTGCCCTAACCAACCTTCACGAATGGCTTTGGCATGCCAAGAAGAGTGATCTTCTCTTTCATGCCATTTCGCTATCCAAGCTTGGCGTTGCTTAGGAAAGTAGAACGCAAGATAAAGCACACGTTCAACCACAAGCACCCAATACACTAGGACAACAGCCGCTAGCCACCACAAGACGAAACCGCCCTGCTCCATAAAGCTTGATAAAGACAGCAGCCAGTCACTCGTTAACCAACTCGCTGGTAATAGAGAACCCGACAAAATATCCATTACGCAGCAGTCCCAACTGGTGAAACAACAGCGTTTGATTCAACGGTCTTTTCAGCCTGCTCAGCAACAAGACCAATACCTTGTTTCTCAAGAATATTGCGAATGTTTTCTGCTTGAGTGCTAAGAATGTTATGTGCCAGTAGAAGAGGCATTGCCGCAACCAGACCAAGTACCGTAGTTACAAGTGCCATCGAAATACCACCCGCCATTACTTTAGGGTCACCATTACCAAACTGTGTGATCACTTGGAATGTTTCGATCATGCCAGTTACTGTACCTAAAAGACCCAACATTGGTGCTAGTGCCGCCAATAGCTTGAGCATCGATAAGCCTTTCTCTAAGTGAGTCTGTTCATCAACAACCGCTTCTAAAAGTCGCAGCTCTAGAGCTTCAACCGTTTGGTTTTGTTCTTTGTTGTAAACCGCAAGAACACGGCCTAGTGGGTTGTCACCCGCTTGCTCTGGGTTCTTAAGTTGAGCGCGAATTTTCTGGCGAGCGATAACCAAAGAAATACCTCGAACCAATGCGATGATTAAACCAATTGCCAGCAGGCCAAGAATCACTTTACCAACCACACCACCCGCTTGTAGACGGTCAGTTAGGCTTGGCGTCAGTGCTAATTGCTCGAGCATGAACCCGCGAGAAGGATCGACAACGACATTAGATATGTCACCATTCGCAAGTGAAGAAAGTGACGCTAACGTTGGACCATTTGATGGCTGTTTCAGATACGCAATTGCATCTTCACGCTGAGTGTTCCAGCTAACATAGCCTTGGTCTGTCACTAAGCCAATTGAACCTAAACGATAAGCGTCGACAGACTGTGTGTTGCCTTCGCCATTGATGAATGCAATTTGAGATTTGCTAAGCTCTGAGCTTGCTTGGATCTGTTCCACCATGCTCATCCACAAACCAGAAAGTTGTGGCATTGATGGCAGGGATTTAGCATCGATAATTTGGTCAACGGTCGCTGTGTGCTCAGCGCGATCAACGCTATTTACTGTTGAACTAAGCTCTGCACCTAGTTCTTTCGCGTTTTGACGAACGACACCGAACAACTCACCAAGGCTACCCGTTTCTAAACGCAATTTTTCTTCTAAACGAGCAAGCTTGTTTTCGTTGTCGCTGAAGGTTTGAGTAAGAACGTCTGTCGCATTTTGAACCGATGTACGTTTCGCTTCAAGCTCCGCTTTGATCGCTTTAAGTTCTTGTTCAGTCTTTTTAAAGTCAGCTTCACGAACTACGTTGTGAGAAGCTTGAGTACGGTTCTCTGATTTTGCTTTGTTAACGAGCTGAGCCGTTGAGTCGGAAGCTGAGAAAGCAGAAAATGAAAGTGACGTAATGCAAAGCAATGCTGCTAATGGTTTTAAGTTCATTACTTAACCTCCGCAACAGTTAAAGAAACAGGTAAAGTAATCAAGCTTGGGGCTGCTTGTTGGCTAGCAATATCATACGCTTTATCGAGCTCAGATTTCATAGAAGAATCAAGTTCTTGCCACTGAGCATCTGTTTGATTCCAAGCCCAGTACTGGCTGCCATTTAGGTTACGAGCAACCAAAGAGATACGACCTAAGTGCAGAACATCTGCCTCGATCGTTTTATCACTCGCCAATGCGACACGACCTTGGTACACACCAAGCTTGATGCCGTAGTCCATCTCGATTTGGTATGCCTCTAGGATGCGACGGTATTTCTCTGCATCACTGACATCAGCACGAGTCATCATTGCTTGTAGCTTTTCAACTCTTTCTAGACGCTGCTCTTTCTTAATCGGAATATCTTGCTCGACTAACTGTTGAAGGCCATCGATCATTTGATACATCAAAGGTACAACACCTTGACGTGTGTATTTGATTTCGTCGATCTGCGCTTCAATGCTCTGAGCTTCTTTGTTTTGGCTATCAACCAATGCTGCAAGATGGTCGTGATAGATTTCTAGATTCTTCACTTCTTCTTGCAGACGCTCAATCTCAGCTTGCAGCATCAAGGTCGCTTGCGAACTTTTATCAATAACCTTTTGGCTTGAAGCCGACGCGTTATTGGTCTTATTTTGAATTGATTGAGCTTGATCCAAGCTGTTTGCCATAGAGGACGTTGCAATCAAACTGATGGCAAGTGCTAGGCTAGTTTTTAAAAGATTCATAATTGTAGTCATTTACTATAGAAGAAGGTCAAATGAGTTTTATTGATAAGCAGTCTCATTATCATTAAAAGTCACTCACATTACTAGGGATATTTTACGAAATAGCAGAATCACGAAAGGGGAAAGTAGAAACCCTCCCCTTAATATTTAGGCTAACAATAGTACCCTACTAACAAATTAGTATTTTACCTGCAACGTTGCCATGTAGTTGCGGCCTTCGCCAATAACTACGTCCTCAGCAAATTGGTGACTTGAAGAAGTAGAACCACCACCCGCTAGGTATTCTTTATCAAATACGTTCTCTACTGTTAGACGCGCTACGAAATCAAGAGAGTCGTCGTACTTAAGTGTGTATGCTGCGCCCATATCAACACGAGCGTAACCATCTTTCTTGAAAGTATTCGCATCATCACCGTAACGAGAGCCTTCATAGATAAGACCAAGGTTTACATCAACTTCATTTGTTGCGGCATAAGTAGACCAAACACTTGCTGCAAATTCAGGTACATCTACTGGACGATTGCCCGCGTATGTTTCATGATTAGCAATTTCCGCATCTAAGTACATTGCAGAACCAGACATTGAGAAGCGCTCTGAAATAAAGCCTTGTGCAGCTAGTTCAGCACCACGGTGAAGTTGTTCGCCGCCTTGTGTCTTAGTCCAATCACCTGATGCAGTGTCTTCTACATCCATCGAGATATTTTCTTGCGTAATATCGAATACTGCGCCGGATACGAATAGACGCTCATCCATTAGCTCCCACTTAGTACCTACTTCATATGATACACCTGTTGCTGCATCAAGAAGTTGACCATCGTTGGTGTAGTTACGGCTTCCGCTAGAAACAACACCTTGTGGTTCGAAGCTTTCAGAATATGAAGCGTAGATGCTACCGTTTGATACTGGGTGGTAAATCACGCCAAGCTTAGGTGCTACGTTTTCTTCTGCAACGCCAGAACTTACTTTACGATCGAAACGGGCGCCTGCAAGGACTTGCCATTCGTCGTTGATAGTAATTAGATCTTGAATGTAGAAGCCCCAAGTATCGTAAGTGCTCATCTTACCTAGCGATGTTGCTCCTACTGAAGGTACTGGTACTGTTGCATCTGGTGCATATTCACCACTGCTGAAGCGATCCATACCACGGTAGTAGCTGTAACCTAACCAGTTAGCACCGAATAGTAATTGGTGTTCTGTGCCCGCAAGATCGGCGGTTGTCGTTAGATCTACGTAAGCCGTTCTAAAACGCCATTTGTCATGACGGTAGTTACCGCCTTGAGTAACGGTACCCGTACCGTCAGGGTTCATATTTGAAAAGCTTGGGTAGCTTTCCATATCGATACGTTCGAAATCTTGGTAGTTGAAACCTGTTTTCACTGACCATGTATCAGTTAGATTAGCAGCAATATCAAAACCTACGTTTTCAACATCATTTTCAATCTGTGACCACTGCGCATCCCAGATCTGTTTATCGTTACCAACTCGGTTACCATCCAGTGTGTATAGTGCACCAGAATCTACGCTACCTTCGTCGTTCGTCTTATCGTAATGAACGGAAACCGTTACGTCTTCAGTAACATCGTAATCAACATATACACCACCAACAAAACGTTCTGTTTGTGGCTCAGTACCATCTCCGTACTTTCTCCAAGAACCGTAACTTTCTTTAGATAGAATTGCGCGGCCGCGTAACGTTTCAGCATCGTTTAATGCGCCACTTACATCTAGAGTCGTGCGAGTGTGATCATTAGAACCGATGTCTTGGCTAAGACTTACTTGTGTATCGTAAGTTGGCTTCTTGCTTACCATGTTGATCAAACCACCTGGCGCAGAAATACCGTAAAGAAGGCCAGATGGTCCTTTAAGTACTTCAACACGCTCTAACAGTTCGATTGGTTGGCGGTAGTGAGACCAGTGTTGTTGGCCATTTTTCAGGAAGCCTGAAGAGCTCTCTACCGAGAAACCACGCAGAGAAAAACGCTCACGGTTACGACTAGTACCACCAGCACTGACACTCGCGTCATTCTTAAGAACGTCACCTAAGGTTGTTGCACGCTGTTCATCGATGATTTGCTCATCAATTACTGAAACTTGTCCCGGAGTCTCTAATTGAGTCGCCTCCATGCGCATTGCTGTTGTGTTCGTGTCGGCTTTGTAGCCGTAATCTCGACCTTCAACAACCATATGTTCATCTGTTTTTACTGTTTCTGCCAGTACTGCCGGTGAAGCTAGTACCGCGCCGATCACTAAAGCCAATGGGCTCTTTGAAAACATGTCCTTTACTCCGATTTATTCTTTTATTCGAACACTTTTTATTTTGTTGTGTCCGTTGTTGTCCCGTTTCCGGTACCACTGAGTCATTTCGGAGGTGAATATAAGTGATAATTATTACCATTTGCATTAAATTTACATTCTTTGCATTCGTAAAGTTTTGTAAAGCGCTTAGAAAGACTTTGTCCTCTCCACCAGAAATTGTCGTTCAACACATCATTTGATCCTCTGACTTAATGATTCATTCACAAATAAGTGCACAACACTTTATTACAAGGTTATTTGCTCCATCAATCCAACCCCAAAACCGATAAGAAAACCTTCTATCTTATTTACTACCTTTGAAACGATGTTTTTATGTATAAAAGCCTCGATAAATGTAAATAAATAGTGAATAAGTTTGATTACACTTGTTTATTTTACAAATTTATCAGTGATTTTGATCACATCTATAATGCCTAAGCAATTTTTTGTTTTTCGATTTAATCAACCGACTGCTAATCTCCTGCTCACTTTGAAAAGGTGTCAAAGTTATAAATAATAAGGAGTGTTCTAAATGAATACCAAGAAACCTATGTCTCTGACTGGACGAGTTATCCTCGGTATGGTCGTAGGTATATTTACGGGATTTGCCATTCAATCTCTTTTTGCAGACAGCGGATTTGTTAACAACTACATCGTTAACGGACTCTTTGAAGTAGGCGGACAAATCTTTGTCGCCAGTTTGAAAATGCTTGTTGTTCCACTAGTCTTCGTTTCACTAGTGTGTGGTACAAGCTCACTGAAAGACCTATCAACTCTTGGTCGTATGGGCGGTAAGACGTTAGCACTTTATATCGGTACGACTGCCGTTGCTATCACACTGGCTCTGACTATCGGTAACTTATTCCAGCCAGGAGCAGGTGCAGATCTTACTGCTGCAAGCTCTTTCAAGTCAGCGGACGCACCATCTTTGGGTCAAGTCATCATCGACATGTTCCCTACTAACCCTATCCAGGCGATGGCTGAAGGAAAAACACTGCAAGTTATCGTTTTTGCCGTGTTGTTTGGTATTGCTATTAGTGCTGCAGGTAAGCCAGGCGAACGTATCGCTGCGGTTTTCTCAGATCTGAATGAAGTTATCATGAAGCTAGTAGCGCTACTAATGAACCTAGCTCCTTACGGTGTGTTCTTCTTAATGGCAAAACTGTTTTCAGGTCTTGGCTTAGGTGCAATTTGGAACTTAGCAGAATACTTCTTAGTGCTTGCTGGTACCCTACTTCTGCACGGTTTGGTTACCTACAGTGCGATGTTGAAAGGTTTCACCGGTTTAAGTCCTATTACGTTCTTACGTAAGATGGAAGATGCAATCATGTTTGCATTCTCAACGGCTTCTTCGAACGCAACCATTCCAGTAACAATGGAAACAGCTAAGAACCGCATGGGTGTAGACAATAAAGTAGCATCATTCACTGTACCCCTAGGTGCAACTGTGAACATGGATGGTACGGCTATCATGCAAGGTGTTGCGACAGCGTTTATCGCACAGGCATACAACATTGACCTTACTATGGGTGACTACCTGATGGTTATCCTAACGGCGACATTAGCGTCTGTTGGTACAGCGGGTGTTCCAGGTGTTGGCCTTGTTATGCTGGCGATGGTATTGAACCAAGTAGGCCTACCGCTTGAAGGTATCGCGCTTATCATGGGTGTTGACCGTCTTCTTGACATGATTCGTACAGCAGTAAACATCACAGGTGATAGTGCCGTAACGATCATCGTTGCGAAGTCTGAAGGTTCTTTCGACGAAGCTCGCTTTAACGACCCAGCAGCTGGCGAGAAAGAAGAAGAAGTTAAACTAGCACGCCAACAGGCATAATCTAGCTTCTTTGATGCTCTTGCTTTTAAGTTAAGGCGTAATTAATGGCTATGCCTTAGCTGATAAAAATAAAGCGCCACTGCATCTGCAGTGGCGTTTTTTATTGTGTATTGTTTTACAGGGACGGGCAGCTAATCGGCGATTGGGAACATCAGGTTTACTCTAAGGCCTCCACTGTCTCTATTCTCAGCAGTAACGTGCCCATTCATCACGCCCATTGCTTCTTTAACAATCGCAAGGCCTAAGCCGTAACCACCGGATTGTTTATCTCTGGCTGACTCTATCCGTGTAAACGGGTCAAAAATGCCTGCAATCTTGCTATGAGGAATGCCTTCGCCATCATCTTCGACACATATGACACTGTAACTTTTATCGATAACGAGTTCGCGCGTTGATATAACGATATGAGCATTCTCGCCAGCGTACTTAATAGCATTACCAACCAAATTTCCAATAACTCTTAAAAGCAGTCGCTCATCAACGTTAACCATCGGCGTAGGCATCGTTAGATCACTAACCAAAGTTTGATTCGGTTTTAAGTCGTTTTGCATCTGCGCGATCAACATCGAGCAATAGTGCTCGAGGTGCATCAGGCTAAATTTAGAATCATAACGAGAGGTTTCTAAGCGGCTAAACTCGAGTATTTCGCCCACCAGCTTATTCATCTCTTCTGTTTCGCTTTCCATACGATCTAGTAAGCCTATACTCTTCTCATCAACTTTATTACGCAATAAGTGCAATGCGAGGTTCTGCCTTGCTAATGGAGTCCTGAGTTCATGAGAGACATCTCGTATTAATCGACGCTGCTTCTCTGCGAGAGATTTGATCTCAAACGTCATGTGATCAAAATCCACTGCTAATTCATTAAATTCTCGTGTATTTGATTTCAATTCAGAGACGACTTGTACCGAGAAGTCACCTTCCGCTAAACGTCGACTCGCTTCTCGCAAACGATCCAAAGGTTGTTGTAGCCTACGCGCCATAATTAAAGAGAACAAAGACAGGATGATGAAAGCGATAAAGACCTTCATTAAGGACGAGTACAAACCAAACGACTTAGCGGGATGGAACCGGTGCGGTAATTGGATAACTAGGCTTTTACCGTCATTTAAAGGTAGGCCAAATATCGGCCGATTCACAACGGCATCCAATTGATGATCTAACGTTCTTAAGAAACGCAACTTGAATTCAAAGTGTGGGTGCATGTGCCTATGTGTGATCGGGTGATTGTCTTTTCCCAAAACAAATAGGTAATACTGCTGAGCGTTTGCCCAGTCGGCAAGTTCATCCATGTCCCCTTCTTCGATTAACACATTAGCTTGATATGCGAGGTCTAGCATCTCGTGCTTCACAGAGTCTGGGACTTTTAGTAATGCCTTCATCAAGGCCTTCTCAGCTACAGCTTGGAAAATAAAAATGCTGATAATGATAATCGTCAGGTACGAGAAAAGTTGGAATGTTAAACCATCTTTACGCTTGGCGATAAAGTCAGGACAACGCAGCAGTTTTTTACTCATGCTCCTAACGACTCTAGGTAACTGTAACCTTTACCACGAACAGTTTTAATATGTTGTTTTGACAAGCCCGCCTGCACAAGCTTTCGGCGTATATTGCTGATATGCATGTCCAAATTACGATCAAAAGGACACAGTTCTTTCTTAAGTACATGGATTTGGAGATCAGATTTGGAGACAACGATGCCATCATTTTTAACGAGATAATCGAGCAAGTCTTTTTCAGTACCGGTTAACGGTAAACGAGCCAACTGCTCGCCTAATCCCTGATTGGATGAAGCCAAAGATTGCCTCTGACGTTCAAATCCTACTCTTCGTAAGATAACCTTAATGCGAGTCAACAACTCAGGAACGTTGAAAGGTTTGGCTATGTATTGGTCTGCGCCAGCTTGATAACCATCTAACATTGAAGCGTCATCATTAAGAGCCGTCAACATGAGAATGGGCGTTGCGAAACGCTGACAAATGCGTCTTGCCACTTGTATCCCACTGAGGTTAGGTAGCATTACATCAAGCAAGACTAAATCAACGGGATGAGATTGGATAAACTCAAGCGCAGACTCACCACAATGAACGGTATCGACGTGATACCCTTCATTCTCCAACACTTCACCCAACAATTCACATAACTGAATATCATCATCAACAACTAAAACGCGCGACATCATACAAACCGATAAATAATAATAGTTTGCATTCTAATTATCGTTATTATTGATTTCAATTATAAAATGCGAGATTTCTCTTATAGTAAGAAATCTTTTTCAATCGGTACAAATTTTGAGGCAGAATCGATAAGATTTTGAGCCGTTAATCCGGGAACGCCGTATACTTCAACAGGTTTACCAAAGCGCTCTTTAATTCGTTCAACCAAGATTTCGAAATCACCATCACCTGATACCAAAACAATTGTATCAACCGTCTCGGCAAGTTCTATCGCATCTAACGCAATGCCTACATCCCAATCCCCTTTTGCGCTGCCGTCTCGGCGCTGGATAAACGGTTTTAACTTCACATTAAAGCCAACACCGCGAAGAATATGGTGAAATTGACGCTGTTTAGGATCTTGACTAGAGATAGCGTAGGCATTGGCTGCAATTACGTTACGTCCTTCCGTGGCAACATACCAAAACTGGTTATAGTCGAAGTTAGAACGGTATTTATCGCGTGTCGTATAGTAAACGTTCTGAACGTCGACCAAAATTGCTATATTTTCCATAAATTCATACCTTTAGATTTTCCGTATACCCTATTCTATTCAATTGTGAAATGCGAGTCGCTTTATTTAATAAAATGAACCTGTTGGCTATCGTTAACGTAAGTTCACCTATACCAAAGCGATCTATGCTCGATGTTCCCCGATAGAATTGGAATGTAGTGGTGTTGGATTCTACACTTTATAGAGAGAGTTGTTAGTTCGCTCTTGAGCAAAGGCTTATTAAATGGAGTTTGGCTATGCAACAACGACAGATACTCAAATCATTCTCAAACATCGTCCTACCAAGCCGATGGCGAGGAACAAGCGATTCATACAACACAAGTTGGTGGTTTTCGCTACTAACACTACTGACTATCAGTACGGTATTAATTATGAGCTTAACGATCAACTCGGCCTTTGCTTATCCTGCCTACTCTCATTCAAAAGTTTTACCACATCGAAGTGTGATTTATTTTGCTCCCACTGAAGACTCAGTGGTTAAAGACTTTTTAAACGAAGTTCTAATTAATAATTGTCAATTGGACGAGCGAGATGTCGTCGTCATGGTAATTGCAGAAAGTGGTTACACCGTTCCGACTTGGCTAAATGAAGAGTTCAATCTAAAGGCCGTTACCAGCAGCTATCAGATCCCTAAAGGGTCACATACGGCTGTTTTAATAGGAAAAGACGGAAAAGAAAAACATAGATGGAATGGAAAAACAGATTGGAATTTGCTTACCAACCTCATTGACGAGATGCCAATGAGACAGCAAGAAATGCAGCGACAAAATAGCCGCTGCAGTATTTAATCCGCTTTTAGTCAACCTGAGAGCAAGTCGGCTATCTATTGACTTGATTAAGCATTGAGCCAGTTACCAGTTACCAGTTACCAGTTACACGCTAAACTTGTTCTTTAAACCAAGCTAGCTTTTCATGAAGTTGAGCGACACTGCCTACAACAATCAAAGCTGGGCTTTTTGCCTGACTAGCTAAATTCGCCAAGTCACTTAGCCCACCGCGAAACACCTTCTGTTCCTTACGTGTACCATTTTCAATAATGGCAACAGGCATATCAGCACGCATACCATTCTCAAACAGATTCTTTTGAATATTAGGGCTCTCTTTTAAGCCCATGTAAAACACGATGGTGTGGTTGTGTTGAGCAAGTGAACGCCAGTCAATATCTTCGCCATCCTTCTTCAGGTGGCCCGTAATAAACTGAACGCTTTGCGCATGATCTCGATGCGTCAGTGGAATACCAGCATAGGCAGTGGCACCAGCTGCAGCGGTAATGCCAGGAATGACTTCAAATTTTACGTCATTTTCGGCAAGTGTTTCACACTCCTCACCACCACGCCCAAAGATAAACGAATCTCCACCTTTAAGGCGCACTACGTGCTTATTTTCTTGCGCTTTAGTAACAAGTAGTTGGTTGATCTGATCTTGTGGTACACAGTGGTGATCTAGCTTTTTGCCCACATACAGCATTTCTGCCTCTGAGTTTGCCATAGCCAAGATATCTTTTGATACCAAACGGTCGTAAACCAAAACATCGGCTTGTTGAATAACACGCGCCGCTTTAACCGTTAATAAATCGGGATCACCTGGACCCGCACCCACTAATGAAACAAATCCTTTGTTTCCTGTATTAACATTCGATGGCGATACTTCTGACATGCTTTGCTCCGAAAGTTAGCTTGTTATATTTCAAGCTTAATTCTGTTTAGCCACCCACAGCAAAATTCTATGAGTTACCAATATCCCTACCTCTAGACTACCAGTTGTTTCGATAAAACTTCACGATTAATTCTAAACAAGATAGAAGTTTATATAACAAAACAATCTATTACGGCCCTAATAGATCATCGATTCCCTTAACATCGATGGTTATTAGGCCTCCCAATAGGCTAAGTCTTAACTTCGAAATACGATCAAAAAAGCCCCAAACATGATGCGAGGGGCTGATTAATTTTGTTTTAACTGCTAGCTCTATTCAACAGAGGTAGTCAATTACTTAGCACCTAGAGAAGGAGCAGTTCTAGCGTGTGTTAGGAACAAAGGAACACATGCTAAGAAAAGACCACCAACGATGTTACCTAGGATGGTTGGGATAAGGTTGAAGTTCAACCAAGTTGCGATACCGAAGTCAGCGCCAAGAATCATACCTAGTGGGAATAGGAACATATTTACTACTGTGTGCTCAAAGACTAGTGCGAAGAAGATGAAGATTGGGAACCACATCATCGCTACACGGCCAGACACTGTGCGCGCAGTCATGTTACCGATCACACCTAGGCATACCATTAGGTTACAGAAGATGCCGCGCACGAAACACGTGATCCACCCGTCCATGCCCATGTTTTCAAAACCTAAGCTACGACCAGTAGAAGCAGCAATGAACTTTTGAGCAACTGCGTTTGGTTCAAGGGAGAAATTACCCGTTAGTGATACTGCAACAAGGAAAGCGACAATTAGAGAACCGATTAGGTTCCCAAGGCCAACAAGGCCCCAACAACGTAAAACACGACCCCAAGTAATGCCAGGGCGATTGTCGAATTTCGCTAGAGGTGCCAAGCCAAATACGCCAGTAACCAAGTCGTAACCCATCACACTTAAAATAACAAATCCGACTGGGAACACTAGTGCGCCAACAATACCAATACCTGTTTGTACGATAGTTGTAATAGCAACAACAACAGCAAGAGATAGAATGATACCTGCCATTGTACTTCGAATCAGAAGATCACGCGTACTTGTCTTTGTTTTAGCTTCACCCACATCGATCATCGTTTGAACGAATTCAGCTGGTTTGAAATCAGGAGACATAAGGTTGTCCTTAAAAAGTTAAAAGTAAAAATTGGATAGGAAAAGGTTCTAGTTGCCGAATTAAGGCAATACCGGGAACTAGAACCCTTGATCTATCGAATCTTGCGATTTAACTGACTAGGTCGATGTTAAACTAAGCAGCGATTTCAACCGCACCTTTAGTTACGCGAACTTTGTACGCTTTTACGCTGAAGCTCTCATCTTCCATACACACGCCAGTTGTGAGATTAAAGCGTTGCTTCTTAAGTGGGCTCGCCACCCAAAGCTCACCTTTGTGCTCAACCGTTAAACCACGAGATAAAACGTTTGATTGGAAAAACGGATCAGTATTACTAATAGCAAACACTTCTTCGGCTTTAGTTGGGCGGAAAATAGCAACTTGCTCACCACCAACCAATGCACAAACACCGGTACCTGGAATAATATCTTCGATCTTACAAACTTTGGTAAATGCCATGATGTCGTCTCCCAATTAAACCAGTTCAACGTGAAGGATGTCGCCCTTCGCTTCTGGGTGTTTTTCTGTGAATGTTGCTGGGCGGTGTTGTTCACGGCCATCATCAACGAATACAACGTTCTCATCACGGTCATCGGCATTGATGAAGTGGGCAAAGCGCTTAAGTTGAGCTTCGTCGTTGATAGTATCAGTCCACTCACAAGCAAAGTTATCAACTAGGCCAGCGATGTCAGCTTCAAGTTGATCGTTAAGGCCAAGTTTGTCGTCAACAATGACTTCACGTAAATATTCAACACCACCTTCTAGGTTATCCATCCATACCGAAGTACGTTGCAGTGGCGCAGCCGTGCGGATGTAGAACATCATGAAACGATCGATGTATTTGATCAGCGTTTCTTGGTCTAGGTCGCTTGCTAGTAGGTCTGCGTGACGAGGCTTCATACCACCGTTACCACATACATACATGTTCCAACCAGCATCCGTTGCGATGATACCTAAGTCTTTACCTTGCGCTTCGGCACACTCACGAGTACAGCCAGATACACCAAACTTCATCTTATGAGGCGTACGGATACCTTTGTAACGGTTCTCGATCATCACGCCTAGGCCAACTGAATCTTGAACGCCGTAACGACACCACGTTGAGCCTACACACGTCTTAGCCATACGTAGTGCTTTTGCGTAAGCTTGACCCGTTTCGTAACCTGCAGCAATTAGCTTCTTCCAGATTGCTGGTAAGTCATCTTTCTGAGCACCAAATAGACCGATACGCTGTGCACCTGTGATCTTGGTATACAGGTTGTACTCAGCCGCAACATCAGCCAAAACACTTAGAGCTTGAGGCGTTACTTCACCACCCGCCATGCGAGGAATAACTGAGTAAGTACCGTCTTTCTGGATGTTACCCAGGAAATTGTCATTGGTATCATGCAGTTTCACTAGCTCTGGCTTAAGGATGTGTTCACCCCAGCAAGAAGCAAGAATAGAACCCACTAGAGGTTTGCACACCTCACAGCCGTAGCCTTTACCGTATTTTTCTAGTAGTTCATCGAATGTTTTGATTTCTTCTATACGGATCAGATGGAAAAGCTCTTGGCGAGAGTAAGCAAAGTGCTCACAAACGTCATTTTTTACTTCAACACCTGCTTTAGCAAGTTCAGCATTTAGTACTGAAGTTACTAACGGGATACAACCACCACAGCCAGTACCTGCGCCTGTTACTGCTTTAATATCACCAATTGTGTGATGACCTTCAGCAACCGCTTGTGCAATCTTGCCTTTGGTTACATCGAAACAAGAACAGATAACTGCAGTTTCAGGTAGAGAATCCGCGCCAAGGGTTGGTTTTTCTGCACCCGCATGAGCAGGAAGAATCAATGCATCTGGGTGTTCTGGTAGATCGATTTCGTTCAACATAAGTTGAAGAAGATCACCATAATCAGAAGTATCCCCTACCATTACTGCACCAAGAAGCTTCTTGTTGTCTTCAGAAACGATTAGGCGTTTGTAAATTTCCTGCTCTTCGTTTTGATAAACGTAGCTCTTACAACCTGGAGTTCGACCATTTGCATCGCCGATTGAACCTACTTTTACGCCCAGAAGCTTAAGCTTCGCAGACATGTCAGCACCTTCAAATGTGCTTTCGTTACCTACAATGTGATCGACTGCAACAGTCGCCATTTTGTAACCTGGAGCCACTAGGCCATAGAAAGTTTGGTTCCAAGACGCACACTCGCCGATGGCATAGATATCTTTATCCGTTGTTTGACAGTGATCGTTGATCTCGATACCGCCACGAGGTGCAATACCCAAACCCATTTGACGAGCAAGTTTGTCCTGTGGACGAATACCAGCAGAAAATACGATGAAATCTGTTTCAAGTTCTGTTCCGTCAGCAAAACGCATTACGTTACGAGCTTCAGTGCCTTCAGGAGCAATTTCAAGCGTGTTCTTGCTTGTATGTACGTTTACGCCCATACGTTCGATTTTTTGACGAAGTTGGTTACCACCAGCTAGGTCAAGTTGCTCAGCCATCAACTTAGGAGCAAACTCAACCACATGTGTTGTCACGCCAAGTGCTTTTAGAGCGCCTGCTGCTTCAAGACCAAGTAAACCACCACCAACAACAACACCAGATTTTGAATTCTTAGCGGTTGCTTCAATAGCTTTCAGATCTTCGATGGTACGGTAAACAAAGCAGTCTTTACCTTCGTTGCCTTTAATTGGCGGAACGAAAGGGAAAGAGCCAGTAGCAAGAACAAGTTTGTCGTATTGAATTTCACGGCCAGTGCTCGAGTAAACTGTTTTTTTCTCACGATTAACGTTAATTGCACGCTCACCGATCAGCATGTTAATGCCGTGTTTCTCGTAGAAACCTTCTTTAACTAAAGAAAGTTCATCCGCAGTATGGTGTGAAAAATAAGAAGAAAGGTGTACACGATCGTACGCAACACGTGGCTCTTCACAGAACACAGTAATGTCCATGTTCGCAACATCTGTCTTCTCGACTAAATCTTCGATATAGCGATGACCTACCATCCCATTACCGATTACGACTAGCTTCATCTTGCTCATAAGAATTCCTGAAGGTTATATATTTCTTAACTAACCGAATAATGAATTATGAAAGAAAATGAAAATATGATGTAAATCAATTACGAAATCGAACTACCCGAAAGGGGTAGAACAAAAGAGGTAGATGTGCTTAATTTTAACGCAAAGCAAACGAATAACCGTAGTTTCGATAGGGTTTAGCGGGGTTTTATATACACTTTAGTGCATCAATCATTGTGTTGTAAATTTTCACAATAGATTAGCAACAACATAATTGAATGACAATCATTTTCATTTAATTGCACAAGAAGTGTAATATGGTATGAAAGGGTTACAGCTTCATGATCAACTATGTATAAATATGAATAACTTAATGATTCGAATCACAACCGCTGTTTTCCAACACTCCCCCCACTCCATTTACATACATCTCGGTCAGTTAACAGGTGTATTTGTTTGCTTAGTAACCGTAGACATTGAGAAGAGACATTTTACAACTCAAGACGCATCACAAGGTTCTGAAACAACGAATCAAACTTGCCGTGATCTAGGTCAGTTGCCTATTTCCAAAGATGTAATGAGTCGCTTCAAACTAAGCTTGATCTGGTCTAAATCACGTACTCAGATACTGCCTTCCCTGAGTTATACACAATTTGTGACAGTGCAAACCCTCATGTATAGGTAAAGAAAACTATTCGATCTTCCTAGAAGAATGAAACAGGGAGCCGCGTGCTCGATTTCTTATTTAATAGTTTGGACATGTTATTGATTAAATTAAGCTTTCTAGATTCGGCCTTCGCCACCGATCAGGTATTTTATCTACGACATAACGTTTGAAAGCCTAACCAATTGATGTTAAACATGCAGTTTACAAAATAACAACAAGATCTTTCAATGGATCTGCCCCATTGCCTGCTGGCTAGGTACCTCTATGACAAAAAATACTCAACACCTTCAACGCTCCTCGACTGAGTTACACGAGTTTACACGTATCGACGTCTGGAACGGCTTCACACAGCTTCTTCCTCTTTCTATGTTTGTGATCGTATTTGGCCTCGCATTCGGTGTTGCTGCTGTACAGACTGGACTAGATGCATTTCCAACTATGTTAATGAGCACACTTGTTTTTGCAGGTGCTTCACAGTTTGCTACGTTGGATATGTGGGGAGCAGAAGTACCCCTTATTCCAGTTCTTATTACCGTATTCGCGATCAATGCTCGTCATCTTTTGATGGGGGCGACACTATATCCTTGGTTACGTCAACTTCCTCCGACAAAACGATATGGTGTGATGTTGATAGCTTCGGACGCAAACTGGGCAATGGCACTCCATGCATTTGGGAGGAAGGAGCCCGGTTTTGGATTGCTCGTTGGTGGTGGTTTAGCACTTTGGTCGTTTTGGATCATTGGCACTTGGGTTGGCATATACTTTGGTAGCGCAATCCAAGATCCTGTCGGCCTTGGTCTCGATATGGTTATGGGTTGTTTTTTACTTTCCATGGTCGTCGTTGGACCTAAAAGTTTAAGAATTTTTACTATTTGGACCTCAGCAGCAGCATCTTCAATGTTGGCATATTGGTATTTACCTGAAAACAGCCATGTTGTAGTTGGTGCTATCTCAGGTGGAATCTTGGGAGCTTGTTGGAAGGAGAAGAAATCATGAATATCGAAACAAATGTTGGTGGTACATTATTGATAATCATTGCAATGGCATTAGTCACATTAGCAACACGCTGGGGTGGTGTGTATGTCATGTCATTTGTTCCAATTAGCGAGCGTGTTCAACGTTTTATTACAGCGATGTCAGGTTCTGTATTAGTCGCCCTTCTAACACCTCTTGCCGTAGAAGGTGACAACGGAGCTAGAGCGGCACTATTTTCTACAGCACTCGTCATGTTCGTCGTCAAAAAACCTCTACCAGCAATCGCAGCAGGAATCATTGCCGCAGCGGCAGTACGATCTTTTTAGCTGTTATCAATACTACGACACTCCCTCAAATAGCTAAGCCTTGATAACATATTTCGATGCTATCAAGGCTAGCCCCATACCTAAAAGTGACTGATATAACCCATTGAAGATAGAAAGATTAATAAACTTATCAATTTTCAGATACAAAAAAACCAGCTTTCGCTGGTTTTGAGTTGATGCTTTTTACACTGAGATATCGTAATTACCATATCTGAATAATTTGGAGCGATACATCGGGTTCGAACCGATGACCTCAACCTTGGCAAGGTTGCGCTCTACCAACTGAGCTAGTATCGCATTGTCATTCTTCTACTCTTCCCTTTGCCTAGACAAAAAGAAGAAAGAGAATGGAGGCGCCTCCCGGAGTCGAACCGAGGTCCACGGATTTGCAATCCGCTGCATAGCCACTCTGCCAAGGCGCCTTCAATGAGTGTTTTAAGAGAACTACTCTGTTGATCTCTACCAAAAGTAGCAA
>NZ_JAKMZC010000052.1:0-506 GCF_029890535.1 Vibrio sp. S/42/10 | reverse complement strand
GCGGTAACAGGGGTTCGACTCCCCTACGGGATACCATTGGGTCGTTAGCTCAGTTGGTAGAGCAGTTGACTTTTAATCAATTGGTCGCAGGTTCGAATCCTGCACGACCCACCATTCTTTCTCCGCGTAAAGGATGGCTTTTATTTTCACTTTTATTAAAAGTGAAGACAAAAGAAACTATCGTGGGCGATTAGCTCAGTTGGGAGAGCACCTGCCTTACAAGCAGGGGGTCACTGGTTCGAGCCCGGTATCGCCCACCATTCTCTAAATATTCTTGGTTATTTACATATCCAAACCACTTCTTTTGTCGTTGGTTGGTATCTTTGACCCTGAGAGTCTTTAGAAAATGTGAATCTTAGAACACTGTTCTTAAAGTCTCATGCTCTTTAACAATTTGGAAAGCTGACTGATTGATTACTTACGAGTAATTCAATCAAATTTAAAAGTTCTCAATGTTTATCTTTCATTAGATAAACACAACAAACACATTCAAGTGTCTTGTATTC
>NZ_JAKMZC010000051.1:0-544 GCF_029890535.1 Vibrio sp. S/42/10 | reverse complement strand
TATTTAAGTTAATGACTCTATATTTCCAACATCAATCCTAAGAAAGAAATTGGAGCGATACATCGGGTTCGAACCGATGACCTCAACCTTGGCAAGGTTGCGCTCTACCAACTGAGCTAGTATCGCATTAGTTAATCGCTGCTTTTACTGCCTTGGGCAATAAATGGCGCCTAACTGTAATGTGGTTGCGGGAGCCGGATTTGAACCGACGACCTTCGGGTTATGAGCCCGACGAGCTACCAAACTGCTCCATCCCGCGTCCGGATGCATTATTTAAGTTAATGACTCTATATTCCCAACATCATTCCTAAGAAAGAAATTGGAGCGATACATCGGGTTCGAACCGATGACCTCAACCTTGGCAAGGTTGCGCTCTACCAACTGAGCTAGTATCGCATAAGCTAACCGTTCATCTTCTCTGCTAGAAACTAAGTTCTTACTGCAAAGAAGCTATCAACGTGTAGCTGTAATGTGGTTGCGGGAGCCGGATTTGAACCGACGACCTTCGGGTTATGAGCCCGACGAGCTACCAAACTGCTCCATC
>NZ_JAKMZC010000050.1:0-548 GCF_029890535.1 Vibrio sp. S/42/10 | reverse complement strand
TAGGCCTGCCGCCAGCGTTCAATCTGAGCCATGATCAAACTCTTCAATTTAAGATTTTGTGACTCAACGAATACTGACTTCAAAACTATTCTTTATAAATAAAGAGTGTAATTTTAAAGCTATTACCATTCCCTTCTTAAATAAATAGGAACAGAATGGTAATGAATTGACTGTGCCGAATAACTACAAGTAGTTAAACGTATTGGTCACTCAGTTCATTGAAATCATTTGTTACCGAAGTAACTGTTTTATCCAAAGGATAAAACGTTTTGATATTCATCAACGAGTGCCCACACAGATTGATAGGTTTAAATTGTTAAAGAGCTTGTTCTCTAAAAAGAGAACGCTTTCAGTGCCTTAGCACTTAAGCAGGACGCGTATAATACGCTTTCCACTTTGAAAGTCAACATAATATTCTAAGTTTTCACTCAGAAAACTATGTTGACTCATCTCTTTCGAGATAAGTCGAAATTAAAGCCTGGCGATGTCCTACTCTCACATGGGGAAGCCCCACACTACCATCGGCGCTATTGTGTTTCACTTCTGAG